>CBFCYP010000001.1:0-66396 GCA_965602185.1 uncultured bacterium
GCCCGGAGGGTATAGTCATCCAGCCGGCGGTCTCCGAGAACGAGACCGTCAACGTCGCCGTGCCGGTGTTTCTGACTTTCAGCGAATCCACAACCGAATCCCCGCTCTCCAGCGTCTCGGTTATACTCGCCGGGGTCTGGATAATCTCCGCCGTGCCTCCGGTTGATACGGTCAACGTCACCGCTATATCGATCTGGGGCGTGTCGGGATCGTTGGAATCGAGGTCGATACTACCGGTGTAGACCCCCTCGTCAAGATCGGAAGCGTCAAAGGTCACCGTGGCGACCGCCGAATCGCCGGGATCGATTATGCCCGACGTCGGCGATACCGAAAGCCAGTCGCCCGCGCCTATATGTATGCTCAGATTGCTGTGCATGTAATTGGCGTTGTAGACTATCTCCAACCCATCTGACGCATCGATGTTCTCTATTCCGATTGTTGACAGGTTTAGCTCATCGTTGCCGGGGTCCATGGTGGCGTAATTGAAATCCATGTCGCCGTCAGGATAAAGAATAGCCTGAAAATTGAGGTTGCCGCCGTAATTCCAGTTGGGTACACCCACGTAACTGACAATATACCGGTTATTGGCTGTATCCTGATAGTAATAAACATGCCCGTACTGCGGGCTGAGATCGTCCCACCAGGGAGAGATATAGTTATTCGGAGTACCGCCGGATGGTATAGGGTCGTTGGTATAATCGCCGGAACCGGAGCCAAACGAGAGCATCCCGTTGGAACAGATATATAGCGACGAATAGCTGTTCTCGTAGAAGGGGAAACTGAATCCGATAGTCGCGCTCACGTAGCTGTCCTCGCCGGGGAACACCTCCGTGCCGAAAGAGGAGATATCCACCCAGGTTACCGAAGGCCCGCCCGGCTCATCGGAATCGATCCAGGTGTGACCAAAAGCATCAGGGCCGCCCTGTCCCAGAATTACAGGCGGATAGATAGGTTCCTCTTTTATACCGTCTTTAGCCCTTTCATCGGTAAAAAATCCAATAGGCTCTCGATTAATTGATGCGATCGATACCGGTATGTTTTTACCATTTACTGATAATGGACTATTCGTCGCAGCGTTCAGGTTGAATAACAACGGTCCGTTGCCGTTGTTGTAAATATTAAGATCGCGATTTTCAACACTTCCCGGCGCAGTCGTTACGCTGAAGAACGAGGGATTATACACTATGTCGGGCGGCTCCGGGGGAGTGGTTCCAACCACCACGACATCATCAATATACCAGCCGTCATCGTTTGTATTGCTATCGGTTCCGAATCTCCATCTGAATCGTACGGTTTCGCCGTAATACGACGATATATCAAATACCGCCAGCGTCCAATCCGAGGAGCCGGTATATCCCGGTTCGCCGTCCAATCCGTTAATGGAATTATCGGGATATCCGCCATCCGGCGTCAGCAATGCCCAGGTTGATCCGCCGTTTGTGCTTATGGAAACATTTCCGCCGTCCCAGCCGCTTTCGATGGCATACCAGTGGTAAAATTCGAGCCTTGCTACGGGGTTTGATATCAGATAATCAATACTATAAAGAGGATAGTCGGCGTAATCATCATAATTATCATCCAGGTCGGTACCCCAGAGCTTCACGCCCGACCATGCCGAGGATGGACCGTGAGTGGCGGTGCCCCATTCCCATTCGCCTGAACCCGCGAAACCGCCGTTTGAGGTCTCGAACGATTCTGCCGGTTGAAGCGAGAAATCCAGCACGTTCGTTTGCCCGTACTGGATAAATATGCTGTCCGAACCATGACTGTAGCCTATTGCCTTAGCCTCCACGAGGTATGATGTACCCGATGGAACCGAAGGGAACTGATAAAAACCCTGCGAGTTGGTGCTCTCAGGCTGAAGAGGAGTATCCGCGATAGTTATTTCGGCATTCCCTATCGAATCTCCCGTTAAACTGGTAACGGTTCCCTGCAAAACAGCGATGGGGGCAGGGGAGAGCTGGAAATTTACTGATGAGGTATCGTTCTGCGATATCAGGACTGACTGATCCTGCGGCAGGTAACCGAAATAGGACGCTCTTATAGTATATGAAGCCGAATCGGCGGGGGCGGCCATGAAATAGTATCCGGAGGAATTCGCCTGGACGGATCGATTTTCGCCTACCAGCTCGACGATTGCCGGAATTGGATTAGAATTCGTCGCGTCCGTAACATATCCCTCAACGTATCCGAAACCGGAGCTTGCCAGGGCAACCGCGTCAATCAGATTTATCACCCCGTGTCCGTAATCGTTATCCTCTCCGGGAGTTCCGAGATCCACTGCGCTCTGAATCAGGATATTCTTAATGGCATCCACATCGAGATTGGGATTGACCTGCCTTAGAATTGCTACCGCCCCGGTTACATGGGGTGAGGACATCGATGTTCCGCTTTTGGTTGAGTAGCTTCCTCCCGGGACAGATGATCTTACGCTGACCCCGGGCGCTACCACCTCCGGTTTGATGGCCAGATCTCCCGTTGCGCACTCCGAAGGTCCACGGGCGCTGAAACTGGCTATCGGTAGGCTTGGGTCGTTTCCATCGACCGCCCCTACCGAAAAGCAATTATAATATGTCGCGGCCCTGTCGGCCGGGGAGCGCAGGCCACTGGAGCCTTCGTTCCCTGCGGAGAAGATAACCACCGAGCCGGCGATCTCGACATTGTCAATTACGGTCCAGAAGGTGGCATCGCAATCGGGATATCCGATGCCGTCGGGTATACCCCAGGAATTTCCGATAGCGTCAGGATTATCCTGCGTCCCGGGATTGCCGTCGGGATCAACCGCCCACTGGAAAGCCAGGAGCGCGTCAGCGATGGTCTGGTCTATACCGGCCCTGTCTATGGCGGCTGATGCGATCCAGATAGCATCTATGGCCACACCCACGGTATCACCGGACGGGGAGCGACCGCAAATAGTACCCATGGTATGGGTACCGTGAGTCCCGCTGTCATCAGGATAAAACCAATTAGTATAGGGATCATGCCAGCTCTCGTCGTAATCCCCGTCCCCGTCAACGTCACCTCGGAAACGATCGACAAGAGCTTCGTGATACCCGTCCACTCCTGTATCTATATTCATTACGCAACGTCCGGCCCCGGTCCAGCCCTGAGCCCAGACCGCGGGAGCATTAATCTTGTCCAGCCCGATCTCGTGACTGGTAAGGAGGTTTTCCGGATTTTTCGTTTTGGCCGGTTCGATATTCTCGATTTCGTAATTGTAATATAGATCAGCTATGTCGCTCCGCTCCGCCAGAGAGTAAATCCCGGACTCCGAAGCGTTAACCCAGAACATGTTGGCTATCCAGTACATCCTGTAGCTTTTGACATGCCCCAGCCTCTTCAGTTCCTCCAGATATGTT
Organism: uncultured bacterium; assembly: GCA_965602185.1. Classification (GTDB taxonomy): domain Bacteria; phylum Zixibacteria; class MSB-5A5; order UBA10806; family UBA10806. Next base: position 3,360 of record CBFCYP010000001.1, read on the forward strand.
ACAATCTGGGGCTGGGATAAAGTAGCTGTCTGTTGAAGAGCTGTCACGACGCGCATATTTCTCTCGGTGAGAGTGGCCTTGTTGGCCTTGAGTTGGAAGTCGAGAGATTTTAAATCGGCCTGCTGGCTCAAATAGGCGAGAGCCTGTATGGTCTCATCCGACTCCAGGGCGCCCAGCCGCGACAGAAGATCCTGGTCGATATTCGCGGCAAACGGCCCCGTGCTAAAAGCCATAAGCATTATGACCGTCATGAAGATAAGTTTAAATCCTTTCATCGGTTCTCCTTTTTTATTCGAATATTTACGAAATCCTAAAGAAAAGACAGCTTTACATTATCGTCTGTCCAAAATCAGCTATCTCGATTTTAGTTTTCTTAATAGCCGATTGTAAGGTAAACCCTCTGCTCCCTTCGAGGAATGTCCAAAACGACAAAACTCAAACCAATTCGAAGTTAACCATTAGTATTATATCCTGATTTTGCCAAAAATCAAGTATCAACGGAAAAAAATACCCTGCAAATTGAAAATATTGCCCGGGCAAGCCAAACCGGAATATTAATACTGAGTCCTTCGGTAATGTATAACTGCAATGTTAATAAAGTGTTATGAGTTCAAATCAGCCGTGAAAGGTTTGGGCATGCGTGTTGCTTAAAGGGAGTCGGGAGATTGCAGAAAGTATGTTTAAGATTGTGGGAATGGGTTTGATGACAATAGCAGGATTTATAATATACTCCATTTTGTTCAGCTTCGCCTACGGTTTGAGCCCGGCGGACGCGGCCAAAATCGTCATAACCGGCGGTTTAAATAAAGACCCCATCTCGATTTATCAGAAGACTTTGGCGGAAATCGATTCCATAAGAACCGAGAAGTTCAAAATATTCAGAGTTATTGAGGACTCCCTGGCGGAGGAGAAAAGAAAAGTCGACTCCGAGAAAGCCGAGGTACAGTCCATGCGTGACGAAATCTCAAGGCTTATGGATTTGAAAAAGAAATTGGAAGACAGCAGCTTATATAACCTGGCAAAGATCTATAACGACATGGACCCCATTCAGCTGGCCAATGTTATGATAGACCTCGATGATACATTGATAATTATGGTGCTGCCGAAAATGAAAAACGATAAGGCCAGCAGGATTCTGGAGATGCTTCCGCCGGCAAGATCGGCTCAAATTTCATCCATGCTGTTGGGAAAAGAATGATGGGATACCTCTTTCAAAATATCGGGCAACTGGCTGGATTTTTCGTAAATCAGGGCGAAAGCGCTTGTCCTGAAAAGCCCGCCGCGCCGGTGTCAGAAATATCTTTTGAATCAATCTTCGATTCCTTAACCGGGTCTTTTAAAAGTAAAATGAGCGATATGCCCGAAAATGGCTATTTAAATGAGAATATAGAGTTTGTAGAAAGGACATTTTTAAATGAAGACGCGTTAAAAGCGTTAATCGAAAATCAGGGAAAGATTGTAACATTAGAGATATCATCCGATGAAATCTCCCGTTATCTGGATGATTTATCTCTACCGGCTATTAATAAAAAATATGGCTCTGGCATAATACCGGCCGATTCCGCAGGGGATACCACAAAATTCGCAATAAACGAGTCTTCGAGATCGACCTACCGGATATCATTTAATACCGCGGATCTATTTGATAAAGCCTATCTGCCGGTTGATCTTACTAACGTTGACGGTCAAAAAACAACGCAACTGATTGATGTAACAAAACTTGTCCGTCTGATTAATGAATATCCCGAGCCCCTGCAGACTGAAATCGAGATAATGCCTGAAATAGATAACGCCAAGAGTCTCAATGAATTTAAATCAACGTTTAAATTCGATCTGAGAAATTTATTCGGGACTGCCGGCATAAAACCTTCGAAATCCATAGAAGGATTGATTTCATTGACCGCCGGTCAATTATCTAAAAATACGGCCGTTAATTCCTATAATATTTCATATAATAATAAAGAAAGCCTGCCGAAAGTGACCCTATTCGATACAGAAAATCCGCAACAAGCGGAAATGTCTTATAAAACCAGTAATCTGGACGGGCTTTTCCTTTTAAATCAAAAGATATCAATCTCTCTGTTGGGTTTAAGAAACCAGACTCCTCACAGGGGTAATATCAATTGTCATAGTGAAGATTTTGTTGCCCCTGAATCACTTAACGAAATCGAAAGCGCCGGGGCCGGCGGTGATAAATCCGATAATAACGATAATCCCTCTGCGTTATCTAAAATTTCCGTCGGTTCCAGCGGCGCTTCGCCCCCGGCCCAATTTAATAACGCTTCAGCGGACGGATTTACGGGTCAATACGAACTGTTGAGGGGTGCAACGACAGAATACAGTCTGGAAGATATTAGAGAAATGCCCATGAAGAATTTCGAGAATATAGAGAATATTAAAGCAAGCATTATCAACGCCATAGAACACGGCCGTTCGACTGTCAGGATGAGGCTTCATCCTGAAAATCTCGGATCGCTTCATATAAAGCTTCAGTGGAGAGCGGGTATGTTACTTACCGAATTCAGGGTCGAAACCGTCAAAGCCGGCGAGATTGTTTCCGCGATCCTGCCGGAATTGAGAGCCAGCCTTGAAGAGGCAAATCTGAGATTGACCGATATCAATGTGGTCGTCAATGATCGCGGGAGAGAGTTTTCATCGGCTCATAATCCGCAGTATCATTCCGGCTCCGCCTGGAACGGACAGGATAGAAGAGGCAGATCGTCGTTCGAGGGTTACGACAACCCCGATACCGAAACCATTAATGAGAAAACCGCCAGGATCGGTAATCCCGGATCCGGGTCGAGCCATAAAGGTTGGATAGACCTTAAAGCTTAGGGGGCAATAAAATGACAGATATTTCGCCGATCAGCAATATCCCCGGGGTGGCCACTAATATAGCCAGTACCGGAAGTTCAAACCTGGGTAAAAATGATTTTTTGAACCTGCTCGTAACTCAGCTGCGGTATCAGGATCCGCTGGAACCGATGCAGGACTCGGATTTTGTGGCGCAGCTGGCGCAGTTCTCATCGCTCGAACAGCTATCCAATATCAGCACGTCGCTGGGCTATTCCACGGAACTCGATTATATCCTGAGCCAGACCATCGCCAATACCATGGCTACCACCATTATCGGCAAGGAAGTGGTGGCCGAGGGGAGCACTATATACCACGAGTATGATACAGATTCCCGAATCTGTTTTGAGCTGGATGCGGACGCAAAGAATGTCGAGGTGAAAATATATAATGAAACCGGTTCTCTGGTGAGAGTCCTTTCTGATCAGGATCTTGAAAAAGGAATGAACTATATCGATTGGGATGGAAAGGATAACTCCGGATCCAAAATCGCCGGGGGAGAATACACGTTTGAGATTACAGCCAAAGACTCGTCGGATGAAAGCGTGGGAGTTCAAACCAGGATTGTGGGGATAGTCGAATCGGTTCGTTATGAAAACGGCAAAGGATATTTAATCGTCAACGGGCAGAAAATAGAGATGTCGGATATTATCGAAATCAATCTGCCGAGCGGTTCTGAAAACGGTTCCGGCAAATCCGAAGAAGAAGATCCATTTTGGAATTAGAAATAAATCTTAAGGGAATCCACGAAGGAGGTGGTAATGGAAAATTATAGGATCGGCGCCGAAAACGTCGGTCGTATCAAGCCGCAGGCGGGAAAAGAGAGAATCCCGCTCACTTCGAAAACCCCGAACGCCGAGTTTGCGAAGGAGCTTGATAATTCCCTAAAACAACTGACCAAACTGAAGTTTTCCGGGCATGCCATAGGAAGGCTGGCCGATCGCGGTGTTCAGCTTACCGGCGACAAAGCCTTGAGACTCGAAAACGCCGTCGATGTCGCCGAGAAGAAAGGCGCCCGGGATTCGTTGGTTCTGCTTGATGAACTGGCCTTTGTGGTGTCGGTGAAAAACAGGACCGTGGTTACCGCCTGTGATATGCAGGGGATGAAAGAAGGAGTGTTTACTAAAATTGACAGCACTATTCTCGGATAAAACAACAGGCTGGACCCCCAACGGGGAAGCCATTACCCGCGCCCGAATGGCGCGGCGGGTTGCCGGTATTTTTTGCCGGCGATCGGGAGGGTATAAATTATGATGGCATCACTTTTCGCCGGCGTTTCGGGCTTGAGAAACCACCAGGTCAGGATGAACGTCGTCGGCGATAATATCGCGAACGTTAATACCATTGGATATAAGGCGGGGAGAACTACGTTTCAGGAAGCCCTGGTACAGACCATGAGAGGCGCCAGCAGGCCCTCCAGCACCACCGGCGGCACCAACCCGCTTCAGCTCGGCTTGGGGATGAGCGTCGCCACAATCGACAATCTGTTCCTGCAGGGCGGCCTCGAGACCACCGGGCAGGTAACCGACCTCGGCATCCAGGGAACCGGCTTCTTTGTCGTTTCCGACGGACAACAGGATTTTTATACCAGGGCCGGCGCATTCGGATTCGATGCGGATTCCAACATGATAAGTCTATCGACCGGATATATCCTCCAGGGCAAGATGGCCGATGTTGACGGTACGATCCCTGCCAATGCTCCCATCGGGAATATCGTTATGCCTTTCGGGCAGCAGGATCCTGCCAGAGAGACATCTGAAATTGAACTGGGTATGAATCTGAATTCCGCCGCGACCGACTCGGTGGCCACGCTGGTTTCCGCCGGCAACTCGAACGTTATCGCAGTCTCAGGTTATGCGGCCGACGGTTCCGGAGGACAGCACATTATTACCTTAACGGGCTCTAATGCTCAGTATTCGGAGCTCGCGGGGGTTCATGCAAATACTCTTGATGATGTTGTCGCCGGCGATGTGGCGACGGTTGTCGGGGGAGGCGGTACCGGGACTTTACCCGCCGATGATTACGTATATACGGTCATCGCACAAAATTCACTGGGGAATTCTAGCGGCGCCGAAATAACCGTTAACGGCGTGCCTGCAAACGGTTCGGTCGATCTTACCATTACCTATGCCGATCCCGATGTTACATCAATTCAGATTTATAGAAGGCCTGCCGGAGGCACCTACGGAGGTACCCTGGGAGGAAAAATCTATGACGGCGCTTACGTTGCGCCGGGACCGCTCAACTTCACCGATGACGGTTCCCAGGCGGGCGATGGGGCCTCTCCGCCATCGATAAACACAACCCTTACCCTGGACTCGGCCACGCAACTATCCGATATCGGCGTAACTGACATATCCGGTTTCAGGTTGGCTGTGGACGGCGGTACCTGGGTAACATTACCGGCATTGTCGTTGGATTCATCGGTTGGCGATCTTATTTCCGCGATTAACGCCAGCGCTCCCGGAGTTACCGCATCTCTTGAAAACGGGGAAATCAATATAAAACGCAATTACGCCGGCGCTCCCTCAACCTACAATGTTGTGCTGGAGGATACTGGAACATCGGACGTAGGTGCTCAGGTGTTTGGCGGCGCGATATTTAATGTAAACAATGGCGCGGCATCGACATTGCAGGCGACCGACGTATTTACGCCTACGGACCGTACCGCCCTGGCCGCTGAAGATCTTGAACTGATTTTTGACCCCAATACCGGAATTGTAACCGGCATCTCCGGACTTGGCGGTGGCGGGTTGACTGTTCAAACAGCAACCGGTGGATTAGTTGGTGATCCTGACGGTGTCGGCCCTGAAACATCCTCGACACTTATCGTGGATACCGACGAAACCCAGCATGCCACCTCGATAGGCGTGTTCGATTCACAGGGCGGCAAACACAATCTGTCCATTACATTCACGAAATCCTGGATAGACAATCAATGGTTCTGGGAGGCCTCTTTCGCGGGAACCGAGACCATACGGTCCGGTGGAAGCGGAGTTACGAATTTCAACCCGGATGGCTCGCTGGCATCCTTCACCTACGACGGTGGAGCATCGAGTTTGAATGTCAGCCCGAACAACGGCGCCTATGATATGGACATAGATTTACTGGCCGGAACTGCAGGTGCTTTTGACGGTTTAACCGGATTCGCTTCGAATTCAACCGCCGCGGCAAGAGCCCAGGATGGTTACGGAGTGGGTATCCTTTCCAATATCAGTATCGATTCCTCGGGCCTCATTACCGGTATTTTTACAAACGGTGTTTCGAGAGTCCTGGCCAGAGTATATCTGGCGGAGTTCAACAATCCGGGCGGTCTTTTAAAAACCGGCCAGAGCATTTATCAGGAATCGGCCAACACTGGATCCGCTATTATGAGCATTCCCGCCGAAACGACATCCTCGACAATAACCTCCGGCGCGCTGGAAATTTCAAATGTCGATCTGGCGCAGGAGTTTACAAGCATGATTGTTTCTCAGCGCGGATTCCAGGCCAATGCCCGGGTTATTACAACATCGGACCAGATGCTAAATGAGCTTGTTAATTTGAAGAGTTAGGAGATAAGGGAACTGGGGGAGCTCGACTCCCCCGATCCCGGATTAGCAGGTAGATAATGATAAACTTAATCCCGATCAGCGAAAACGGTCTTGGCGGTATAATTGAATCATCACTTCATCAGTTATCGTTGAATGGATCGGAGAAGGGCAGGTGAAATATGCCTGAAGCAGCTACGACCGAAGCGGTTGAGGAGGTTAAAAAAGCTCCGGAAGAGGAATCTTCAGAGGAATCCAAACCTGATAAACCAAAGTCCGGCGGGTTGCTGCAAACCGTGATTATTATCGCCATTATGCAGATAATCACGCTTGCAGGGGCATTCTTTTTCGTAAAAATGTATCTGGTACCGAAAGTGACTGTTGAGGGGAAAGCGGTTGAGGAAATTGCCCCGCAGGAAAGAGAGCCGGCACAGATCCATATGATAGAGGATCTGGTGGTGAATCCCGCGGGTACCAACGGCACCAGGTATTTATCCGCCTCAATCGGCTTGGAATACGCTAAGGCTATTGATTCGGAGAAATCTGTGAAAGCATCAGGCGGTCATAGCGCAAGTTTGGCCGGGGGTATGGGCAATAAAGAGCCGATATTAAGAGATATCCTCATAGCGATTTTAACCTCAAAAAATATAGAGCAGTTGAGTTCGGCTGAGGGCAAAGAGGCGCTGCGCGCGGAGATCATGGAAAAAATCAATCATGAGGTCGCGCCGGATACGGTATATAAGGTGTATCTGGTGGACTACGTTTTACAGTAATTATGGCGCAGGTATTATCACAGGAAGAGATCGACGCTCTATTGACAAATGTCGATTCCGAGGACGCGTTAACCGCTCCGCCGGAGATGTCGGCGACGTCCGGTCGCAGCGAGGGCGAACGGAAAGCGGTATTGTATGATTTCAAACACCCGAACAGGGTATCCAAAGATCAACTCAGATCGCTGGAGTCTCTTCATGACAACTTCGCCAATCAGTTCGGCTCGCAGCTTTCCGGTTTTACGCGGTCGGTAGTCGATGTCGATCTGATATCGGTGGATCAGATAACCTACTCTGAATTTATTATGTCCCTCGCCACTCCGTCATGTACTTACATGTTCGTCCTGGATCCTATCGATGGCGCCGGAATAGTGGATTTCAATCCTTCCATTGCTTTTTCATTCGTGGACAGGATGTTCGGCGGAAAGGGAAAAGCCCTGAATACCGAGCGCGAACTGACCGGTATCGAGAAATCGATAATGTCAAAAATTATAGCCAGATCTTTTCAGGCTCTGGGCAAGGCCTGGGAACATGTGGAGAAGCTGGAGTTCAGACAATCGGGCTTCGAGAGCAATCCGCAGTTCATTCAAATCGTCCCTCCCGGCGAAACGGTAGTCGTTGTATCTATGCAAATAAAAATGCTGTCGTCATCGGGATTGGTGACGCTTTGCTATCCGTATCTGACGCTGGAGCCGATAATGGAAAAACTATCCACACAACATTGGATCGAAGCCAGAAAAAAGGGCGACGACAGCGGACGGTATGAATCCAACGCCAGGAGTCTCTCGGCGGTAAGTACCGATCTAAGAGCTTTACTCGGAGGCACGAGGGTTACGGTAAAAGATTTAATGAATCTCAAGCCCGGTGACGTTATCAGACTTGATGAAAGCGATAATGATTATGCGGTTGTTTATATCAGCGACAGGAGGAAATTTTTCGCAATACCGGGCCGCGTGGGGAAAATGAAAGCTATAAAAATAAAGGATAAAATTTAAAGGGGATCAATATGCCGGATGAAGAACTGAACAACGTCAATCCTGAAGAGAACGATCCTCCGAAAAACGTCTCGGGTGAGGAAGCTCCAGCCGATCAGCAGCAAACTTCCGGAGCCGATTCGGGAGCCGCTCCGGATGATATCTCCGATCCGACTATGGATGAATCCTCAACGCTTTCGCAGGAGGCGGATAAAGAAAGTGCGGAGAGCGCGGCCGAAAGCGACGAGCGGGCCGCAGACTCCTCATCGGATGATACCGGAGAGCTTTCTCAGGAAGAGATCGAAGAGGCCTTTGAAGCGGTGAATGATTCAGGCGGCGAAAGCGGCGAAAATAATGAAAATTCAGCCTTGTCGCAGGGTGAATCAAAGGAAGCCGTCGACGGCGAAACATCGGATGCTTCATCAGCAGAAGATACTGTATCGGAGGATCATCTTTCGAACGGCGAGTTCAATATCGTAAAATCCAAGGAATTTGAGAATTTCGGTAAACCTGAACTTGGCGAATCGAACCAGAAAATTGATATGCTCCTGGATGTAACTCTTCCGATTTCCATTGAGCTGGGCAGAACCTCCATGCCTATAGAGGACATCCTCAACCTGGGGCCCGGTTCGGTCGTGGAACTGAATCGCCTCGCGGGAGAGCCGGTGGATCTTCTGGTTAACGATAAGTTGATAGCTAAGGGCGAGGTCGTGGTCGTTGACGAGAATTTTGGCGTAAGAGTAACCACCATGGTTTCGCATGAGGAACGCTTGAGAAGCCTGGTATGACGCGAATTTCTCTGTTTCTTTCATTTGCTTTTGCGATTCTTTTAAGCCTAAATGCGCCGGCGCAGACAACCGCCCTCGATAGTACATTCGCTCCTCCCGTTGCCGACTATTCGCCGTCGTTGGCGGGGATCATATTCAAGCTGATTGTCTCCATGATTCTTATAGTAGTTTTGATATATCTATCCATGTATTTGATAAAAAAGGTGAATAACAGGGCGGCGGGTGGAGGAATTATAGGGGATACCATAAAGGTAATCGGCCGGACTTTTATTTCACCCAAGCAATCATTGTATCTTGTGAAAATAGGACAGCGTTACACTATTCTGGGCGCCACCGAGAGTAATATAAATATGATCACGGAACTGAGCGATCAGGAGGCCAGGGATTTCGATAGTCGCGAGAATAAACCGGTCTCGATTTCCGCCGGCTCCAAGTTCGCGGAAATTTTCAAAGGTATAACGAGACAGTGAGAAAAACTTTTCTATTTTTTATAATAATTATTGCCATAATCTTTTCAATATACGGGCACTCAGCGGCCCAGGGCATTCCCAAAATCTCCATAGAGCTTGACGAATCCGACCAGCCCGAGGATCTTTCCGTCGCATTACAGATACTTATAATACTAACTGTTCTTTCACTTGCACCGGCGATTATCATACTGTTGACGTCGTTTATCAGGATAATTATCGTATTTTCGTTTCTAAGGCAGGCGGTGGGAACGCATCAGATGCCGCCGAATCAGCTCCTGATAGGACTGGCTTTGATACTCACGGCGTTTATTATGGCTCCCGCGATAGAGCAAATCAATCAGAAGGCCGTTCAGCCGTACCTTGCGGGGGAGATAAATCAAACCCAGGCCTATGAGGCGGGCATAAATCCGCTGCGAGATTTTATGTTAAGGCAGACCCGCGAAAAAGATCTGGCTCTTTTTGTGTCCATGGCCAACATCCCCCAGCCGGAATCGCCGGAAGACCTGCCCACGCATATTATCATACCGGGTTTCGTAATTTCGGAGATGAGGATCGCTTTCCAAATAGGATTTTTGTTATACATACCGTTTCTGGTAATCGATATGGTGGTGGCGTCGGTGTTGATGTCTATGGGTATGCTCATGCTGCCGCCGATCATGGTTTCGTTGCCGTTCAAAATACTATTGTTTGTCTTAGTCGACGGCTGGTATCTGATCGTGAAATCGGTCGTAATGGGTTTTCATTAGCTGGATTAAGGTTCAAATATGGAAACGCAATTTGTAGTTGATATCGCCCGTACCTCGATTTATACGGTCTTAATGGTTTCCGCTCCCATGCTGGCGCTGGCATTGGTCATAGGGCTGGCCATCTCCATACTTCAGGCAATAACGCAGATTCAGGAGATGACCCTCACGTTTATTCCCAAAATCGTGGCGGTGGCGGTTGCCCTGGTAATATTCCTGCCCTGGATGATAACAACCATAGTGAGTTTCACCTCCAATCTAATACAGATAATACCGACCCTGGGAGGATAGGGCACTTTTTTCCGTTAACTGGAATTATTTTCCCGTATATTAGATCCGTTTAGACCTCCGGCCCGTAAAAAAACTTTATAACTCAATATCAAAATACAAGATACGCTCGACCTTTACCGACCCGCGCGACGGCATACGGCTTGCTCATTACGGAGGTCGTAGGGAAGATACTGGATGGAGCTCTTAGAAATATCGACAATTCAATTTGAAAAGTTCCTTTTTATCCTGCTCAGAGTAGGGGGGATAATGACCGTCGCCCCCCTCTTCGGGCACAAAAATATCCCGAAGTCCGTAAAGCTCGGATTTATCGGGATCGTGTCGCTGATCCTCGTTCCCGTCATACCCGCCCCGGAAATCGCTTCCAATATCGGGCTGGGCGGAATATTCGCGGTCGCGGCCAAAGAGGTCTCCCTCGGCCTGATAATCGGTTTCATTTCGAAAATCGTCTTTCTGGGAGTTCAGATGGCCGGGCATATGATGGGTTTTCAGATGGGCTTTATGGTCGCCCAGGTAATCGATCCCTCCAGCGGCCAGCAGGTCTCTATACTCGGACAATTTAAATTCATTCTCGCCATATTGATCTTTCTGGCCATTGACGGTCACCACCTGCTGATAAACGCCGTTGTCGGAAGTTTTAATGTCGTCCCCATCGGCGAAATGGTCATAAGCGCAAGATCGGCGGAGCTGATGGTGAGAGCCTGCGTCGATATCTTCCTCATAGCCGTAAAAATCGGCTCGCCGGTGATAGTGACTCTATTTCTCACCGACGTCGCTCTCGGGATTATCGCCCGAACAGTACCACAGATGAATATATTTATCGTTGGTTTCCCCATAAAGATCAGCGCCGGTTTTCTGGCCCTGGCGGTGTCATTTCCATTCATAAGCTACCTTTTTACGCGGCTGGTGCACAGCATGGATAAGAGCCTGACCATGCTGATGGTCGCGCTTTCGGGGAGGATGTAATTGGCCGAATCGTCAAATCAGGAAAGAACAGAACAACCAACTGAAAAACGGAAGCGGGACGCGCGAAAAAGAGGACAGGTCGCCAAGTCTATGGAGCTCAATTCGGTGGCGGTGCTCTCGTTCGGTCTGTTTTCGCTCTTTATGTTTTCGAGCTGGATGCTTCAACAGATTGTGGGCGGATTTACGTCCACTTACGAATTAATACCCTCCGTAAATATCACTTTAACATCGGCGCAGGAAATTTTCATCCGGAACGGTTTGAGAGTCGTATGGACGGTACTTCCCATAATGGCGGTAATAGCCTTTGCCGGGATAGCGGTCAATTTTATCCAGGTGGGCGCGAATATTTCAATCGAACCCATAACTCCCAAAGCGGAAAAACTCGATTTTGTGAAAGGCTTTAAAAGAATATTCTCGCAGAAAACCGCGGTTGAGTTCGCCAAGAATATTTTGAAGTTGATAATAGTCGGTGTAATAGCGGTTCTGACAATTAAGTCTGAATTATCAACAATACTCACGTTGCCGGATCTTTCGGTCGGCATGATTATAAAATTCGCCACCGGCGTCGCTTTCAAGCTCGGTCTCAGGATCGCGCTGGCGCTTTTATTTCTATCGGTTCTCGATTTCGCGTTTCAAAAATATGACCACATAAGGAACCTCCGCATGACCCGGCAGGAAGTGAAAGAGGAGTTCAAGGAACACGAGGGCGATCCGCAGATTAAATCGCGTGTCAAGCGCATCCAGCGGGAAATGGCTCAGAAGCGGATGCTCAAGGAAGTCGAAAACGCGGATGTCGTTCTTACAAACCCCACTCATATAGCGGTGGCTCTTCGATACGATATGGAAGAAGATATCGCCCCCTTGGTGGTGGCCAAGGGCGAAAGATTGATTGCGGAGAAAATTAAGGAGATTGCCGAAAAATTCGGCGTGCCGGTTATAGAGAACAAACCCCTGGCGCGAGCCTTATTCGAAATTGCCGAAGTCGGCATGATGATCCCGGAAAAACTCTATAGAGCCGTCGCGGAAGTCCTGGCCCATGCTTATAAACTGAAAGGTAAAATCTGATGGCGGCTCCGGAAAATATCATTTCCCTGAAACAACCGTTTCTGGTAAAGATAACCAGGCATTCCGATATTGTGCTGGCGATAATGATGGTATGCATTATCGGGATACTCGTACTTCCTCTGCCGCCCACCATTCTCGATTTCCTGCTGGCCTTTAATATCACTCTGGCTCTGGTTGTCCTGCTTGTTACCATGTACATAAAGCAGCCGCTGGAGCTTTCGGTATTCCCCGGATTGCTTTTAATATTAACGCTTTTCAGATTGTCGCTGAACGTCGCTTCAACAAGACTCATACTGGGCTCGGCTTACGCGGGCGAGGTTATCGAATCGTTCGGTAACTTCGTGGTGGCGGGCAATTACGTGGTCGGTTTTATAGTATTCGCGATCCTGGTGATTATCCAGTTTGTGGTTATAACCAAGGGCGCCGGCAGAATAGCGGAAGTGGCGGCGCGGTTTACCCTGGACGCCATGCCGGGCAAACAGATGGCCATCGACGCCGACCTGAACGCCGGCTTGATAACCGAGGATGAAGCCCGAACGCGACGCGAAAAAATAGCGGTCGAGGCCGATTTCCACGGAGCCATGGACGGTGCTTCAAAGTTTGTCCGCGGGGACGCCATCGCCGGAATTCTGATAACAATTATAAACGTGATCGGCGGCATAATCATAGGTTCGCTACAGATGGGCATGCCCATAAGCGACGCTTTAAAAACCTATACGATATTGACGGTGGGAGACGGGCTCGTTACCCAGATACCGGCGTTGATCATTGCCACCTCGGCGGGAATTATTGTTACAAGAACGTCATCCGATACGAACCTGGGCAAAGACCTTACAAAACAAATGACATCATACCCGCGCGCCATTCTGATAGCTTCCGTTATTCTGTTTTCATTCGGCATGGTTCCGGGGCTTCCGACGTTTCCCTTCATGCTTCTGGGCGGAGTCGTCGGGGGAGTCGCTTTATCCGCCATCAAAGCAAAAAAAATAGAGGAGCAAAAGACTGAAGTCCCGCTTGAAACGGCCGCGGAACCGGAAGAAAAAATCGAGGATTATCTGAAGGTCGATACCCTGGAGATAGAAATAGGTTACGGCCTGATACCCCTTGTGGATTCCAACGGCGGAAGCGATTTGCTCGACAGAATTACCGTTATCAGACGTCAAATGGCTGCCGAGTTGGGACTCGTGGTTCCGCCCGTTAGAATCAGGGATAACGTGAGCCTGAAGCCCAACGAATATCAGGTAAAGATTCGCGGTATAGGAGTGGCCTCCTCCACGTTGTATCCGGGCCAGGCGCTGGCTATCGATCCCGGCACAATTTCCAATCCCATAGCCGGCATCGAGACCAATGAGCCCGCGTTTGACCTTCCCGCCATCTGGATCGAGGAAAGTCAGAGGCAGATTGCCGAAAAGCGCGGATATACGGTGGTGGAACCGACAGCCGTACTGGCCACTCATTTAACGGAGGTGATTAAATCGCATGCCGCGGAATTGATCACGAGGCAGGAAGTATCTAAACTCATCGATACCATCAAGACGGATCATCAGGCGCTTATAGAAGAATTGATACCTAATTTGCTTAACATGGGGCAGATTCAGCATGTTTTGCAGAACCTGCTTTTCGAAAAGGTCCCCATCAGGGATCTCCCGACCATCCTGGAAACTCTTGCCGATCTCGCCCCCAACATAAAAGAGCCCGATATCCTCTCGGAATACGTAAGGCAGGCTCTGGCGAGGACAATTACCAATATGTATCTCGACGACGATGGTGGAATAAGGGTGGTAACCCTGGATGCCGAATTGGAAAAAGTTATATCAGATTCAGTTCAAAACTCCAAGCAGGGCATCCTGGCCATTCTGCCGCCGGAGGTGGCTCAGGGCATAATAAACGAAGTCGCCGAGGCAGTAAACGAAATGGCTATAGCGGGTCATGCGCGGGTTATACTAACCAGCCCCAATATAAGACTTGCCTTCAGAAGGCTGATAGCCGCGGCGTTGCCGAAAATCGCGGTTGTCTCCTTCAATGAATTGATGCCGGATATAGAAGTGGAAAGCATAAAAACAGTGAGGTTCTCAAATGGTGATTAAAAAATTTATAGCCAAAAGCCTTCCCGAGGCTCTTACAAAAGTGAAAAAGGATTTCGGGAACGAAGCAGTCATACTGAAAACGCGCTTCAATAACAAGCCCGCGGCCGGTCAGAACTCAAAGATTGTGGAAGTTACCGCCGCTATAGATAACAATTCCGTAAAGGGAGGCAACTTCAAATCCCAGCCTGTCGCCCGCGAAGAAATTGCGGCGGGGCAGGCAGAAAAGGGAATAAATAGAATCAAAACGGAGCCTGCTATAAGCGCAATAGAGATCCCTGAGAATAAAGGAAAATCAAAAAAAACCGTTCAAGAGCCGGTTAACAGGATGGAAAATACTGAAAAAAAGCCGGAGGGCGGTCATATTCCTCCGGGTAAGAACAGAGTTCAAAGCGTAGAAAACAAACCTCTGCCCAGTGAAATCCTGGGAGAGATTAAAGATGAACTATCCCGTATGAGAAGCGAGGTGAATAAGCTTACCGTCAGCGGCGAAAGCTCGAAGCCGTATCAGGCCCGCCGGGATCAGCTTATTGACGAAATCAAGCAGGAACTTTCGCTTTTGCGAAGGCAAAATGAAGAATCGATCTTTGCCCAACCGAGAATCCCGATACTGGAATATATCCGGACCCTGGTGGGAATGCATGTTCCCGAAGAGGTCGCGCTGGGGATTGCGAGAAAAATTCCTGAGAATATTATCAATAATAATAAAGCCGAAACCGGCTGGAACAGCTTGATTGAAATTCTCTCCGAGTTAATCGCCCCGGGCGAGCCGGTAAAAATGGCTGAAAACGGCCCGACGGTTGTGATGCTCGTGGGCCCGACGGGAAGCGGAAAATCATCCGCGGCGGCGCGGATGGCGTTTAAGTACAGCCTTGAAAAAGACTGCATTGTTTCTCTTATAACGACCGATACGTTCAGAGCGGATTCCAAAGGACAGCTTTCATCGCTGGCCAATGTTATAGGCTGTTCATTTACAGCAACCTCATCGCCGCAGGAATTGGCCGCCCTCATGAAAACTTTCAAAGAGGGTCTGGTAATTATCGATACCAGCGGTGTGTCCTGCCCTCAGGATATGCAAGAGCTCGCGTCCGTGGTAAGCGCCGCCAGTCCGCACGAGGTGCATCTGGTTGTACCCACCGATATATCAACCGGCGATCTTACTGATTTTATAAAGAAATATCCTGAAATCGGGGTTGATAAAGTGATGGTAACCAAGCTCGATCAAACGATCAATCGCGGCGGCATTATGGGCGCGGCGATAAAACTCGGCCTGAAATTCTCTTTTGAAAGCGCATCCAGGGAGTTGCCCGGGAAATTCGACCTTTTCAATCCCGTGGCTTTCGTCTCCTCGGCAATATCCGTGAAAGAAAAGACTGGCCCGGCTAAAGATTGAAAACCATGGGAAATAAAAGACGCGCCAAAGGATTGGCGATCCTTTCCGGTTCGCCGCTGCCCGGAAAATCAATTCTCGGCTATGGTCTGGCCGCAAAGCTTGCGGAGGGAAATTCCAAAACACTTTGCCTGGGACTCCATTTCGATCGGGAAGAATCCTTCAATAACGAATGGCCACGGCATGATTGGGGATGTGTACCGTCCGAAGGAAAAGATCTGAAGGAATTGGTTTTCACCTGCGAATCGGGATTTGATGCTATTCGCTTTTGCCTGCCGGAAAACATAGCGATCACCGAGGAATTGCTTAAGCTAATCTCCAGGGGTATTAGCGAGTTTTCATCGAAATACGATTTCATAATAACATCCGCTCCGTACGGATTAAATCCGATAGCCTTGCTTGTGGCCGCTATGTGTGAAGAGATCATTCTTATGATCGATCCCGATGCCCCGGCGGTCGCGTCGGCCTATTGTTTTCTGAAAACGCTCACGAACGAAGGCATGGCCGAAAAGACCGCGACAATATTCTCGAATGTCAATTCGGCCGAGCAGGCGCATTCTCTTAAGAATAAATTCGATTCTCTGACAGCCGGTTTTTTGGATCTGAAATTGAAAGACGGCGGATTTACTCTATCATGGCGGGAGGACGACCGTACCGAATCTACTGAAAAATCCAGATTTCTGCGGGCGGCGGATTATGTGAAAAACGCTCGTCTTGAGACCTTTCGGGCGTTTCAAAATGAAACAGAAGAAGTAAGCTTCTCCGGCACCATTTCATCATACGGTGAACCGGACGATCTAAAAGTGGATAACCTATAAATAAAGCGGGATAGGAATATGGTAGCTGTAGAAGTATGGGAGCAATACAAAGAAACGAAGGATACCGAAACAAGAGACAAACTTTTAAGCAACTATTTACCCCTGGTAAAAAACGTCGCCGGCCGCATGGCGGCGGGATTCCCCAAATCAGTTGAGTTAAACGACCTCATAAATACCGGAGTCATTGGACTTATAGAAGCGTTCAATAATTTCGATCCGGGACGCGGGGTAAAATTCGAAACCTTCGCGGTACCGCGAATAAGAGGCGCAATTCTCGATGAGCTTCGTGCTCTCGATTGGGTTCCCAGGTCCACAAGAGCGAAAGCCAGGAATATCGACAGGGCGATTACGAAGCTGGAAAATCAACTCGGAAGAGGGCCCTCGGATAAGGAGCTGGCCGAGACGCTTGATATCTCGGTGTCGGATCTGTTTTCCGCCAAGAAGGATTTGTGCTTCTCATCACTGCTCTCTCTCGATGAGATGATCTGCCGCGAGGACGATAATCGCCAGGTTCCCAGAATAGAAACCGTGGAAAACCGGGCAACCATAGACATTCTGGAGGACATGGAATTATCGGAATTGAAATCCTACATGATGGTTTCCATCAGCGCTCTCACCGAACAGGAACGGCTGGTTGTCTCCCTCTATTACTACGAGGAACTCACTCTTAAGGAAATCGGCGAAATAATGCTGATATCGGAGTCACGGGTGTCGCAGATCCACACGAGGGCGGTAAGTCGTCTCCGGGGTCTAATTCGAGATAAATTCGCCATTTGAAAATAACTGGAGCGGTCAAAGATGGAAAGGGTGGAAATTAATAACGATCTCACCCGCAACGAACCGATTAGAGAGGTCCGGCAAACCAAGGACGCCCGCACCGGAGAGACGACAAAGAAAAAGTTCGTCGCGGAACTCGAAAGAAGACTTTCCCGCAAGAAAAAAAAGAGCGGGAAAAAAGAAAAGGATGAGATAATTCTTCACGAGGACGAGAAATCCGATGAAGAGGAAAAACCGGATGACGGTAAGAAGGGAAAAAAGAAAAATAAAAAAATAAAAGGTCCGGTTTCATCGCCGGACGGTTTGAAAGGGAAAGAGGTCGATTTTCTGGCGTGATATGGAGGTAAAATGAATTACAACATCCTGATTTTGGTGGCAGCATCTTTAAATTTTATGGTGGGATTGGCGCTCCTGTATTTCCTCGTAAGGAATTTCGGAGTTGTCAGAAAACTGTCAAATGAAAAGCATAAACATCTCGATCGTTACTTTGACGATTTGCTGGAGAGGATTCAACGAATCGAAAGAAATCATCCCGTTCAGGCCGTCGCGAATTTAGAATCATACATTCCGGAAATGAGCGGTTCCGGAGCCAATCGAATAAAATCCGTCGTGGAAAAACTTCGCAACGGGGGCAATCCGGATGAAGTACGGAGAGAACACGGTTATTCCGGATCGGAAATGGGTTTGATACTGGCCGCCGCGGGGTTGACCGGGAACGGGCCGAACGCCATATAATCCCTTTAGGAAATCAAGGCGATGCCGATAGTTTTAAAGGGAACAATTACCGGAGAGGTTTAATATGGCCAATGATCAAACACCCTACTTCGCTACCAAAATTGAATGTCCCGTTTGCGGCTACCTAAATTCGTTTGAAATTCTAAAGCAGGGCTCCTACACGGAATCCGGTAAGGATACCGATTTCGCTCCCACGGGCAGAGTCTGGAATAATCCCGCCTTTCAGAGATATAATCCCCTTCTGTATTTCACGGGCACCTGCGGGAATTGTTACTATACCCGTGAGATAAACTCCTCGTTCAGAAAATGGCAGAAGGATAACGGTTTTCGCACTTATCGGCTTCCGAATCAAAAAAAGGGACATTTGAAGGAAATTGCCGGAGAAGGTAGCGTAATAAAAGCTCTCGCAACAAATATCGATTATAAGAATTTTCCGAATGAATCAGCCATCATCAAACTGCTTATAGCCATTTACGACGAATTGCTTCTGGAGCGGCCAACATCTCTTGACGTGGCCAGATATTACCTCCGTATCGCCTGGATATACCGCGAGATGTCAAGCGGGAAATGCGAAAATATTTCTCCGGCTCAAATAACCGTGAGCAATATTCAGCGTGAAATTAACCGGCTGAAAAAATATATCGATGGTTTGGGTGATCACATCGAACCTCTCTTGAATATGGTAAATGATGATCTGAAGCCGATGCTTTCTCAGGATCAATTTCCGGGCGGATTAACGTTCCGAATGGGAGAGGGGATCGATAGTATCTTTGGGTCATGGAGAGAGATCCAGGAGAATATCAACCGGATCGAATCAGAATTTAATATGGGGAAAGAAGAAATCTGCGATCATGAGAACGAGGATAAAGTCCAGACCGACTTCGGGGGATATCCCGCTTTTAACGATTATCTGAGTAAAATTCGGGAAAGCTGGCTGGGCGTTCCGTTAACCGAATTCGGGTCTTTAGACTTCGCGCTGCAATACTATCTCAAGGCATACCAGAACAGCAAAGAAATCAAGCCGGGGCTCCAGCAGCTCCAGGCCTCATATGTGATCGCGGAGCTTTCAAGACGCGTGGGAAACAATAACCAGGCCATGGAATATTTTAGGAATACCTCCAAACAAGCTCATGAGATGATGAATCGGAATAGAAACGATAAGACCGTTTTTGCAAACGCGCAAAAAATCTTCGAAATGTCGCTGGAACAGGCCCGACTTCTAAAAAAACCAGAGAAGGTGAAAAAATGAAAAACCGCATCGGCGCAAAAAGCGACAATCTCGCCCTCTGGGACAGGTTGATCCTGACTCTAAAAAAAGACGACGGAAGATCTGAATTTATCAGCAGGGTGGAGAATAAAAAACGGAATTCATACGTTTTTGAAATGCCCGTCAGGCAAAGCGGTAAATGCAATTTACAAAAAGGAGATGTTGTGGAAGTCCGTTATAACAGGCGCGACGCCGCCTATACGTTCAAAGCGAGCATAAAGGACCTCTTTGTCGACGACGTCGGATCGATCGAGGTGAAACGGGAAGGCGAAACCAGAAGGGAGCAGCGCCGAAAATATGTGAGGCTGAATATATCGGAGAGTATAAATTTCAGGATATTGGAATCTCCCGAAAATGACGACGTCGGCTTGAGTCCTGAGTTCCAGGGATTGCTTTTAAACATTTCCGCCGGCGGTTTTCTTTTCGAGACGGAAAAAAAAGTACCGTCGGATTCCCTGCTCATAATTAAATTCAAGCTTAAGTATCATTATTCATTAGAAAACATACTCGCCATAGTCAAACGGTCGGAACAAACCGGCGACGGTTTATTTCTGGTGGGATCGGAGTTTATTACCAAAGCCAATAAGGGCGATTTCGGCCTGGAGAGACTGGACGAATATCTTCCGCCCGGAACCGGAACATTTGATGAAAATCTCCAGAGGCTTATAGTCCAGTTCATTTACAATCAACAGGTGGAAATGCGTAAAGAGGGCAAGCTTTAGCATGAAATCAATTTACAGGTTGTTTTCATCTGGAATATTCTCAGTTTATATTTTTTGTTCAACTGTTTCAGGAACATTGATTCCATCCACGAATATAGCGGTGATTCTGGAAACAGAGAAATTCGCATATCCCGATAAGGGCCAGTTGATATTTTCTTCTCTGGAAAAGGAAATGCGTCTTAAGGGATTCATGGGAAGACTCAGAGTTATAGAAAGAGAGGATCGGCCGGCCGTATCCGGCGAGACCGTGGTTAAAATCACTATCACGAAAAACCGATGGCTGACAAGAAAACTCCTATCCATACCGTATATGCTGAATCGATACAGAAGAGAATACATAATAGAATCGTTTGTCGAGATCCCGGAAGGAAAAAACGGGATGTCCATAATAAGAATCACGGCGGCGAGTTCCGCTCGCGCAATCACTCAATATGTTAACAATGATAAATACGATCCCGCTCTTTTTCCAAATCAAATGGAACAACTGGAAATGAAAGAAAACGCCAGAAAGATGCTGGCCAAAAAACTCGCGAATCATCTTTTCAATCAACTGAGGTAGCGCTGTTTAACGACGGAAAAGTAACGGAGTTCTTAAGCCGTAATGAAAATAATACTCAAGATAACATATCATCTGTGGAGATCCGCTTTTTCGGGCGGACATTTTAAACCTGAATAGGAGTAAATATGGAGGAAGCAGTACCTCGAGATTCCGACAAAATAGACTATTTCGGTATGGCCGGCGAATTGAAGGCTTTATGCGAAATATCCAAGGCCGTTCAGGAGGCAGATATTTCAGAGGAATCTTTTGAAGAGATCTTAAAAGCTGTTGGGAGAATCATCGACTTCAGATCGGGATCGCTTTTTCTGTTTTCCAAGGAAACCGGAAAGCTCGATGAAATATGCACTATCGGACACCGTGTAGATTTAATTAATTTTGTTGAGTTTGATATGGGTATGGGAATATCCGCCTGGGTAGCCCAAAAAAGAAGACCTATATTATTGAATAATCTGAGAAAGTCAAAAGGCGGAGTTCACATCAGGTCTTTCCTATCGGTAGCTATCGTCTATGGTAACGAAATTATAGGAGTTATTAATCTCGCGCACGACGAACCCAATGCGTTCACCCGACGGGATTCCAATATTCTCGGAATAGTATCAACCCTCTTCGCGTTGTTATCGGAACGAATCTATCATAAAAAATTCGAGACCTGCGCCCGCGTGGAGATCGATTCCCTGAACGAACAGTTGAATAAAACCAGGATTGAAATGTCAAAGATGGAAAGTATTCGCGGAACCGGCGATCTTTCGGAATCCCTGAGCAAGCAGATAGCAAATCCCCTGGCAATAATCGCGGGCAACGCCCAGTTTCTGTTGATGACTGTGAAAAATTCATCCAGTTCGGTTATCAGAAGGCTTAAGGCTATCGATAAAGAGGCATCGAATATCGCCGCGCTGGCAAGCCGGTGCCTGTCCGGGTCTTATACTGAAAAAGAGGTCTCCGTCGAATCAAAAGAAGAATATCGGAGAATCTGATACTTTTAAAATAGCTTTGAGATATAAGATGAACTTGACGGGTGAGTTAATACGGGATTCTTCGGAAACGGTCAGGCCGGCCGCTTTCTTTACGCTGGATAAGAATTATTTTATCGGAAATATGGCCCAATACGGTTCCCTGTTTTGTGAATTCAATTGTATAAACGACCTTTTAAAAAACAAAAGTTTCCTGCCTCTCGATAATCCCCATGTGAGGAACGCAATTAATAATGCGTTTAACGAAATGCCCTCGCAGGTGCGTTTCGAACATACAATTGGCGATAGGACATTTCATTTTGATTTATACTGCTTCCCGGAACTGGGGCAGGACAACTCGTCCATCGGCTGTTTTCTCGCCGATAGATGCCGCGACGAGGAAACGGCAATATCGTTGCAGACGAAAGTCGACAGGCTCGATATTATCAATCAGGCCGTGAGAGCGTTTGCCGAGACAACCAATCTTAATGAAATTTTACGAATAATTCTACTTGCGGTAACCTCCGGTCCCGGGCTCGGTTTTAACCGGGGATTCATTTTTTTATCCGATGAGTCCCGTACGTATCTTCACGGGTGTCTTGCTACCGGCCCTTCCTCGCCTGCTGAAGCGGGCGAAATCTGGAAAAGTTTGTCTGAAAAATCCCTTTCCTTGGCCGAAATATTGCGTTTTTACAGAAGCGGGGAAAGCCCTTTTGACACCTATGTTAACCAGCTGGTAACGTCCTTGAAAATACCTCTTACCAAAAGCTCCAGTTTTTTGAAACGGTCTTATGAGGAAAGACGAGCTCTGGTTATCGATTCTGTTTCAAATCTAAATGAAGACGAAATATCCTTGAAGAAAAAATTGGAGGCCGAAAGTCTGGCCGTTGCCCCCTTGGTTTCACGTGATTCGTGGCTGGGAGTTATCATAGCGGATAACCTTATCACTAATAAGCCGATCTCATCCTCGGATTTGCAGCTTCTGGAAATCTTCGCGCGCTATGCCTCGGACGCCATCGATAATACCCATCTATACGGCAGGCTCCAGAGAAAGATCGCGAAGCTTAAAGAGGCCAATGAAGAAATTATCAGGACCAGGGAGAATCTAATCCGTTCGGAGAAATTAACGGGTATATCGAAAATGGCTCTGGAAGTGGCTCATGAGATTCGCAATCCTTTGACGGTGATCGGCGGTCATTCCAACGCGAGGCTCAGAAAAATGAAGGATGATCCTGAAAACGAGAGAATTTATGGCATAATTTCCAAACAAACTGCCCGAATAGAAAACACTCTAAACCGTTTCTCCAGCATTATTTCCCTGAGCGAGAAAGAAGACGGCGAATTTAATATCGGCGACCTGGTTATAGAAACCCTCAGGACAATGACATCGATTAAATCGGAAAAGATGCCTATCGTTGACGTCGATGATAAGGCTAAGGACGGAAAGATATTTATCGATCAGGGTCTCTTTCACAAAGCCCTGATGATAATTATTAGAGAAGCGTCATTAATCGCGGGAGGATTGTCGAATCTCAGGTTGGAAATTAAAAAACGGCATAATTCCGCCATTATATTGATCGGCAGCGACGGACTATACCAAAAATTCGCCCATAGTTTTTTTTATGCCATGCGTATCGGGCAGGATGAGTTGAAATCGCAGGAGATGTCGGTCGCCCTCGAGATAATAAAACATTACGGCGGGGACCTGGGTATAGGCTCCCCGGAAATATCGAAGGGATGGCTGATCGTGGAATTCCCATTAATCAAGGAGGAAAAGTGAAAAACATCTTAATTGTGGACGACGAGGAAGATATTCGTAGCCTGTATGAAAGCGAATTCGAGATTGAAGGGTATAAGATATATTCGGTTTCATCCGGATCGGAAGCCCTTGACTTTGTCGAAAATAATTTCAGTCTCGATCTGGTGATTCTCGATATTAAAATGGATGATATGGACGGACTTGAGGTGCTGGAAAATATCAGGACCAGAACTAACAAGGTACCGGTAATTTTGAACTCGGCTTACTCCACTTATAAAAACAACTTCACGTCCTGGCTGGCCGACGCCTATCTTGTTAAGTCATCAAATCTATCCGAATTAAAAGATAAGGTTCGGGAGCTTCTGGCAGTTTGAATACGGATAAAAAGACAGATCAAAAAGGGATCCTGGATTATTTAGAGGCGGTATCAGGCGAGATTCAGCTTCTCGCTCTAAATATAGCGGTTGCGGCGGCCAAGTTGGCGCACAACAACAAGATCGGAGTCGAGGTAAATCAAAATCTCTCCAATCTGGTAAATCGGGCCACCCAGGCGGTCAAACAGATGAATCAGGTAATAGACGCCGCCAAGACAGAAAAAAGCCCCCGGGACGCATTTAACGATGCCAAAGATGAACCGGTCGATGGCGGACTCACCGAAAATATCGAATCCGCTATGAGCGATATAATCAGGGATTCGGAAAGAATAGTCCGGCTTCTCGCCAATGTTAAAAAGAGGTAATGCCGATGCAGCCAGGAACTGTATTGCTGGTTGAAGACTCCGTTGAGGTAAGAGACGTTGTCGCTGAGATATTAACCCGGGATGGATATTCGGTTTCGATAACCAGTGACGGCCTCAGTGCATGGAAAATGATAAGTTCACAATACTTCGATCTCGTAATTTCCGATATGGGACTTCCGGGCATGGATGGGAAAGAACTTTTAAGAAATATGAGGAAAAACTCCATTAAAACACCGGTTTTGCTTACATCAGGAGTTAGAATAAAAGAGAAAATCGGTTGCGGCACCGTGTCGGATTGTCGTCTGATTTATAAGCCATTCGAAATAAACGAAATAAAAAATGCCATTTTTGACCTTTTAAAGAAAAAATAGTTTGACGAAAAAGTAATTTCTATTTGATTTAGAACGATAATAATAAAGAAGATATAAGTCCCTGCTAATATAATTTTTCAAATAAGGAGCGCGGCGCAATGAAAGAATACGTGAATATTCTTATCGTGGAAGACGAAGCCATGATGCGGAATCTTTTATTGAAAATATTGGAATCGGAAGGTTATAAGATTACTCTTGCGTCTTCGGCGGCTGAGGCTCTCGATAAACTGGAATGTGAAAAATACGACCTGCTGTTATCCGACGTTAAAATGCCGGGAATGAACGGATTTGAATTGCTTGAGAAAGTGAAAAGCCAGTGGAATGATATGGCGGTTATCGTAATGACGGGATATGGAGACGCCTACACTATCAAAGAGGCTCTGATGAAGGGAGCCGATGAATATCTGTCAAAGCCCTTTAAAAGCCATGAGGTTTCACTTATAGTCGAAAGGGCTTACTGGCGATTACTTTCGGCGAGAAATTCGGCTGAAAAATCAAAGCAACCGATAACGACACCGTAAAATAGCCCCTTTATTTATTTCAATAATCTTACACGGCCTTCAAGGGCCGTTTTATTTAAAAGAAATTTATTCACCTGTAAGCAGAAAGATTTTCCCATATTAATTTTGAGTTGTCGGGGCATAAAATATCCCCGATGATTTTCATGAATTCCGGGATAAAATAATCCCATATCGCACAAAGACTTGGGCTGGCCCGAGGGGCGCCGCCGGGAATACTTACGGATATTCCGTTTAGGGCATATCAATTGCTTAATAAAATGAGGGTTTTGGTATTGATGTGAGGATTTTATGATAAAAGGAATTTACAGTTCGGCCTCGGGCATGCTCCCGAGGATTCTCAAGCAGGAAACCTTTGCCAACAACATGGCCAACGTTAATACTCCGGGCTTTAAAAAGGATGGAGTGTTTTTGCAGGTTCTGGATAAAGTCGCCCAAAAAGAGATCATAACCGATCATCCCTGGGAAGTACCCATGGTTGACGATATCTATATCGATTTTTCCCAGGGCGATCTCGAAAAAACGAATGTCGATACGAATTTCGCTATTGACGGCGACGGTTTTTTCGCGGTTCAGACGGAATCGGGAATAATGTATACAAGGTCAGGCGATTTCTCCCTTTCGCCGCAGGGAATTTTGGTTGATAAAAATGGAAATCAAGTATTAACCGACTCCGGGCCGTTGACCATACAGGCCGATTCTTTCATGGTCAGCGATGACGGCACCGTAACGATTAATGAATTCGCGGCGGGGCGGATGAGGGTTGTCGATTTCGAAAAACCTTATCAGTTGAAAAAGGCAGGAGATTCTTATCTGGTACCCCCGGATCCCTCCGTCGTGGAAAGACCGGCAGCCGACTACAGAATCCGGCAGGGATATCTTGAAAAATCAAATGTAAACGTGGTCGAGGTAATGGTCGATATGCTCTCGTCTTTCAGGGCTTACGAGGCGGGGCAAAAAGCCATACAGTCACAGGACGAAACCCTGGATAAGGCCGTGAACGATCTGGGAAGATCAGCATAGACTGGAGGATTAGATGATAAAGGCAATGAGAACCGCGGCTTCCGGAATGGCGGCCCAGCAGCTCAACGTCGACACCATTTCGAATAATCTGGCTAACGTGAACAGCACCGGCTATAAAAAATCGAAAGTCGAGTTCCAGGATGTTTTATACCAGACGCTCAGGGGATCGGGCGCCGAATCGGCCGCCGGAACCAGTACTCCCGTGGGGCTGGATGTGGGTTACGGCGTAAAACCGTCCGCGACACAAAGATCATTCACGCAGGGGACCCTGCAGGCGTCGGGCAATCCCCTGGATCTCTCGATAGACGGCGAAGGATTTTTCCAGGTGTTGCTTCCCGACGGCGAGGCGGCCTATACCCGTGACGGCGCATTCAAATTATCGGCCGACGGTCAGATTGTGACATCGGACGGGATGTTTGTCCAGCCCGGCATTACTATTCCGGCGGACGCCGAGCTTATTATGGTCAGCAATGACGGGCTTATAGCAGTCAGAGTTCCGGGTGACGCGGAAGCGCAGGAGATAGGGCAGATCGAACTGGCGAAATTCGTTAACGCCGCCGGCCTCGAAGCCATCGGACATAATCTTTTTAGCGAAACCGCCGCTTCCGGTGTACCAATGCTGGGCAATCCCACTCTTGAAGGTTTCGGAAGAATCAACCAGGGATACCTGGAGATGTCCAACGTCGAAATCGTGGAAGAAATGGTCAATATGATAATCGCGCAGCGGGCTTATGAGATTAACTCCAAGGCGATCCAGACCTCCGAACAGATGATCGAAATCGCCAACAATCTGAAGAGGTAAAATGAGGATATTTCTTCTTCCGATTATTCTTATTTCCATAACCTCAGCGGACGTTGAAAAGGCAGTTCTTGACCATTTAAACGGGCATTTTCCGCTTTCTGACGCCGAGTATGTTTGTGATTTCTCAAGAATGGATCTTTCCAGGGTGCCGGAGGCCGATAGTGTCGATATAACCGGGTATGGTAAGGAGAGGCCCCGGGGCCAGGTCGTGGTATTTTTCTCATTTTTTAATAAAGGCGAACGGGTCTATAAGACCAATGGCACCGTAAGAGTCGGAATATTGAAAAGGGTTTTAACCTCCGCGATTCCGATAAAACCGGGCGAACCTTTTTCGGAAGAAAATGTCAGATATGAAATTCGTGATATCGCCTCCGTTATTAACGAACCGGTTGTATCGACAGAAGAAACCTCGGATAAGATCGCGTCAAAATACATACCCTCGGGAAAGATCATAACAAGATCGTCCCTTAAAACGCCTCCCGTCGTTTCTCCCGGCGATATGGTGGAAATTTTATATGATAGGGGAGCGCTTACCCTTACCGTCGGCGGGATCGTTAAGCAGGAGGGCGCCGGGGGAGACAGGGTCAGGGTAATGAATATCGATACCAGAAAAGTAATTTACGCTACGGTCGTCGATTCGGCAACCGTGGCCATAGCGCATAAGGAGGGGATATGAAAAGGTGTATCCCGTTGTTAATTTCGATTTTGCTTTTAGTCGCAGGTTACGCAAAAGCCGGGCCTTTCGATGAGGCCAACGGCAAATCGCTCTACACCGATATCAAAGCCCATAAAATCGGGGATATATTAACCGTAATCATATCCGAAAACGCCCGGGCTTCAAACAAAGCCAAATCGACTACGAAGAAATCCACCGCCGCCTCCATTGACGGCGGCCCCGGATTAGGAGGGCTCGATTTCTTCGCGCCATTCAGCATGGGAGTTGAAAACGAAAGCGAGTTCGACGGTGAAGGCAGGACCGAGAAAAATGGGAGCCTGACCGCTCAAATGACCGTCAAGGTCATAGGGATGAATCCCAACGGCGATCTCCTGGTCGAGGGGCACCGGATACTGGATATCAATAACGATCAGGAAACGCTGTTCCTTTCCGGGATCGTCCGTGAAAAAGACGTAACGCCCGCCAACACTATCTATTCCTACCAGATTGGCGACGCTGAGATTTCGTACAAAGGCAAAGGGCAATCGCATGACGGTTCGCGCCCGGGATTTTTCACGAGAATTATAAACTGGTTGTTTTAATTATGAAAAATAAAATCAAAAAGAGATCGCTCATTGCCTTTACGCTGCTATTTGTCGTCTGGCAGTCGGCCATATCCGGCGTAAGGCTCAAGGATATCGCCGGCTTTCAACTCGACAACGATATACAGCTGATAGGCTATGGCCTGGTGGTCGGACTTGACGGTACCGGCGATTCCAAAAGCACGGTTTTCACTCTTCAAACGCTCACCAACATGATGGAGAGAATGGGAATAACTCTATCCCCCGATAAGGTGAAAGTTAAAAACGTCGCGGCGGTTATGGTTACGGCGCAGCTGCCGTCCTTCGCGCGGTTCGGTTCGAAAATCGATTGTACCGTATCGTCCCTGGGCGACGCCAGTTCACTGCAGGGCGGAATGCTTTTAATCACGCAACTTTCCGGTACCGATGGTGTTGTATACGCGACGGCGCAGGGCCCGATCTCCATCGGCGGCTTTAACGCGCAAACAACCGGCGGAGACAAAATTACCGAGAATTATGCTCTCGTGGGAAGAATACCGGGCGGGGCCATAATAGAAAAAGAACGGCCTGTCAAAGCGAACCCCGAATTTTTATCCATTAACCTGTTTAATCCCGATTTTACGACCTGCAGACGGGCGGCGGACAAGATAAATGCCGTCATCGAGCCGGGCGCGGCGGTGGCCAGAAATGAAGGCAGCCTGACAGTGAGAATCCCCTCCGCTTTCAGAACCCCGGGAGGGCTGGTTAATCTCATTTCAAGGATGGAATCGCTTGAGGTGATTCCCGACGCGGTGGCGAGAGTCGTGATTAACGAAAAGACCGGGACCATTGTGGCCGGTGAGTATGTCACATTGTCCGCGGTGGCCCTGGCTCATGGCAATCTCAAAATAGAAATAAAGGCCGAACCGCAGGTGTCTCAACCGGAACCGTTTTCCAGGGGAAGGACAGTGCTGACCCGCGACTCGGAGATCATCGCCGAAGCCGAGGAAGCGCGTATTATAAAATTCGAGGAAAAAGCCAATATAGGCGACCTGGCTGAAGCGTTAAATGAAATCGGCGCCACGCCGAGAGATATAATCGCAATATTCCAGGCCTTGAAACTCGCCGGGGCTTTACGGGCGGAACTGGTTATCATGTAATGAAAATTTATAACCCGAATATAGCCAGGTTTCTGGCGCAATCGAAACTCGACGAGCTCACAAAGCCACCGTCGGATGTTCAGCGGGATATCAAGCTCCAGAAACTGAAAAAGGCCTGCCGTGATTTTGAGGCGATTTTCATTTCCTACATGCTCAAGGCCATGAACAAAACCACGGAAAACTCCGAGCTGTTCGGCAATGGTCTTGGCGGGGATATTTACCGGGAAATCTTTAATGAAAAACTTGCCGAACATCTCTCTCAAACCGGGGAGTTTAAAATAGGCGATATCATTTACCAGAAATATGCCGAAATGCTCAATCGCGGAGAGGAAAACACCGATTCCAAAATCGCGGATAAATTAAAAGATATCCCTCCGCTAAATACAACAGCACTCCGCGGTTTTGTGCCTTTAAATCCTGAACCGGATCAAACCAGAGCCGAAATTATACCGCCGAAGAGCGGAAGCGGTTCCGCGAGACGAGCAAACGAACCACCCGGAGGACGTGAGTTTTTATCGGAATACAAGGATACCATAGATAAGGCGGCCAGGGAGTTTGGCGTGGACACATCATTGATAAAAGCGGTCATCAGGCAGGAATCGGCGGGAGATCCCGGAGCCGTTTCCCACAAAGGCGCCAAAGGCTTAATGCAGCTTATAGATTCGACGGCGGCCATAATGGGGGTAAGAGATCCTTTTAATCCGGCTCAGAATATTATGGGAGGGGTGAAGTACCTTTCTATGTTGATTAAGAGGTTTGGCGGAGATTTAAAAAAGGCGCTGGCGTCGTATAACGCCGGACCCGCCGCGGTGGAGAAGTATAAGGGTGTTCCGCCGTTTCCCGAGACGATTAAGTATGTTGAAAATGTGCTGTCGAGCATGAGCTCGGAATAAATATGTAATAAATCACGATATTATGCCGATGGAAATTATGATGGAAAGAGAATTGCGCGAGCTCGAAGGTATCCTCAAAGCGGAGCAAAAGCTGTTCGCGGTATATCTCGAAAAATTGACCGAGCAACAGCAGCGTCTTATCGAGAACGATTTAAAGGGTTTGAGAGACAGTGTTGAGAAAATAAGTCTTCTGGCGCAAGAGGCTCTGACGCTGGAAAACGGCCGCAAAAACGTGATAGCGAGAATATCGGAAAAATTAAAAGTCGATAAGAACAATATCACTCTGACCAAACTTCTCGAGCGGTTCCAGGGGCGGAATTTCGAGGATCTGGAACATTTAAGAAACGCCATCCTGGATACGCACGTAAAGGTCGCCGCCCAGAGAGAACGCAATGAGCTTTTGATAAACCAATCGATGAATGTAATCAAGCAGACCGTTGATTATCTCAACGAGAGAAATAATCCCAGAGTCACTTACGATAATCCAACCAGAAAGAACAGTGTCGGTTCCGCCAAAAGAGGTTTGCTGACAAGGACGGCGTAATATGTATGGACCCAATGTAGGATTGGAAATTGGCAGGAGGGCTCTACTGGCGCAGCAGTTATCCCTTAACCTGACCGGACATAATATTGCCAACGTGAACACGCCCGGTTTCAGCCGTCAGGACGCGATATATTCGACAACAGCGCCCATGAAGTCGCTTTTCGGCCACGCCGGTACCGGCGTTAATATAGATGAGATCCGGCGGATAAGATCTGTTTTCCTCGATCAGCAATACAGAAGCGAATCGCATCGTCTGGGCAAATGGCAGTTCCTGGCTCGTACCTGGCAGCAAATCGAGGGGATATACCAGGAGCCGGATGATACCGGTATGTCGGCGCAACTGGATAAATTCTGGAACTCCTGGCAGGATCTGGCCAATAATCCCGAAAGCGAATCAGCGCGAGTGGCTTTAAGGGAACAGTCATCATTGCTCATAAATTCCTTTCATCAGCTTTCAACCCAGCTGAGCGATTTAAGAGATTCGCTCGATGCCGATATTACGACTCTGGCGTCGCAGATCAATACGACCGCGGAACAGATTGCCGAACTCAACGGCAATATAAAGGCCGCCGAACTTACCGGACATTCGGCCAACGATTTGCGCGACAGACGAGATCACCTTGTCGATCAGCTTTCCATGTGGATCAACGTCAGCGTCCTCGAACAGCCGTCCGGGTCATATACCGTTCTGATGGGTGGAATGGCTCTGGTCGACGGTAACTCAAACCTCGAGCTCGGTATGGAGGTTGAATCCACCGGCTCAAACGTAACGCACAGGTTGTTTTTCAAAGGCACCGGCATCGATGTTTTAAATCCCGGAGGCGAGCTCGAAGGTATTCTTGAAGCTCGAGACCATCTCGTCATCGATCAGCAGGCCGAACTGGATTTATTGGCGGTCGCGCTGGTGGAAGCGGTTAACAATATGCACCGTCAGGGTTACGGTCTGAACGGCGAGACCGGTATCGATTTCTTCGACCCCGATACCACCGGCGCCGATGATATAAACCTGAATTATCCGATATTGACCGATGTGAATAACATCGCCGCCGGTCTTAACGGCGAAACCGGCGACAATGCGAATGCCCTGGGTATCGCCGCGTTGAGAGATCGGCTCTTGATGAGAAACGGCGAGGCGACATTTAACGAATACTATAGTTCTCTGATCGGAAAGGTTGGCGTTAAGGCTAAAGAGGCCCAGAATCACGAGGCCAACCAGCTGGCGCTGTTATCACAAATAGACAATTCCAGGGAATCTTTAAGCGGCGTGTCCCTCGACGAGGAAATGACAAATATGATTATGTTTCAACACGCCTATGAAGCTGCCGCCCGGGTAATTAGCGTGATGGATTCGGCGTTAAACACTGTAATCAACGAGATGGGGCTGAGGAATTATTAATGTAAGTAATTCGGGGTCATGGAGGTCCCTATGCTGGTATTGACAAGGAAGTCCGGAGAATCGATAGCGATTGGTAACGACATAAGGGTGACGATTCTGGGGATAAGCGGGAAACAGGCGAAAATCGGAATCTCCGCCCCGGAGAGAGTCCTCGTTTACAGGGAGGAAATTTTCAAGAAAATCCAGAGCGAAAATATTAAGGCCTCTATGTCGATTAAGGATGATTTGCAGGAATTAGCCACAATTATTAAAGCGAGAAAACGAAAAAACGATGGTGAAAAATAATGAATGCGGAAATTGAAAAATTTTATATATCTGAAAATTCGTATCCGAATAAAAAAGGGGATTACTGGCAGCATAAGTGCGGGTTATTTCATTGGCACATTTCCGGGAGTAACGTGAGCCTGAGTTGCCAGGATCCGGATTTGGAGAAAATAACCTGGCCGAATATTGACAGGAAAGAGATACCCGGAGGACCGTAATGAGAATAACCTCAAATATGATAATGAACACGGTGACTCGAAATCTGGCGCTATCGCAATCGCGGTTCTTAAGGATTCAGACCATGGCCAGTTCGGGCAGGAGAATAAACAGGCCGTCCGACGATCCTATAGGAATAACCAAGGATCTCGGATTCAGATCCGATTTATCGGAGATATCCCAGTTCAGGAAAAATATCAATCAGGCTCTTTCCTGGTTTAATTTTTCCGACCAGGCCATGGGCAATATGAATGAGCTGATTTCCAGGGCCAAGGAACTGGCGGTTCAGTTTGCCAATGACACTTATGACCAGAACGCCCGGGCGGCCGGCGCCACCAATATCAGGGACGTTTTCGAACAGATAATCGAAGCCGCAAACACTCAATTCGAGGGTAATTATATATTCTCCGGCACGAGAACCGACGTTTCTCCCTTTATGGTGCTTGCGATGGGAGTCGTATACCGGGGAGATTTTGAGCAGATTTCCCTTGAAACGGAATCATCCTCATATCTCGGAATAAATTCCATAGGTGCAGAATTTCTCACCGTGGCAAGTCGTACTTTGGGCGATGGGTATGATTTAAATCCCGGTATTCAACCGAATCTCTGGCTTGATTATCTTCATGGGGGAAACGGTGTCGATCTGGGTGCGGGTCTTTTCAATGTCCGAACATTAAACGGTGAATATGCCATAGACGTATCGGCGGCAAGGAATATTCAGGATGTTCTCGACGCGTTAAACGGCGCCGGCATCCCGAATTTTAACGCCAGCATAAGCCTGACCGGAAACAGCATCGCTCTTGAGGATACATCAAACCATTTAATAAACGTCAACACCCCTCTTTCCATGCTCAACGGTGGATTGGGAGTCGATCAAACACCGGGCCTTATAAGGTTCGGCACCGGCGGCGGAGTGAGCGTGAACGTCGATATTTCCGGATCCGTCACTATCGGTGATGTTATAAACGCTATAAATACGCAACTGCCGGCGGGCGGGATAAACAATGTTACAGCTTCGCTTCATCCGGATAAAAACGTGCTGGTTTTAAACGACAACAACGCTGCGCCACTCAATATCATGATCTCGGAGGGTTCGCCCGGAGGCCAGACAGCATCCGACCTTGGAATATTGGGCGAAATCGGAACCGTGATGGAGGGGGAAGACCTCGAACCGACTCATATACAGGTGGCTGAAAACGCGCCGGACGAGAATACTGCCAAATATCTGGGGCTTCTTGGCGAATCACAATACGAACAATATGTTGGAGAAGATCTTAATCCCGAACTGGCGTATTTCACCCTGCTTTCCTCTCTGAGATCCGGAATGGGATTTCCTCTGGGGAAAATCAGGATAGTCAACGGCGATCTGGTGAAGGACGTCGACTTAACGGCTCTGGGAAATGATCCCAACGCCACCATAATGGACGTCATAAATCTGATCAACTCATCGGGAATAGAAGTTGAGGCCAGAATAAATGATCAGCATACCGGAATTCAGATTATTTCCAAAGTTGAAGATAGGTCGCTGATGGTAATCGAGGCGGACGGTGGCCAGACCGCGAAGGATCTCGGAATATTCGGATCGCCCGATATTCTGGGCAATCTGATGGTGTTAGAGAAGGCATTAGAAAACAACGATGTCGACGAGATAGGATTATGTCTGGAAACCTTCGATACCGCGCTGAATAAGGTGTCGATTGCACGAGCGGAGGTCGGTGCCCGGACAAACCGGGCCGACATGGCTTCATATCGTCAGTTAACTTTCGAATTACAGATTACCGAGCAACTGTCCAATATAGAAGATGCCGATATTGCCAAGGTCATAACGGATCTGGCGTCAGCGGAAGCGGCATATCAGGCCGCTCTCGCGTCCGCAGCCAGATTGATTCAACCGTCTTTAATCAATTTTCTTAGATAGGAGGGTGCTTTGATCGCGGAGACATCGAGATTCGGTAAGATCGAACACGGAAAATCCGGGATTATCACCATGGTCAGAGGAATATTGGGCTTTGACTCATATATCAGGTTTATAACAGTAAGCTTGAAAGGACAGGAGCCTTTTAAATGGCTGCAATCCCTTGAAGACCCGGATCTGGCGTTTCTGATGATTGATCCTCTTTTCTTTAAGCCCGATTATATTGTCGAAATAAATCCCAATGAACTGGTTATGCTGAAAACCAAAAGTATCGACGATATCGCTATTTTCGTTCTGGTGTCCATACCAAAAGGACAACCGGCATTGATGTCGGCCAACCTGCAGGCGCCTCTGGCTATTAATAAATCCAACATGAAGGCGGCGCAACTGGTTCTGGGGGAAAGCCATTACACCACGGATCACTCGATTTTTAAGGATCTGGAGCGGAGACTGGTCGAGACTTCAATGTCGGATCACGATTAACGCCCGGCGGGAAAGGTTTTCACGGACCGCTTAATACGGTTCAGCTTAAGAGGTCGCCCGCCTGACGGAAATTTTATAAAATCAAAGCAAATACTAACGACAAAATAAAAGAGGCGAAATCATGCCGGAAGCAGTCGAAACAAAAGAAAAAAAACTCATTTCAAGGGACGAGCTGGCGAGACTCTTAGAAAATGAAGATTATTCGGAGGCCGAGGACGCGATCCATGCGCTTCTGGAACAATCCCCGGAAGATATTGAATTGTTGAACTCGCTGGGATCGATATACGCCCGGCGGGCGGATTATTTTAACGCCGAAAGTACGTTTCGGAACGTAATCGGCATTGATCCTGAATGCGGGGATGCTTACTACAACCTGGGCCTTGTTCACAGCAAACAGTCCCGCAGGACCGAAGCCGTGGAAGATTTCCTTAAAGCGGTGGAGATTAATCCTCAAGACGCCGCGGCCCACAACGATCTCGGCGTGCTTTATCATTACCAGGGGAAAACGCATCTGGCCAAAGGTCATTTCATAAAAGCCCTGGAAGGCAATATCCTTTATAAAAGGGCCTTGATGAACCTCTTCGAGGTCTGCTTCGATGCTGATTCTTATTCTGAAGGATTGGCTTGGGTCGAGAAGTTTCTAAACGCCTCCACCGGGAGCAACAATTCAGACGATACGAATCATGATATAAATCTCGTTTCGAAAGAAAACTCTATAATAGAAAAAGCGAATTCGGTTCAAATCGAAGTAAAAACGAAATCCGAACAAAAGCTGTCCCCGGGCGCGCTTAAACTCACCAAAAGATCAAACTCGAAAGCGGATGATATTTTCTTAAAACATGTCCCCGAAGAACTGCGCGAGAAGAAAACGGGGAAGAATATAGCCATAATCGCCGATTTCAATATCGCCGGGCAGCTGTCTTTGCTGTTCAGGATGATTAACAGGTATACGATTCACAAGGCCCGCATGGTAATAATCCAGGACGATTATCTTACTTATGACAGGGATCTGATCCTCTCCCGGGACGGCGAAAAAGGCCATAAAGAAGCATTGGATATTGTCGAACATGCGGACTTCTATCATATGGGAAGATTTCCCAAGCCTGTTGAAAGCGTAAACTGGGAAGAACACCTGAAACCGGATAATTCTCTTATACAATATTACGGCTCCGAGATAAGAACCAACTCGGTTCAATTGTACAGGTGGCACACTCAGAACAGAATTCTCGGGCTTTCGTGCTGGGATTATACCATGCTGGAAAACGCGCCGTTTTTCTACCATACCAATATCATGTGTGATTTATCGAGAATAAAACAATGCTCCGAGCCTACCGATACAATCAGGATCTGCCACCCGCCCACCAATCGCCAGTTTAAAAAAACCGATCTCTTTCTCTCCGTCGTCGAGAAGCTCAAAAAGAAAAATTATCCCTTTGAGGTGGAGTTGATAGAACGTAAATCAAACGAGGAATGCCTGGATATAAAAAGCCGCTGTCACATGACCTATGATCAGATCTCCGTCGGTATTTACGGTTTATCCGCCATCGAGTCCATGGCCGCGGGCCACGCCGTCCTGTGCGGGATTTCGAACTTCGCCTCCAGCTATCATCCGGATAATCCCGTCGTTTACGTCACCGAAGAGAATCTATATGACAGGCTGGAATACCTCCTCAGAAACAAAGAGGAGATTACCCGTATCGGAAACGCGGGCAAGATCTGGGCCAGAACTCATCATGATCCCATGAAACTCATAAGGCAATATGTCTGGATATACGACCTGGTGATGAACGGACACAGGATTGTGGATGACCGCGATATGTTTCTTCTAACATAGGGAGAATGACGTGATAAAAGGTAAAAAGATATTTCTATCCGGGGGCGCCGGCTTTATAGGTTCCGCTCTCATCGCCCGGCTGATCGATCATAATGAGATTGTAATATACGACACCTACGCGCGCCACAGCCTGAACGGCAGAAGATTCGAAAAACATCCCAATCTCACCTCCTGCCGCGGCGACATTCTCGATTTCAAAAACATTAAGAAACATATTGACGGCACTAATATTGTCATACATCTCGCGGCCATCGCCGGTATAGATACCGTAATAAAATCCCCCGTAAATACCATGCGGGTAAACATGATCGGCACCTCCAATATGCTGGAGGCGGCTTCGGGACTTACATCGCTTGAGCGATTCGTCGATTTTTCCACGTCGGAGGTTTTCGGATCGTATGCTTATAGATCCGAAGAGGGAGACTCGACGTCGCTGGGCGCGGTGGGAAACGCCCGCTGGACCTACGCCGTCTCGAAACTCGCCGGGGAGCACCTTTCCTACAGTTATTACAAAGAAAAGAATATCCCCACGACGACCATACGGCCATTTAATATTTATGGCCCCGGACAGGTCGGCGAAGGCGCCGTACATCATTTTATTACCAGGGCGTTGAAGGGCGAAGATCTTATAATCAGGGGCAACGGCGATCAAATCAGGTCATGGTGTTATATTGACGATATCGTGGACGCCATCCTGGCGGTTCTTGAGAATGACGGAGCCGTCGGAGAGTGCTTCAATATAGGAAATCCCCGCGGCACGGTTACCATTTATGGTTTGGCGCTGGCCGCTATCAGGGTGACCTATTCCAAATCTAAAATCGTCTTTGTTGACAAGGATGTAGTCGACGTCGAGCTGAGGATTCCCAATATAGATAAGGCCAGGTCCATCCTCGGTTTTCAGCCCGGGGTGGATCTCGAGGAGGGTTTAAAATTAACAGCCGATTGGTATTATGACAGAATTCATTCGAATACCGCTTTCGAAGCCAGCCTTGCTGGATGCTGATATTGAGTCAGCGGCAAAGAGTATGAAATCGGGCCGGCTGGTCTGCGGCCGGATGGTTGAAACATTCGAACGGCAACTGGCCACATATCTAAAGGTTCGCTATGCGGTTTGCGTTTCATCCGGTACCGCCGCCCTGCATCTCGGTTTGCTCGCCCTGGGTATCGGGCCGGGCGATGACGTTATCGTGCCGGCTTTCAGTTACCCCGCCAGC
Organism: uncultured bacterium; assembly: GCA_965602185.1. Classification (GTDB taxonomy): domain Bacteria; phylum Zixibacteria; class MSB-5A5; order UBA10806; family UBA10806. The sequence continues at coordinate 41,455 of CBFCYP010000001.1, forward strand.
GCCAATGCCGTGGAGATCTTAGGCGCCAGACCGGTTTTTATCGATTCCGAGCCGAACGGCTTTAATATCGACATAAGCAGAATTGAAAACAGCATCACCTCCCGCACAATGGCCTTGATGATTGTTCATAATTTTGGATGGCCGGTTGAGATAAATAGAATTCGCGCCCTGTCCGCCAAATATGATATCCCCGTAATCGAGGACGCCGCCTGCGCGCTGGGTTCTTCTATAGCGGGCGTCAGGTGCGGAAACCTCGGAAGATTGGCCGTTTTCAGCTTTCACCCCAGAAAGATTCTGACCACCGGCGAGGGGGGAGCGGTGGTTACCGACGATTTCGAACTTGCCGAAAAGATAAAAAGGCTGCGTAATCATGGTCAGGATTTCTCCCATGGCGTCGATTTTGTTATGCCGGGATTTAATTATAGAATGACGGAATTTCAGGCCGCTATGGGAGTTTCGCAGATGAAGCGTTATAATACAACCCTGCGGGAGCGGATAACGGCCGCCGATTTTTACAATAAAAATCTAGCGGATATGGATTGTATACGTCCCTGTTTGCCTCAAGCGAACCGCAAACTGAATTATCAGACATATATTGCCTTTATTCCGGGCGGTAATAGAGATGAAATTATTGATCATTTGAGAGAATATGATATCGAGGCCGGCATCGGAACCTATTCCATACCCCATACAGCCTATTATTCGAATAAATACGGCATTGAAGAATCCCGTTACCCGGAATCGTTGAGCGCGTTCGAAAACATCATGAGCTTGCCATTGTATAACGGCATCACCATGGATGAACAAAACCGTGTAATTGAAATACTTAAAAAGTATAAAGCCGAAAAAAAAGGATCTCGGATTAAACAAACCGTGGAATCATCATGAAAGGGACATTATGAATAACACCACCCGGTTTAATGAAATCGGTAAGAACACGCAACCGGCATCTACGGGAAAATTGTCGGATTTGCAAAAAATATTAAAACTGGCCGCTAACAGTTTCGGCAAAGAAAAATATTCATTGACTATTGATTATTGTAGAAAAGCGGTAAACGCTGTTGACGGAACCGATCAACATAAACTGGCTGCAGAAGCATATTATATCTGGTGTCTGTCATGCTTTAAAATGAATAAATATGAGGACGCCAGAAAGGTATGTTATGAAGCGCGGCTGAAACTGGGCAATTACCTCGATCTGGTTTATTTTGAGATTTTAATAGCGGCCGTTAACGGAGAAATTGACAGGATTCCGAAATTCGCAAAAAGCTATATAGAGATTTACGAAGCCGCCGGAGACAAATTCAATCCTTTAAAAGAGAAGACCCACGATAGAATCGGCGAAGTCATGTTGATGAGTGGTCAGGCTCTCGAACAGGTGCAGAAGAAATCAGAAGCTCTGGATATTTATAAAAAATATTTATCTAAATTCCCCGATGATGTCCCCATAAAAGGACGGGTCGAAGTTCTGGCAAATCAAATAAACTGATCATAAGGATAATTTAAGCAGATGGGTAAAAAGAAAAAAACGGATAGGAATAAAACATCTTTTAAAATAAAAGAACTCTCGCATCTTGAAATAAACGCGGCGGCGACGGGCATGACCGTCAACCCGCATAAAAATTATAATGATATAATTAAAAAAGCGGAAAAATCCGGCCCTAAACAGGATCTGGCGGCCGGATATTTTGGCCTGGTATTATCCCTGGTCGAAAAGGGAGAGTTTGAAGAGGCTCTGAATAATCTGAATAAAGCCCGCCATATTTTTGGCAATTATCTGGATGCCTGTTTTCTTGAATTCAACATATATTATAAACGATCCGAATATGAAAAATCCCTGAAAGCGGGGGAGGAGTATCTGAAAATAAGGGAGAGTTGCGACCCTCTGAAAGACGCCCATTTGAGTCGGTCCTATAACAGCTACGCCGACGTCCTGTGGGTACTTTCGGATTCGGCGCGCCGAACGCTCGATTTCAAGAAATCGTTGCGGTATCAGCGGGAGGCCGTATCGCTTCATCCTGAAAATCATTTCTGGCGCATAATATATGCCAGCAACCTCCAGAAAGATGATTACCTCGATGACGCCATATCTGTAATTGATGAAGGGATTGAGCTGTTTCCCTATGAGGTCGGTTTAAAAAACGCCAAAGCGCTGGTTTATGGAGATGCGGAGAAATTTGATGAGGCGCTCACGATCCTGGATGAAATCATCGCGGTAAATCCGAAAGACGTAGACGCATTTGTAAATCGGGGCGTGGTTCTGGAGAAAATGGGTGATTATACAGCCGCGGAAGCCTGTTTCAAAAAAGCCCTGAAAATCGATCCTCGGCATGAAATTGCCAATAGTAATTTAATAAAGCTGAAAGAGACTATTGATGATAAACCTCAGAAAATTTCTCTTTGTATGATTGTTAAAAACGAGGAGAAATTTCTGCCCGGTTGCCTGGAATCCGCGAAAGGACTTGCGGACGAATTAATCGTTGTCGACACCGGATCTACGGATCCTACTATGGATATCGCCAGGAAATATGGCGCGATAGTATATGAGCATCCCTGGCAGAACGATTTTTCCTACCATAGAAATCAATCCATAGACTACGCCACCGGAGACTGGATATTGATCCTGGACGCCGATGAAGAACTGGATCCGTCGGAGCACAATATGATCCGTGGCGCCGTTCGTCGTAAAGATATCGACGCGGTATCTTTTGTCGTATACAACAAAATTCAAGGCGGCCGTACCGGATTTTTGAACTCCCACAGGCTATTCAGAAATAAAAAGGAATATCGCTATTCGGGAATTGTCCATAATCAACTGGTAATGGACGGCATAACTCTATCGACACAACTGAAAGTTTATCATCACGGTTACGGTCTTTCGGACGAGCAGATGAAGGCCAAAGGGAAGAGAACCGAAAAACTCCTTAAAGAGCAATTGAAGGAAAATCCCGATAACGCTTTCGCGCATTTTAACCTGGCGCAAATATATCGCGGGCTCGCCGAGCCGGAGAAAAGCCTTGAGCACGCCCGAAGGGTAATTGAAATATTAAGCCCGGATAATGTCGACCGCAGGCATGTTTACGTAATGGCGCTGGATCAGATCGGCTGCGCATACGTCGGACTCGACAATCACGAAAAAGCCAAAGAATATTTTTATAAGGCTCTTGAGATCAAAGAAGATTATCTCGATCCACTGTTCAATCTGGGCTACGTCTTTTCAAAACAGTGTAATTATGATAAAGCCGATGAGCTTTTCTTGCGGTATTTGAAAGTACGGGGAAACTTCTCGGAGCATCGTGAATGGATGGGATTGATATTAAATAATCTTAACAGTCATTTCGCGGTTTATTACGGGCTGGGGCTCTCTCAATATTTCAGGAATAACATCGCTAAAGCCCTGGAGTATTTCCATAAAGTTATTGAGGAAGTAGGAGATTTCGAATATACGCAACATCTTATCGCGCGATGTTACAGGCAGAAAAAACAGTTTGATAGGGTCGTCTTTCATTGCGGCAAAGCCATAGAAAACGGACATGAGGATTCCGAAATTTATGTTCTTCTTGGCGAGGCACATCTTAATCTCGGCAACCATAAGGAGGCGACCGAAAGCTTTGAAAAAGCTCTGCGATATGATGATTCCGGCAACTCCTCGCTTCTGGGACTGGCGGGAGCGGCATCGCTCGAAGGGGATTTAAAAAAAGCTTCCGAAGCGGTTGACAGGGCTTTGAAAAATACTCCCAACTCACCCCAGGCTTTGGCGGCCAAGGGAGAATTACTGTACCATTCCAAAAGTTTCATATCGGCCGCGGAAAAATACCGGGAGCAATCCAGGGTATCTCCGGGCGATCCCGCAGCGCTGAACAACCTGGGAAACTGCTTTTTTAAACAACAGAATTACTCCTCTGCCGAACAATTTTACCGTAGAACCCTGAAATTGTCTTCGGATTTTGCGCTGGCTTATCGAAATCTCGCCGTCTGCCTCATGAAGCAGAATAAATTTGACGAGTCCACCGCTTATCTGGAAAAATACCTGGAATGTTTCCCGAATGATCCCGAAGCATACGCCACGCTAGGCGATATTTATTATAACGCCAAAAATTACTGGAAGGCCATCGGGCGTTACGAAAAATATGTCGCGGCGTATCCCGAACAACATGATGCCATCTTACGGCTTGCGGACTGCTACTTTAATCTGGGCAAACTCGATTCGGCGAAAATGGGGTATAGAGCGGTTTTGCGATCAAATCCCGATAACAAAATCGCAAAGAATCGGCTGGAAGAAATAGCTCGATTTACGGAATCTGTTGAATCGCAATAAGTTAATTGTTTCAAAAAAAATCTGTTTGGATTAAAGCGTCCATATCTTCCTGTCGATTATAGATTTCAGAAGATCTAAATATCTATCAGACATAGGTCATCTTCTCCAAGGGGGTGAGCGGATTACAGTTAGGCGAAATGATCAGAAAATGCAATAAGCATGATAATTAACAATAAAATGTTAACAGAAGGGACGTTAGCATAATTTCAAGGAGGAAGTTAAATGGCACTAAGAATTAACCACAACATCACGGCGTTGGATGCCTGGCGTAATTTGACGATTACGACCAACAAGATGTCCAGGACGATGGAGAAACTGTCGTCAGGTTTCCGTATCAATAAGGCAGCCGATGATCCGGCCGGGTTGGTTATATCCGAGCAGTTCCGCGCTCAGATCGCCGGGCTGAATCGCGCCGTACAGAACTCAGAGGTTTCGATCAATATGATCCAGACCGCTGAGGGAGCCCTCAACGAGATTAACAACCTGCTTATCGGTATGAGGGAATTGGCCATTCACGCCGCTAACGAGGGTGTCAATGACGACAACCAGTTAGCTGCTGACCAGGCTGAAATCACCAACGCGATTCGTACTATCGACAGAATCTCTACCAACACTCAATACGGCACGAAGAAATTGCTCGACGGCTCAGCGGCCAACGTAGCGGCCATCACCACCGCCAATGTTTCCGGACTGACAGTTACGGAATCGAATTTAAGCGATGGCGTTCACAGCACTACATCTGTTATGCTGACCGATTCGTCCGCCACTCTCGACGTTTCCAGTCTTGGGTTGAGCACCCCCACGGGTTCCTGGAATCTGGCCGGCGGCGTACACAATCTCGACGTTATCCAGGCTTCATCAGGCGCGGTTAAGACGGGTGAGGCTATAACCGCTCTCGACGCCTGGGGTAATGGCATCTCATTAACAGGTACAGCCGCTTCGATTCGCGAAGCATATGTCCGGGGCGCCACGAACTTCACGGCCCTGGCCAACAACAACCAGTACACCATTACATTCCAGCTCAACTTCCAGGAGGCCGGAAACAACGCCGTTGGTATGCAGACTCTTACCATCAGAACCGATGCCGTCGCGTCCGGTGATCTGGCCAACAATATCGCTTCGAGGCTGAATACAGCCATCAACTCAAACACCTATCTGGCCGGTAAGCTTCAGGCCACCACTACCCTCGGCGCACCCGACGCCATTCGCGTCAGGACAACCCAGGAAGGCACCAACTACTCGCTGGCCGTTGGCACCATCACCTCGACAAACGCGACAGTGACCGCCGGTCTTTCCACTTTGCAGAGCCAGAATGATCGCGGACGTTCTCACAATCAGATTTCGGTTACGGCTCAATTTGCCTCCAGCTCAACTCTGGTTGACGCTTTCACCAAAACCGCCACCTTCGCTATTGGTAGCGGAACGTTTTCAACGCTTTCAGCGTTGGCCGCCACAATTAATGGCAAGATGGCTTTGGCCGCCAACTTCGGTACTTTTAGCGATACGGCTGTCGGTCAGGCGAACAAGGTCTACGCGACGGTTGTTACCGAAGGCGGACAGAGCAAACTGAGATTTTACACCATGGACGAAGGCTCGAAGTTCTCATTGAGGCTGAATATGACCGGAACCGGCACTTCAACGGCTCTTTTCAACTCCATAGGAATGACGGTCGACCAGATCGCGAACAAGGGCCTTGACGCCATCGTAAGATTCGACGGTTACAACAACTCGATAAACGATGTTCGTTACTTCTACACCGCCGCCTCTTATTCCAATGAGGATCAGACGCTCTATACCAGCGCGGACGCCAATACCCGCGGCTCTGTAACCATGACAGCGGCTCCGGCCCAGACTAATGGTGGAATCAACATTGGTAATATGTTGCTTACTGTCAAAGCCCGCACCTTCTCGGTCAGGCTTGACGGCGGCACCGAAGAGATCGTTACGGCCGGTAAAGAAACAACCGTCTTCAACTCACAGAGAGATGAATGGGTTAAGATGCGCCTCTCGCTGAAATCCGATGGCGGCACCGAGCAGCTATACGTTACCGACAGAAGCCTCGTCTTCCAGATCGGCGCCAATGTCGGGCAAACCGCCAAGATTGCGATCAGTAATCTCTCAGCATCATATCTCGGCCAGAACCTCGATAGCAATATATTCTCGAGCCTTGCCGAAATCGATGTTACCACGGCCCAGGGCGCTCAGGATTCCCAGAACATTATTGACGCGGCCATTAACCAGGTTACCAATATCAGAGGAACCCTGGGATCCTTCCAGAAGAATACCCTGGAATCCAACCTGACCAACCTCAGAATCGCCGCTCAGAACCTGACAGCCTCCGAATCCAATATCCGCGACACCGATATGGCCAGAGAGATGTCCGAATTCGTCAAACACCAGATACTGATGCAGGCCGGTACTGCCATGCTCGCGCAGGGCAACCAGCTCCCGCAGGTTGTGCTTTCACTGTTCGGCTAATATTCATAATCTGAAGGATAGAGGGGATGGGATTCAACCATCCCCCTTTTTTTTGCCCGTATTATCGTGAATAAAAAAGTGGTTCTTTGCCGGTAAATATGTCTCAATATGTTAAAAAAGAGCAGTTGTTTCCGATAATAATAATGGAATAACGCAGTATCCCTTTTGTTTTTCTGAAAGCGGGTGCCGTCTGCGGTAACGGCCCGTTTAACAGGAGGCATTGAAATGGCATCAGGAACCATTGACGGCATATATTCAGGTCTAAATACTACTGAAATTATAAACAGTATCATTGAAGCCGAGAGGGCAAAACAGAATGTTTATCTGGCCAGGCAGGCCGAATACACGCAGAAACTTACCAGCTGGCAGACTATAAACTCGTATCTTCTGGCATTCAAGACTCAGGCCGATGTTTTATCAAAAGCGTCTCTTTGGGATAAAATCTCGGTTACGTCCTCGGATTCGGATATAATATCCGCAACCGGAAGCGGAAGTTCGGCCAGCGGAACGTATTTCGTCTCTGTGGATCAACTGGCTCAAAATCAGCAGATAGCGAGCCAGGGCTATTCCTCCGATCAAACTATAGTGGGTACCGGTACAATCGAGATCTCCGTTGGAGGCAGCTCCCCTATTACCATTAATATGGAAGCCGGCAGCAATAGTCTGAACGCGCTGAAACAGGCTATAAATGACGCCGGCGCGGGAGTGACCGCGGCAATTATAAACGACGGATCGGGAAATAATCCCTTCAGGCTGATCCTGTCAGCCAACGAAACCGGGGCGGATAGCGAGATTACGGTGACGACTGATCTTATAGGCGGAACCCAGCCCGATTTCGGTACCAGTTATTTTGATATTCCCGAAAAAATCGAATGGTCGCCGAATGCGACTTCAAATCCGTCGCTGGGAGCCGGCGCCGGTTACACGGGTACTGTCAATAAGATCTATGACTTCACCATAGACGGTTCAACGCCCAAGACCATCGGCGTTGATGAAATCGCCATAAACTGGACCGACGGCACGAATTCCGGTTCAATAACAATTCCTTCTACTTTTAATCCCGCCACGGATGAAGTGGTTTTAACGGGCGATGGCTCGGACGGGTTGACATTGTCGTTTTCCTCGGGCGTTCTCGTGGGAGGGGATACGTTTCAGGTGCAGGTTCTGGCGCCTACGATTCAAGCCGGTCAGGATGCGATCCTGAGGCTCGGTTCCCAGGGTTCCGGCGGTTCTCCCATTGTTGTCACATCCTCCTCCAATACCGTGACAACGCTCATCGATGGAGTTACCCTGGAATTGCATGATGTTTCCTCGGGTTCGATTAGAATAACGGTTGATACGGACCATTCCAGCATTTTATCCACGGTTCAGGATCTGGTCAGCAAATACAACGAGTTCGCGGAGTTTGTGGATCAACAGATGAGTTTTAACGCCGAAGCCAATACCGCCGGTGTGCTGCTGGGCGAAATCTCCCTGGTGAATCTGCTTTCATATATTAGATCCGATATTACCCGGAGAGTCAGGGGATTGGATGGAGATCTCAGAACACTTTCAGACGTCGGAGTGAAATTTGATATTCATGGAAAGCTGAGCGTCAATACCTCGGTTTTGACGGAGTTATTAAATGATGATCCTGAAGCGGTGAAAAAGCTGTTTCTGGCGTCAGGCAATTCCGACAACGGATATGTTAAGTTTCTGTCTGCGGGCCCGGATGCAGTCCCCTCCGAAAGCGGATATGACGTCGATATCACTCAGGCTGCCACCCGGGGAACCTATGCCGGAGTGTCCATTGATAGCCCGGCGCTATCTAATATCGATCTGACCAATAATAATAACAGAATAAAAATATCGGTAAACGGGACAACTTCGGGAGAAATTTCGCTTGAAGCGAGGATTTATACCAGTGGTGATGATCTTGCCGCGGAGATCGAGGAAAAAATCAATGCCGATGAATCTCTGGGTTCCAATGAGGTGGAGGTTGTATGGGTGAATAACGGAGATACCGGTCATTTCGAAATAACGTCCTCCATCTGGGGTTCAAATTCCAAAGTTAATCTTGATGTCGAACCCGCCTGGAGCGCGCATTCCATACTGGGGCTTTCAGAGGGGACGTCTACCGACGGCACCGACATCGAAGGCACCATAAACGGTGAACCGGCAACGGGGGTGGGCCAGGTTCTTACAGGAGACGACGACAACGAAAATACCGCCGGTCTGAAACTCAAGGTTAGCCTGACGCCGGATCTGCTGGTCGACGGCGCAGAGGGCAAGATTACCCTAACCAAAGGCATCGCCGCTATGTTGAGCGAGAAAATTGACGCTTACACCGATGCAAACGATGGAATTTTGAATTCGAGAACCAAAACCATTGAAAAGCAAATTAACAATATTAAGGAGCAAATAGAGAGAATGGAAGAACAGCTTGAAGTCAAAAGGCAAAGTCTTTACAAACAATTTATCGCTATGGAAGAGGCGATCGGAAAGTTACAGAGTCAGCAGATGTTTCTTTCCTCCGCCCTCGCGAGTTTAAATTCCTCTTCGGCTTACAATAATAGGTCCAGCGGTATGATATCGTACTAATTAATTTTATAAGCGGGGCAATTAGTGGCAAATAAAGAGCTGAAAACGTACAGAGATGTTAAAATCAGGAATATGAGTCAACGGGAGCTCATAGTTTTCCTTTATGAATCCTCGTTAAGATTAATGGAGGAAGGAAAAGAAAAGATCGCCGCGGGAGACATACCCGGCACCCATGAAAAACTTGACCGCGCCAGAAACATTTTCCTGCATCTGCTGGCAACGTTGAATCTCGAATCGGGCGGAGAATTCGCCAGAAGGCTATCAGCCCTTTATTCTTATTTTGTGGAAAAGATCACCATGGCGAACGTGTCCCAAAATGTAGACGAACTGGATGAAATCATTCCATTCGTCAGCGAGATAAAAGAAGCCTGGGAGAAAATGGAATTTGAAGATCCCGGAAAATCTTCCCCGGGAATCAACAATAACCCGGAGAATCAATTAATCTCGATGGAGGTGTAGTGAATAATTCCAAGGCCAAGCTGGTCGCACTCCTGGAATCCAAAAAACGCCTTTTTCAAGATATGGAGAAGATCCTGATCGAACAGGAAAATCTCCTTAAAAATAGGGAGCTTGATGGATTTCGTGATAAAAGCGAGAATATCGACAGTATTATTGAAAAAATAAAAAACACCGATTATGACATCGCCCGCCTCGAGTCCGATTATACGAGTCTTTCCGGGATGCTAAATTCCGGCGATGATGAAATCAAAAGAATACTGGATGGCATAATTAAAATCTCGAAAAGAAATTACGGGCTTATGGATAAGCTGGCTGAAAACCTGAAAAAATCCTATCAGGATCTTAAGGAAGAGCTGGGTGACACGGTCGAGATGGGCAAAATCAGCGGGTATAAAACTGCAACGCAACCCTCGCCCGTGTATTTCGATAAAACCAGCTAAGATATTCGCGCGACTCGCCGATACAGACAATGAGATAATGCGATTATGAAGATTAACGATTTTAATAATAATATCCCACCGACCAACGTCAATCCAAAAACTCATAAATCCGTCGATCATTACGCCTCCGGCGATGGCGACGGAAAAACAATCTCAAAAAACGCTGATTCAAGAGTGAAAGTTTCGGCTGGTCCCGGCAAGTCTGAGCGCATAGTTTCCGGAAAAGACAGAATAGAGCTGAACATAAATCGCGCTGCTGTTACCGGAGCTGAAATCTCCCGGCATGCGCCCGATCTCAAAGATTCTATCAAACCGGGGGAGATGGCAAAGGAAGCAATTTACAGCCCTGAAAGCGTTTCCGGGACCGCGAAAATTTCGCATGATGCTTCCCACGAAATTAAACTTTCGAAAGTTCGACAAAAAATTGCCGATGGTTATTATGATACTCCCGAATTTATAGAAAGGCTGGCGGAAAAGCTGATTGAAAAATTTTATCTATCCGGGGAGAAAAATTAATAATGCAGGCTACAACTGAGACTACGGAAAAAAAGCTTAAAATTATCGTAGATAAGATTCATAACCTTCCCACCCCTCCGATCGTTTTTTCGCAGATTACGAAAGTTATAAATAATCCGGATACTTCAGCCTATGAAATCGGCGGTATCATAGCCGAAGACCCCGCGCTCACCGCCAAAGTGCTGAAACTCACAAACTCGTCCTTTTATGGCATTCCCAGAACGATAACCAACGTGAAACAGGCGATCGTTATTCTGGGCCTGGATGCCATCAAATCGCTGGTCATCTCGGCGTCGGTTTTTGATGCATTTTCGAAAAACAAGGTCCTTGACACCGAATATCTGGAAAACTTCTGGCGTCACTCTCTCCTGGTGGCGTTTATGGCTAAAATTATCAGCAGGTTCAGAAAAACATCGAACCTCCAGGAGGCGGAAATAGCCTTTTCGGGAGGTCTTTTACACGATATCGGAAAATTAATATTAATCTCTCATCTCCCCGATGAATATCTGAAAATAAAAGCCATACAGGAGAAAGAATCAGCGATGTCGGAGATTGATATTGAATCCGATGTTCTGCAATTTAATCATGCCCATCTGGGAAGCTATATGGCAGGGAAATGGAATCTTCCGGAAGAGATCTGCGACGCTATTATGAACCACCATTCGGAAGAAGCCTTGCCGACCAATATCCTGTCCGCCGTAATTCATCTGGCTGATTATCTTGGCCATAAAAATGGACTTTCTGATGATAATATAATCGAAAGAAAGAATCCTTTCTATCAAAGCGTTTGGACGATTCTCGGTGTGGAGTCATCATCGACGGATCGGATGCTGGAAATGCTGAGAAGCGAATACGCCAAAGCCGAAACGTTTCTGAAAATGGCCCAGGGAATGGGTTGAAATCCGGTATAAATCCGAAAAATAGTCCATATAACGATTTTAGATGCGACAACTGCATTTTGAGATTTTTTCCTTGCCCGATTTTTTATGGAAAAGTATATTAACCCTTGATGACCGGTTTCGAATTCGGTTGTCATATGATGTGTGTGTTTTTGGAGACCGGCGAAATATCGATCGGCCTCGAGTGGATTTAAGTAATATTAAATTTGGACTTTTGTTGCCGATAATTTTACCGGGGCGATTAGCTCAGATGGTTAGAGTACTTGCTTGACATGCAAGGGGTCACTGGTTCAATTCCAGTATCGCCCACCATTGTGTATGAGAGGCGGCAACAGTCTGGAGGTTTTGAAGTCTAAGCTGCCCTCTTTGGGTAGCTGATTTTTATTTAGGTAATGATTACAGTAAGGTTTCCCGACAATTCGAAAAAAGAGTTCGAAGAGAGTATCACTCCGGCCGAAATAGTGAAATTGATTTCCAATTCGCTGGCCAGAAAAGCCTTGGGCGCGGTTGTTAATGAAACCGTTGTAGACCTATCTTGCTCCATAAAAACCGATTGCTCTCTGAGAATTCTTACTTTTGATGACCCCGAAGGTAGGGAGATCTTCTGGCATTCCTCGGCGCATCTGATGGCTTCTGCGGTTCTAAAGCTGTTTCCGGATACGAAACTGGCCATCGGACCGGCTGTTCCCGACGATTTTTCATCGAGGTTTTATTACGATCTCGATATGAATCACAAACTTGCGGAGGAAGACCTTGTCGCTATCGAAATGAAAATGCAGGAATTGGCCGCAAAGAATCTTCCTTTTGAAAGAACCGAGGAAAATCGTCAGGCAGCGATATCAAGGTTTAAGGACGAGGAAGATATATATAAAGCTGAGATGGCGTCCGAAATGGAGGATGAAAATGTCAGCTTTTATAGTCATAACGACTTTATGGATATGTGCCGGGGACCGCATATACCCTCTACAGGTCACATAAAAGCCGTTAAGCTCCTTTCAATCGCCGGAGCCTACTGGCGAGGCGATGAGAAAAATAAGATGCTCCAGAGAATATATGGGGTGAGTTTTCCCGATAAAAAGATGCTGGATGAGCATTTGAGCAAAATCGAGGAGGCCAAAAAACGCGACCACCGTTATCTGGGCCGCGATCTCGATCTTTTCTCAATTTCGGAATCCGTCGGTTCAGGTTTGGTTCTCTGGCACCCTCGCGGAGCGATTGTAAGAACCATCATCGAAAATTTCTGGCGGGAGGAACACCTCAAAAACGGGTATGATATCGTATATTCGCCCCATATAGCCAAACTGGATCTCTGGGACAAATCGGGGCATACAGATTTTTATTCGGAAAACATGTATTCCCCCATGGCGATTGACGAGGTTAACTACGAGATAAAACCTATGAACTGCCCTTTTCATATTCATATTTATAAGTCTAAAACCAGGAGCTACCGGGATCTTCCGTTCAGATGGGCCGAATTGGGCACAGTATATCGTTATGAACGTTCAGGAGTCTTGCATGGCCTCATGCGCGTCAGGGGATTTACCCAGGACGATGCTCATATTTTCTGCCGTCCCGATCAGTTGCAGGTAGAGCTCGAGAGAACCATAAAATTCAACCTCTTTTTCCTGAGAACCTTTAAATTCGATAATTTCGACGTTTACCTTTCCACTCGCCCCGAGAAGTTCGTTGGAACCACCGCAGGATGGGACAGGGCAACCGACGCGTTAAAAAACGCCCTGGAGGCGACGGAGACAAAATACGAAATCGATCCCGGCGAGGGGGTTTTTTACGGCCCCAAAATCGATATCAAAATTAAGGATAATCTCGGCCGCTCGTGGCAATGCACCACGATTCAGGTCGATTTCAATCTTCCCGATAGATTCGAGATCGAATATATCGCCGACGACGGTTCCAGGAAACAGCCCATCATGATTCATCGCGCCTTGCTGGGATCCATGGAACGCTTCTTTGGCGTGCTTATCGAACATTACGCCGGTAATTTTCCCTTGTGGTTGGCCCCCGAACAGATTAGAATCCTTCCGGTGACCGATTTTGCGAACCGATACGGCGATAAATTAGTTGACACTTTTAAAAAAGGGGGTTTCAGAACCGGGATCGATCTCTCCCGCGAGAAAATCGGGAAGAAGATAAGAGACGCGGAGAGTATGAAAATCCCGTACATGGCGGTTATCGGCAAAAAAGAGATTGAAGAAGGCACGATTTCGCTCCGAAAACATACAATAGGTAACATTGGAGAGATATCGATAGATGATGCTATCGGGAATCTGAAAGAAGAAGTTGAGAATAAAAACTGACCTATAACATCCTGGAGGTAACGTAATAGCAAGAGAAACAGGTACCAGAATAAATCGAAGAATAAGAGCTGCTGAGGTGCGTTTGATCGACGAAGATGGTTCTCAACTGGGGATCGTCCCTATCCGCCAGGCCATAGAGACAGCGGATGACAGGGGGCTTGACCTGGTGGAGGTGGCCGCGAACGCCAAGCCGCCAGTATGCAGGATAATGGATTATGGGAAATTTCTTTACGAAAGCTCCAAAAAGGCCAAGCTGGCGAAGAAGAAACAGCATACCATCAGCCTGAAGGAAATGAGATTCAGGCCCAAAACGGAGGAACACGATTACCAATTTAAGCTAAAACACATCAGAGACTTTCTTGAACACGGGTCTAAAGTCAAGGTTTTCGTAATATTCCGAGGACGTGAGATGGTACACAAGGATCGGGGCTACAAGATTATCGAACGGGTGAAAAACGATCTCGCTGATCTGGCGGAACCTGAGGGTCAATCGAAGATGGAAGGCCGGCATCTCTCGCAAATATTTTACATGAAAAAGGCCAGATAAACGGCTTTTAACGAAACCGATTAAGAGATTGCCGTAATTTTTTATTGCTATTGAGCTTGCTTTTAGATATATTCAGCGTTTTAAAGGAGTTTCAATGCCGAAAATTAAGACGAACAAGGGGGCGGCCAAGAGATTTAAAAAAACCGCCACCGGAAAGATAAAAAGGCGTAAACCGCTTAAAAATCATATACTTACAAAGAAAACCAGAAAACGCAAGAGAAACCTGCGTCAGGCCACTCTTGTTCACAAATCCGATATGAATCGCGTGGAAGCGATGCTGCCTTATTAAACGGACAAAATTGACGGAGAAAGAAAATGCCCAGGGCAAGAAATAATGTTGCGGCTCATAGAAGGCATAAAAAATTCCTTAGCCAGGCCAAGGGGAATTATGGCGGACGAAGCAGGCTGTACAGGACTGCCAGAGAGACCGTTCAGAAAGGATTGGCCTACGCGTACCGTGATCGCCGTAACAGAAAACGTGATTTTCGAAGATTATGGATAATTAGAATCAATGCCGCTGCCAGGCTGAATGGTATGTCATATTCCGCTTTTATTGACGGACTTAACAAAGCCGGAGTCTCTTTAAACAGGAAAATGCTGGCCGATATAGCCGTCAGGGATTCCATGGCTTTTGCGGAATTGGCAGAAACTGCCAGGAGCGCTTGATTCTATAGATTTTTAAGAATCTATAAAACTCTCCTGGCGGGCTTTTCCCGTAAAAGCCCGTCTCGGCATTATGAGCGAAATATTAACTTTTCTCAAGACTATCGAAGACGAGGCCAAAACGGCCATCGAAAAAGCTGATGATAAATCGGCTCTCGATAGCGTCGCTTATTTATACCTTGGCAGAAAGGGCAAATTGGCCGAGGTATCACGTGGTTTCGGAAAGCTCGATCCCCAAATCAGGCCTCAGGTCGGTTCCCGGCTAAATGAATTGAAAAAAATGCTCGGTGATTTAATAGCACAGAAAGAAGGGACCTTAACCTCTGTTCCGGAATCAAAAGATGCTTTCGATTATACCCTGCCCGGAAAACGATCATTTGTGGGACGCAGGCATCCATTGATGCAGACGGTTGATCGGATTGTGTATATTTTCCGCGGAATGGGCTTTTCGGTAGCCACCGGCCCCGATATCGATACTGACTTCAATAATTTTGACGCCCTGAATACCCCGGAAGATCATCCGGCAAGAGACCTTTCGGATACGTTTTATATTAAAAAGGGCATACTATTGAGGACTCATACTTCCACTGTCCAGATTCGCACCATGCAGGCTCAAAAACCGCCGGTGAGGATAATTTCTCCCGGCCGATGCTACCGCTCGGATACCCCCGACGCTTCGCACTCGCCGGTTTTTTATCAGTGTGAAGGGCTTTTTGTGGATGAGCATGTAACCTTTGGCGATATGAAAGGCGTGATCATTCAATTCGCCAGGGAGATGTTCGGTCCCGATATTAAGGTCCGTTTCAGGCCACACTTCTTTCCTTTTACCGAACCGTCAGCGGAATACGATTTTTCCTGCATGATTTGCGGTGGTAAAGGTTGCCGGGTGTGTAAAAATAACGGCTGGTTGGAGATTTCCGGCGCTGGTATGGTCGACCCCGAGGTTTTTAAAGCCGTCGGTTATGATCCTGATAAGGTTACCGGATACGCTTTCGGTATGGGCGTGGATAGAATAACCATGCTAAGATACCGCATAGGCGATATCAGGTTGCTCTATGATAATGACGTTAGATTTTTAAGGCAGTTCTGATGAAGATATCCGTAAACCTTCTCCAGAAATTAATCTATTTCGACTGGTCGGTTGAGCGGCTCGTTGAAAAGCTGACCATGTCAGGCAGTGAAGTTGAGGCCCTCGAATATAAGGGAAATGATATCCAGGGTATACTTGCCGCGAAGGTTGTCGAGGTCAATAAGATAGAGGGATCCGACAAGCTGACCTGTTGTAGTGTTTTCGATGGCGAAGAGAAAATCGATATTGTTTGCGGCGCTCCCAATGTCGCGAAAGATCAGATCGTTCTTTTCGCTCCCGTAGGTTCGAAAATCCCCGGAAGGGCCCTGAAAAAAGCGAAGATCGCCGGGAAAGAATCTTTCGGAATGATTCTCTCCGAAGCGGAACTGTTATTGTCGGACAATGCCGATGAAATCGCCGTTCTGCAAGCGGATATTAATCCGGGGACGTCCCTCGATAAGATAGTCGATTATAAAGATACAATTCTGGAATTGGAAATAACGCCCAACCGTCCCGACTGCCTGTCTCATCTCGGCATCGCCAGGGAGGTTCAGGCGCTGGGCGGTGGAAAGTTGAAAATGCCGGATATTAATCTCGAGGAAATCGATAAACCGGCTTCCGACGCGGTAAAGATCATAATTGATGATCCCGATGGATGCCCTCGCTATACCGGTAGGGTTATAAGAAACGTGAAGGTAGCGCCTTCGCCGTTATGGCTTAAAATTATGGTGTATTACCTTGGCATGAGGCCCATAAACAATGTGGTCGACATTACGAACTTTGTTATGCTGGAGCTAGGGCACCCCCTTCACGCCTTTGATTTTGACCTTTTCAAAAAACCTGAGGTGGTGGTGCGCTGTGCTTCCGATGGCGAAAAGTTCATCACCCTGGATGAGGTGGAACGCACGTTAAACTCAGACCATCTGCTTATTACCGATTCGGTTTCAGGCGTCGCGATAGCGGGGATTATGGGGGGAGAGCTTTCGGAGGTTTCCGAAAAGACATCAAATATCCTCCTGGAATCGGCCTATTTTAATCCGGTTACTATAAGGAGGGGTTCCAAGGCGTTGAGCCTCACTACCGAATCATCCCGGCGTTTCGAGCGCGGAGCCGATCCCGAAATGGCTCCAATTGCCAATGATCGCGCCTGCAAACTCCTATCGAAGATCGCGGGCGGCGAAACTTTAAAGGGGATTGTGGATGCTTACCCCAAGCCATTCGTGCCGGTGGAGATTGATTTTAAGCCTGAGAATATTAATTTGTTGCTGGGCACGGAATTAAACGCTGAGACCATGTGCGGTATTCTCAACGGCCTTGACGTAAGTACTAAAAAAGGCAATGTTTTAAAGGCGGTTCAACCTTCTTTCAGACCGGATTTGGTAAAGGAAGTAGATCTATCTGAGGAAATTGCCAGGATCTTTGGATTTGAAAACATACCGCCGGTTTTCCGTCCGGGCGGCACGCTCGGCGGCGAAGAAACCGAACTGCAGAGGATTACCGGGCAGGTGAAATCGTATCTTACAGGAGCCGGTGCAACCGAAATATTCTCTTTGACTCTGGTGGATTCTTTTCTGACGAAACGTCTGGGACTGCTGGAATCCTCGGTAACCGTGATGAATCCGCTTTCGGAGGAAATGGCTGTCGTCCGGCCCAGCATGCTTTTATCCATGCTGCCGGTCATCAGAAGGAATATCAATTTCAAGGAAAAGGATCTATTCCTTTATGAAGTCGGCGATATCTATTTACCCTCGGGCAATGAGGAACTTCCTGTTCAGAAAAATCGACTTGCCATCGCCCTGACCGGATATGAAGCCCCGGTTTTCTGGGGCGAAAAACAGAGGAAAAGCGATTTTTATACAATTAAGGGTTTGCTAGAGAATTTAGCGGACTATTTAAAGCTGGGGAGCATAAAACTTCGGCCTGAACCTCATTTTGCGTTTGAAAAATCACATTCGTTTGAGGTATATATTGGCGATATTAGTATTGGATATTTGGGATTGTTAGCGGATGAATGTCTTTCAATAGCTGATATTAAGGACAACGTATTCTTTGCCGAGCTTGACATGTATAAAATAGTTGATCTTATACCGGAATCGCTTGCAGCAAAAGAACTTGACAGGTTCCCCTCGGCTGATAGAGATATAGCAATAGTGATCGCTGAAAATATTAAGGCTGAAGAGATTCGAACTGAAATTATAAATAGCTCAAAAGGGCTTGCGGACGATGTCCGGATTTTCGATCTTTATCGGGGGAAAAACATCCCCGAAAATAAAAAAAGTCTGGCTTTCGGCATAAAGTATCGATTGCCCGACAGGACATTAACCGACGACGAGGTCGATGATGTTCATGGAAGGATCGCCGAAGCATTAAAAAAGAAATTCGACGCCGAATTGCGAAGTTGATAATTATGAATTTAGATATTATTAATGATCTGGAGGAAAAAGTTGGCCGCGCAATCGAATTGATTGCCGGTTTGAAGGATAATAATAAAAAAATAGAAGAGGAGAACATGTCTCTGAAGCGCCGGTTGGAGGATCTGCGGACCGAATATGACAGCTACAAAAGGGACGCTGAAAAGAGGATCGCGGATACTTCCGGTTCCCGAACCTATTTTGATTGCAAAGAGGTGAAAAAAAGGCTTTCAAAACTGGCGGGAAAACTGGCGGCTTTGGAGGACAGTTGGATTTAATTATAAAGCGGACGCTAAAGTGGAGAAGATTCGAGTAAATGTTTCGATTCTAGGGAAACAATACAGCATAGTTTCCCAGGTCGATCCGGAATATATAAAGAAGGCCGCGGAATATCTTGATATGCAGATGAGGGAGGTTTCGCAAACTTATCCCAATATCACGGAGGCGAAAATCGCCGTTCTTGCCGCCTTGAACATTACCGACGAACTTTTTCGGGCCCGGGATTCTGAAGAATCGGGCGGTGAAACTGAAAATAGGATCGTCGAACTGACTCGAAAACTCTCCGAAATTCTGTGATTATATAAAAGCGTCCGCCCCACACGGAGGAACAATGGATCCAATTTATTTAGTAATCGGGGCCGGGGCTATTATTCTGGCGTTTATTGTCGGTCTTTTAATTTCCCGTAAAACGGGCGAATCCAGGATCGCTAACGCCGAAAACCTCGCGCAAAAAATCGTCTCCGAGGCTGAAAAAGCGGCCGAGATAAAGAAAAAAGAGGCCATGCTCGAGGCCAAGGATGAATGGTTTAAATCCAAACAAAAGTTCGAAAGAGACACTCATTCCAGGAAAAATGAGATTCAGAAACTGGAACAGGCATTATCTGCGAAGGAGAGCAATTTAAACCGCAAAGTCGATATTTTGGACAAGAAAGATAAGGATATCGGTCAACGGGAAAAATTGATTACCGTTAAAGAAAAAACAAATGAGGCCAAAGAGAAAAAGCTCGGAGAACTTATTGCGGAACAGAATGTCAAACTTGAAAAGATAGCCGGAATGACGGCCGAGGAGGCCAAAAAGCTCCTGATTTCAAACCTCGAGGAAGAGGCTAGAAGAGAAGCCACCTCGTTGATTAAAGAGATAAAAGACGAAGCGGAACGTACTGCGGAAAAGGAAGCCAAGGACATTATCATTCAGGCGATCCAGAGATGCGCCGCCGATCACGCGGCCGAATCATGCGTTTCGGTGGTGAGTCTGCCCACAGATGAGATGAAAGGCCGAATTATAGGCAGGGAGGGACGGAATATTCGCGCCTTTGAAACGGCTACCGGTATTGACGTTATTGTCGATGACACCCCCGAGGCCGTTATCCTTTCCGGCTACGATCCCATCAGGCGCGAGATCGCCCGGATGGCCCTGGAGAAGTTAATTATCGATGGTCGAATCCACCCGGCACGGATTGAAGAGATCGCGATTAAGGCTGAAAAAGAGATGGAGGTAATTATCAGGGAGACCGGCGAACAGGCCTGTTTTGACGTCGGCGTTCATGGCGTCCACCCCGAAATTATAAGGCTTCTTGGAAAACTTAACTTCCGTACAAGTTACGGCCAGAATGTGCTTCAGCACTCGAAAGAGGTTGCCACCATCTGCGGAATTATGGCGGCCGAACTCGATCTGGACGGGAACATAGCCAAAAGGACCGGATTGCTCCATGATATCGGAAAGGCCATCGACCGCGAGACGGAAGGTACTCATACGGAGATCGGAGTCGAATTTGTATCAAAGTTCAATGAAGGCAATATTGTGTTAAACGCCATTGCCAGCCACCATGAGGACGTTCCCATGGAATCTCCATATGCCGTCCTGGTACAGGCGGCCGATGCCATATCGGGAGCAAGGCCGGGAGCAAGGCGGGAAACCCTGGAAGGCTACATCAAGCGTCTCGAAAAACTCGAGGAGATGGCCGACGGCTTCAAGGGTGTGGGGAAAGCATACGCGATTCAGGCTGGACGGGAAATCAGAGTTATGGTAGAATCCGATCAGCTTGACGATATCGGAAGCAGCACTCTCGCCAACGAAATCGCAAGAAAGATCGAATCCGAACTGGAGTACCCCGGTCAGATTAAAGTGACAGTAATCAGAGAGGTTCGTTCGGTGGATTATGCCAGATAAGCGAATCGAGGAGTTCTATAATTCCGGTTGCTTTTCGCTTATCGGGATGTCGAAGAAAAGGAATAACTTTGCCTGGGGGATCTATAAAAGTCTCACCGGCGCCGATAGAAGAGTATACGCGCTGCACCCGCAGGGCGGCGAAAAGAACGGAGTGAAATTCTATACGAATTTTGGAGGGCTTCCCGATAGACCGGACGCCTGCATAGTCTGCACCGATTTGAAGAAAAATAAAAGCCTGATCTCCGAGCTGGCCGATTCGGGAATTAAGCGGTTCTGGTTTCAATGGGGTTCATACGACAAGGAAGTATTGGAAGAAGCCGAAAAATATAATATCGTTCCTCTCACCGGATGTGTGTTAATGTATATGCCGGAATCG
Organism: uncultured bacterium; assembly: GCA_965602185.1. Classification (GTDB taxonomy): domain Bacteria; phylum Zixibacteria; class MSB-5A5; order UBA10806; family UBA10806. The sequence goes on from CBFCYP010000001.1 coordinate 62,696, forward strand.
TCGTTCTTGCATAAGGCCCACAGGTTTTTTTATGAAATATTTAAGAAAGGAAAAGATTGAGGATTCTATTCGTCGGGGATATCAACGGAAAACCGGGGCGAACCTGCCTTGAACAATTCTTAAAAAGATGTAAGAATAACGGCGTAGAATATGATTTTGTCGTCGCCAACGTAGAAAACGCCGCCGGGGGATTCGGTTTAACAAGAGACATTTCCAATTCCTTATTTAAACTTGGTGTCGGCTGCCAGACCAGCGGCAATCATATCTGGGATAAAAAGGAGATTTATTCCTTTTTTGAGGATGAACCGAGACTTCTACGTCCAGCGAATTATCCCTCGGAAGCGCCCGGATACGGTTATAATATTTACGAACTTGAAAATGATCTCAATATCGGAGTAATTAATCTCCAGGGCCGTATTTTCATGTGGAATATCGATTGCCCGTTTAAAACGGCGGATAGAATAATTCCCGAAATTGCCGAGAAAGCTAAAATTATCCTCGTCGATTTCCACGCCGAAGCGACCTCTGAAAAACAGGCCCTGGGAAGGTATCTGGACGGCAGGGTCTCCGCCGTTGTCGGCACACATACTCACGTTCAGACCGTGGATGAAAGGATTTTGCCGGGCGGAACAGCTTTTATCACCGACGCGGGGATGACTGGTCCCTACGATTCGGTTATAGGTGTTGAGGTTGAAGATGCCCTTTATCGCATTGTTACCGGAGTTCCCAACCGCTTTACGGTTGCCAGGGGAGATGTTCGTTTTGCTGGGGTGGAATTCGAGATCGATACCGAAAGCGGAAAAGCCCAATCCATAAAGAGAATTTTTGAATCGTTACCCGAAAGTGATGACTAAGACAATTCGAGGTTAGATTTTATGCCGGCTGAGATTATAAACGGTAAAAAGATTTCCAACGAGATTAAGTCCGAGCTTAAAACCGAAATTAAGAAACTCAAGAAACGGGATGTAGTGCCCGGTCTCGCCGCGGTCCTGGTCGGGGATAATCCGGCCTCGGTTCTCTATGTAAAAATGAAGGCCAGAGCATGCGAGAAAATCGGGATCTATTCCGAGGTTATCAAACTTGATGATTCCACCACCAATCAACAAATGGTCGATCTGGTTAATGAACTGAACCAAAGAAGCGATATTGATGGCATACTTGTGCAATCGCCTCTTCCTGATCATATTGACGAGCCCGAGATAACCTTTTTAATCGATCCTAAAAAAGATGTTGACGGTTTTCATCCCGTAAACCAGGGCCTGCTTCTAGCTGGAAGACCCCAGTTCGAACCGGCCACGCCCATGGGGATTGTCGAGATCCTGGAAAGATCCGGGCATAATCCATCAGGCAAGAATGTCGTAATTATGGGACGCGGATTTCTGGTTGGGAGGCCGCTGTCGGTCATGCTTTCCACCAAAACCAAGAAAACAAACGCCACCGTAACTATCTGTCATACTGGCACTCCCGATATCTCGGATTTCACCAGAAAGGCCGATATTATTATCGCGGCGATGGGAAAAGCGCTGTTTCTTAAGGGTGATATGATCAAGCCGGGAGCTGTTATTATCGATGTTGGAACCAATCAGGTTGATGATCCCGACCATCCCAGAGGCAAAAAACTTGTCGGCGATGTTGATTTCGATTCGGTCAAAGATATCGCCGGAGCGATAACCCCTGTCCCGGGCGGGGTAGGTCCCATGACCATAGCGTCGATTTTGAAAAACACCGTTAAAGCGTGTAAAACAAGACATGGTTTGATATAGTAATATGCCAGATAAGATATATTCAATAAGTGAATTAACCAGAGAAATTAAAGTTATACTTGAGGATTCTTTTCTTAAAGTATGGGTTGAAGGCGAAATTTCCAATTACACTCATCATTCGTCAGGTCATAGGTATTTCACTTTAAAAGACCAGAATGCTCAGATACGCTGTGTCATGTGGAAGTGGATGGGGAAACATCTCTTTTTCGAGCCCCAGGACGGAATCAAGGTCAAAGCCTCCGGGCAGATTACGGTATATGAGAAATCCGGCCAGTATCAGCTGGTTGTTTCCTCAATGCAACCGGCCGGGATCGGTGAACTGGAACTGTCATTTCAGCAGTTGAAGAAAAAATTATCCGAGGAGGGATTGTTCGATCCCGAACACAAAAAACCGTTACCTGAATTCCCCGAGACCATAGGTGTTGTTACCTCGCCGACCGGCGCGGCGATCCGGGATATCCTTAATATCACCCGTCGTAGGGCCCCATGGGTGAAAATTTTACTCTGGCCGGTTCTGGTTCAGGGCGAGGGTGCCGCGGCCCAGATCAGTCACGCCATTAGACGATTCAACGAACTTGATAATGTGGACCTCTTAATCGTCGGGCGCGGCGGTGGATCACTGGAGGATCTCTGGGCGTTTAACGAGGAAGAGGTCGGCAGGGCAATTTTTAAATCGAAAATCCCGGTAATATCGGCCGTGGGGCACGAAATAGATTTTTCCATCTCCGATTTCGTCGCGGATCTTCGAGCCCCGACTCCGTCCGCCGCCGCGGAGATTGCCGTCCCCGATGGCGAAGGATTAGTGTCGCGGATCGCCGGATACGCGAGCGATCTTTTTACAATATCCCGGTCTGTAATCGATGATTCGAACAGACAGCTTGCGGAGATTTCCGCGAGGTATGGTTTCCGTAAGCCGATGGAGATGATTGTCCAGAGGGCGCAAAGGTGCGATGAGCTCACCAATCTTATCAATATTCATTCCTCGCATAAAATGGATAGTTCAAAACGGCAATCGCAGGCGTTATTTGAAAAGCTGGAGGTGGTGTCACCTAAGGCGGTCATGAAAAGAGGTTTCTCCTATTGCCGGGATAACGAGGGCCGGGCCGTAAAAAGCTTTAAACAGGTTGCAATCGACGATAAAATCGATATAATTCTATACGAAGGCGGTATGGAGTCGCGGGTGACCAGGATCGTTCCTGAAATTTTAGGAGCGAGTGGGAGAAAAAAACGGAATGTCTAAGGAACGCCAGGGCAAGATGTATTATTCCATATCTGAAGCCGCCAAATTAGTGGGCGTGGAGCCGTATGTCCTGCGGTTCTGGGAAAAAGAGTTTCCCCAAATAAAACCGAAGAAAAACCGCGCCGGGAACAGGATTTACCGTCCGGAGGATATTAAGAAGGTCACCGGTATTAAAAGACTCCTCCACGACGAAGGATACACTATCGAGGGGGCCAGAAAACTCCTCAAACAGGGTAGCCAGACTGCCGATCTGGGCCCCAATTCAGATGAGATCAAAAAGGTTCTGCGGGAGATCAGAAACGAACTGGAGAATCTTATCAAACTTTTCCCTTGATTTAAACAGACGCTGTATTATTATGAAATCGAGTCGGGGCGTAGCGCAGCCTGGTTAGCGCACTTGCTTGGGGTGCAAGAGGTCGGCCGTTCAAATCGGCTCGCCCCGACCACTTAATCAATTCTAAAAACGGTTGTATTAATTATACGGTGCCCTGATTCATTACGGCATAAAAAAACGTGGTTTGAGTGAGTTTTTAATTATTTTGCCGCCAAAGAGAGCGACGAACAGATACCGTTCATGTTTTTCTTTATCACTGCTTAATTCGGCAAATCCTCGCCTGTATCTATACATGCCTCGTGCAGCCTGACAGCTAAAGAATGTAACCGGGCATTGGAATTACATAGCAACGCAATACTTATAG
>CBFCYP010000002.1:0-54233 GCA_965602185.1 uncultured bacterium
ATTCTTGGAAAGGGCAGACGTTATGCCATTATCGCGGTTGCGGTTATATCCTCTATTGTCACCCCTCCGGATATTTTTTCCATGGCCATGATGGGCCTGCCGCTTTATTTGCTTTTCGAAGCTTCTATAATAATTTTAAAAATTATCGGCAAAAGCGGAAAAGAACCCGAACTCGCCGGTTAGCCCTTGTTTAAACAATATGCCAAAACAGATCAAATGTCGGTATTGATTTTGCGTATTGTTAATTAGATTTGACATGGGGGATGATAAAATCAAAGTTTTAAGCCTTAAAATCTCAAAGCCTGCCGATTTCATGCCAGTTGGAGCAATACCAGGAACATCTAAGCGTTTGATCGCTGTTAACTTAATAGGAATGGGGAGGTTTGTATGAATTCGAGATCAATTACAACATTGGTAATCCTCCTGTCGTTAGTTTTTGCGGTGTCCGCTAACGCGCAATACTATTTTGGGCAGAACAAGATTCAGTATACCGATTTTGATTGGCAAGTGCTTACTACGGAACACTATAACGTCTATTTTTACCCGGAGGAAAAGGATATCGCGGAAGCCGCGGCTTATCTTGCCGAGGAATCGTATACATTTTTACAGGAGAAATTTAACCATACCATCGAAAACCGGGTGCCGATTATCATTTACAGCTCTCCCGTATTTTTCGAGCAAACCAATGTCATTCCGGGGATTTTACCTGAAAATGTGGCCGGTTTTACCGAATATTTCAAACAAAGAGTTGTGGTTCCATTTAATGGCTCTTATGCCGACTTCGCTCATGTGGTTAGACATGAATTAGTCCATGTTTTCACTATGCAAAAACTTGCCTATGTTACGAAAATGCATAGAAAAAATAACGTCGCGACTCCGCCTTTGTGGTTTATGGAGGGTATCGCCGAATACTGGTCTATCGGATGGGATAGCCAGGCGGATATGTTTATGCGGGATATGACCATATCGGGCCGGATAATATCAATCAACAACATGGGCAGCATTTCCGGTACTTTTCTGATGTATAAGGTGGGCCAATCCATAATGAAATATCTGGGTGAGACCTACGGTGATGATAAAATCACGGATTTATTCGACAACTGGTGGAAAGGCAAACATTTTTCCGATAACATAAGAATTACATTTGGAAAAACTCTTACGGAAATCGGCAAAGAATGGGAATATTATCTTAAGAAAAATTACTATCCCTACATAGAATATCAGGAATTGCCGGATCGAGTAGGAAAGAAATTAACGCATGACGGTTATAATCTGAAACCGACCATTTTCCTGAAAGACACCAAAGACGGGCGCGAAGAATATATCGCCTTTCAGACTTACCGGCTCGGTTACTCCATGATAGCCGAAATGCCTTTTGAAGGCGAGAAAAAACGCTGTAATACTCTCATAAAAGCCGGCCGATCGGAACAGTTTGAGTCTCTTCACATAACCGATTCCGGTCTTGATGCTAACGATGATGGTTTAATCGCTTTTGCCTCAAAAACCCAGGAAACTGACGCCCTTTACATTTATGATACAAAACGCGGTAAGGTTATTAAAAAGATCAAGAACAAAAAACTTGTTTCCATTTCATCCCCCTCTTGGGCTCCCGATCGCAGGCATATAGTATTTGAAGGGGTGGCCAAAGCCGGTATTTCGGATCTTTATTTAGTGGATATTGAAACCGACGAATTCAGGCAACTTACAAACGATATCTACCTGGATATGACACCGTCTTTTTCTTACACAGACAGTTTATTGGCCTTTTCCTCGGATAGACAGGCGTACGGAGATAAGGGTTCCCGGAACCTCTTTTTATACAACCTCGAAACCGGAGAGATTACCAGGTTGACCTCGGGCAATCATATCGACGAATCGCCGAGCTGGACGAGGACCGGTGATCGCTTGATTTTCACGTCGGACCGTAACGGGAGCATGAACCTGTATGTACTGAACGATGTAACCAACGGTTCTCGGAGTATTATGCAGCTGACGGACATCGTGACCGGCATTTTTGATCCGGTGGTGGCCAATTACGATTCCACCATAGTTTTTTCGGCGTATCAGAACTTCGGTTTTCATATTTATAAAATGGATTTTCCGGATTCAGCGATCGTCCGGCTTGATGAACCGGATTATACCACGAAACACTGGCACCTGGCCGATTCCTGGTCATTTCCCAAGCTGACCGGTGAAACGACTAAAGGTTCGGCAAAATATAAGACTCAGTTGTCTTTTGATATAGCTCAATCGACAGTCGCCTATGATGCCGTAATCGGAACTCTTGGCGGGCTGCAGTTCGCCCTGACCGATATACTCGGCAACCATCAATGGTATTTTCTGCTTTTCAACACGGCCAACACCAAAGGCTCCTTTTTAAAAAGCATGAATTTCGCGTCCACATACCTCAATAAGACTAGAAGAATAAATTACGGCGCCGGAATATTTCATTTCTACAACGAGTATTCCGATGATTATTACAGTTTTGTCGACGAACGGACTTACGGCGGATTATTGACCGCCAGTTATCCGATTTCCAGGTACAGGCGGATTGAAAGCGCGTTATACGTCCGCAAAATAGAGAAAAAGACGACGCTTTTTGATGACACCAACGCGACGACATCGACGCTAACCCTGTCCTATATCAAGGATACGTCTATCTGGGATCCCACCGGCCCTATCGATGGAACCAGGATAAATATCGGTACGGCGCAGTCGATAAATATGAAAGGACTGAAATATTTCAACAGCACCTACAATGTCGATTTCAGGAAATATTTCAGGCTGGGAGCCGCATCGGCATACGCCACTAGGCTCATGTATCTGCACTCCGTAGGCGAGGATCCGCAGCGGTATTATCTGGGAGGAAGCTGGTCGCTGCGGGGTTATCCGAGAAGGAGTTTTTACGGAAGGAACCTGCTTCTGATAAATAACGAACTGAGATTTCCGTTGGTGGACAACCTCATAATCGGTTTTCCCTTCGGAGCGTTGAGGTTTCAGGCCATTCGCGGCGCGATGTTTTTCGATGCCGGTAACGCCTGGGAGGATGATTATAGAGATCTCGTGGGAAGTTTCGGTTTCGGTTTCAGGGTGGCTCTGGGATATGTTACTGTTTTAAGATTTGACTTTGCGAGGAAAACGGACTTTAGAAACGTATCGAACACATACGATTTCGATTTCTTTTTCGGGTGGAATTTTTAAGGAAAAACTTTTCCTGGTTGCTCCTGGGGGGAGCAATTGTCGCCGGTTGCGGCCAACCACCTCCAATTATCATAGATAGCGCGGATTCGGACTGCGCGTGGAATCAAGGAGGGGGAAACTTCAATCGGGCGTCGTATATTTCGCTGGTATCCTCGGATATTACCGAACCCTTATGGACCAGGACCTTCAAGAGAGAATTAAGTATAGAACCTACGGCGGTTTACGGCAAAATCCTCATCCCCACTACCGATAGAAGACTGCATATAATATCCAATATTGACGGTTCCCGGCTGCTGGAGAAAAAGTATAAAAACGCTATTGTTGCCCCGGTTATAATATCGGATTCCCTTGCCGTTTTGCTGGTGGACGGCGAAAAGCTTGTTGTCGAAAATTGGATTATTCATCGGACCATATGGGAGGCCGAACTTGGCGGCTCGTTTATCGAACCGCTGGTAATGGACGGTAATATTTATTGGATTGACGGCAAAAATCTCCTTCGCTGCTATAGCCTGGAAGACGGAGTCAGAATCTGGGATCGCAAACTCGACGTCCATTTCAGCTGTACCATTACAGGGTCATCCGAGGGCGTTTTTTTAGCCGGCGATAACGGAATAATCTATTGCTATGAGAAGAGTTCCGGACAGCCAAAATGGTGTTACGATACCGGAAGCAGGATGCGAAATCCGCCCGTAATCGTAGAAGATCATCTTGTATTTTGCGGCGCCGAAGGTTCGGTCGGGAGACTGAACGCGGCGGATGGCTCGCCAGTCTGGAAAATCGATCTAAAATCGCCGATTATAGCCCCGTTGGCTTCCGACGGTGAGGGCGTTTATATAGGTACAAACGACCGATATATATACCGGCTGGATTTTGAGTCCGGCGACGTGGAATGGAGGAGGAAAATAGGGGGTCCGGTGAAAGCCGGGCCGACTTTGACGGAAAATCTCGCCGTCTTCGTTAGTATTGATTATCGCGTGTATTTTGTCGATAAGATTAATGGTGGAATTCTTTACAGGTATAAAACCGATGGAATGCTGACAACGCGTCCCCTTGTCTGTGATGGGAAGATACTTATCGCCGGCGAGGATAGAAAATTGTATTGCTTTGATATTACCGGGGAAGAGCGATAATGGATATTAAAAAACTGAGTCATGAAATTCTTCGAGATCTGTACGGTGGTTCGCGCCGTCTTTCCATGTATCCTCTGGGTCATCCTATCACCCAGGAGACATTGAAAAAGCCGCTGGATCTTTTAAATCAAATCTATTTATTCAAGCACAGTTTCAATATAGAGTTCTTCAAAGATAGGCTTCTGGCCGAGGGGATATTGCTCGATGATACCGTGTACGTATCGGGACTCGCCCTGGATATGAAAAAACATAAGCTCTCCAACATAGCGCTTTATTCGCATATTAAGATAGACGATCTATATCATTTGCTATCGATTCTAATTTCCAAACCGGTTCCTTTTGATGATGGAGTCGCTCAATCTCTGAAATCAAAAAACGTCGGGAGCATTGCCGTAAATATCGAAAAATCACGCAATCTCTTCCATTTCGAGAATGTGGAACTGTCCGCGGGCCAATCCTCGAAGACGCTGGAGAAGAGAATTAATGGAATCCTATCGAAAAATCCCTCAATTATCTCCGCCTATTATATGGGTCGTATAAACGATGACGATGACATTTTAAAATATGTCAACGCTGATTTCCGTCTCGGATTTTTATCGAGGTTTTTCAAAGAATCACTGCTTTCATTACCTGGTGAAAACGCGAAAAAACTTTTGGAAGACACCGTATTTTCAACAAACTGGCTTGACGATAGTATCGATACCAGGGCCATTGAAGGGTTGAAACGTTTGTTTAATGATTACCTGTCCCAGCAGGAAGATAACCGTGCTCTGAATGACATATATGGATTGTTTAAAAAAGTGGGCGCTCCCGAAATAGTAATGAACCGGATATTTGACCAATCAAGGGTACTGAAATTGAAAACCTTCCAGGACTCCGAAGAGATTATAAACACCTTGAAATTCTCCGATCCGTCTCAGATAGACTCCGAATACCTGAAAAAAACGGTTTTCAAACTTGCCTCAAGCGGGCAAAGAGAATACCTGTTTGATATTCTGGATCAACTCATAAATTCTTTATCCGGCCCAACAAAGGCTATAAGGCAGCAGGGGCTTCACCTGTTGACTACCGCAAGCGAAGTCATATCCGGCGGCGGGTTTTTTGAAGAGTTCGCCTCACTTTGCAGATCGGCGGTAAGGCTGGCGTTATTTCCGGCGGATACGCTGGAGGCATCCGAATTGACCTGCAATCTGGCGTGGCAGGCATCGAAGAAGAAACGCTGGCAGGAATTGAAATTCCTGGCAAGGATGCTGAAGGGGATTACGTCGGATAATATGCAACCGGAAAGTAAAAGGGAATTTGTTGCCATGCGGCTTCTGGAAATTAGCGAATCGAATCTGCTGTCTGAAGTTATATCAGATTTTCTTAAAAACAATTGGTCCGAAGAATCAGGAGATTTCCTGGAGGCGATAAGCAATCTGGGTTCCAAGAAAGTAATACAGATACTGGTCGAACAAATCACAGATCCGGATATCAATATAAGGTCGCGGATTATTAAAATATTGATAAGCATGAGAGATGATTCCGCGGAGACAATATCGCAGATGCTTTCCGAGGAGGTGGAACGCTATAAGGGGGATAGATTAGATGAAGAGAAATGGTATTTTCTCAGAAATATCCTGCGTGTTTTAAAAGAAGTTTGCGCGGAAGAGGCGTTACCGAGCCTGGAAATCATGTCCGCCTGGCCTGATAATCGTCTGAAACTTGAAATAATCAAGACTTTGGAGGGAATGCCGGTTGAAGGTTCAGCAAAACTTCTGGAAAAATTGTCCTTAGACGAAGAATATGAGATAAGAAAAGGAGCCGTGATCGCCATGGGTCTTAGCGGACATCCCGATATGATCCCAAAGCTGAAATCGATTATAGAGAGATCGCCCGATTGTCGGATTCTGGCAATCGCATCCCTGGGAAGAATCGGAGGCCCCCTAGCCCGCGATATGCTCCTTGATCTTTTTGAAAACGAGGAATTTTATAAGATTCAAGGCTTATCCAAAAGAGATATCGAAGAAATACGTGTTGCTATCATAAAGGCCTTATCCAGGATAGGGGACCAGATTTCAATGCGAAAATTAGAGGAATACTCCAGAAAAAACTTCGACAAATCCCTTTTTAAAAAGGACATGCTCTCTAATACCGCCAAGTTTGTACTCGGTCTTAAAAAATAAGTAGCTGTCGAAATGGCAGATATATGACAATAAGGCATTTAGAGTTGCCATTATGACAGCCCTGTTTTTTATTTAACAAATTTTAATTCTGCCCTTAAAATTTTATCTTATTATTCAATATAGTCTTACAGGCTTAAAGACGTTTTTGGCAAGCCGTTTGATATATTGATAAACGAACTTGAAAACCAAATGGAAAAAGGAGGATTGAAATGATAAGGTTCGATTTAATACCGCAGATGGCGGCGATGGTTGAGAGAAAGGCTTGTCTTGCGATGCCGAACGTTGACATCAGCGAAAACGAAGACGGTTACAGGCTGAACTTCGAGATTCCCGGTATGATGAAAGACGACGTCAAGATCTGGGTTGAGAATGATATTCTAATCATTTCCGGCGAGAAGAAAAGCGACTTCGGTAAGGACGAAGTCACGGTACATTCTGAAAGAAGCTATGGCAAGTTCGAGCGCTCTTTCAGACTGCCGAAAAACGCCGACAAGGAAAAAGTCCGGGCCGAATTCGTAAACGGATTGCTTGAAGTGGTTATTCCCAAAACCGAGGAAGCCAAACCGAAGCAAATCGAAATCAAAGTCAAATAGTCCATCAGACTCGGGCTTGCCCCGTGTCTCGCCCGGGCTCTTCAATCTCTGCAAGGGGAAGATCGGAGGGTTCGGGCGAGACCGGTTCTGATTACGGATGCGGAGAAAAAGCGATAATGATGTTGACAACGGCGGCAATAACAGGAATTACGATAATAACCGCGGTTTTAATCTTCAAATACCTTCATGGATTAAAACCGGTAAGGATTTTTAAGAAGAGAAAATAAAGGAGGAATGATAAATGTCTAAAGTAATAGGAATAGATCTGGGTACTACCAACTCGTGCGTCGCGGTAATGGAAGGCGGCGATTCGGTGGTTATCCCCAATTCCGAAGGCGGCCGCACGACACCGTCGGTGGTGGCCGTAAATAAAAACGACGAAAGATTAGTGGGGCAAGTGGCCAAACGCCAGGCTGTTTCCAATCCCACGGAAACGATCTTTTCAGTCAAGCGTTTTATGGGAAGGCTGTTCAATGAGGTGACCTCGGAGATAAAAAATTTCCCCTACAAAGTGAAATCCGGGAAAAACGGTGTCGTAGAAATCGAAATGGGTGGGAAAGCGAATACTCCTCCGGAGATCTCGGCCATGGTTCTTCAGAAACTCAAACAGACGGCCGAAGATTATCTGGGTCAAAAGGTAACCAAAGCGGTAGTGACCGTTCCGGCTTATTTCAACGACGCCCAGAGAAAGGCGACCAAGGACGCCGGCAAGATTGCTGGGTTGGAGGTCTTAAGAATCATAAATGAACCGACAGCCGCGTCATTGGCGTACGGACTCGACAAGAAAAAAGATCAGAAAATAGCAGTGTACGATCTGGGTGGCGGCACATTTGACATCTCCATACTTGAGATTGGCGACGGAGTTTTCGAGGTTCGCTCCACCAACGGCGATACCCACCTGGGCGGTGACGATTTCGATAAAAGGATTATAGACTGGCTGGTTGATGAATTCAAAAAGTCCGATGGTATAGATCTTTCGAAGGACCCTATGGCTATCCAGAGATTGAGGGAAGCGGCGGAGAAAGCCAAAATCGAGCTTTCCAGTACATCGGAGACGTCGATAAACCTGCCTTTTGTCACCGCCGATCAGAACGGCCCGAAACATCTGAATCTCAACCTAACCAGGGCAAAATATGAGCAGTTGGTTGATGATCTGGTCGAAAGGACCGTCGAGCCCTGCAAAAAAGCCCTCCACGATGCCAAACTGTCTGCCTCCGAAATAGATGAGGTAATACTCGTCGGCGGCATGACCAGGATGCCGAAGGTGCAGGAGACGGTGAAAAAGCTGTTCGGCAAAGAGCCGCATAAGGGCGTGAATCCTGATGAGGTGGTAGCTATCGGTGCGGCCATTCAGGGCGGCGTCCTTGCGGGCGACGTGAAGGACGTTCTTCTTTTAGATGTGACTCCCTTGTCGCTGGGTATTGAAACACTGGGAGGAGTGTTTACCAGGCTGATCGAGCGCAACACCACCATCCCTACCAGGAAATCGGAGATTTTCTCCACCGCCGCCGATAATCAAACCTCGGTGGAGGTTCATGTGCTCCAGGGCGAACGTGAGATGGCGGTGAATGATAAGACCATCGGCAGATTTCATCTCGACGGTCTACCGCCGGCGCCCCGGGGAATGCCCCAGATCGAAGTGACTTTTGATATCGACGCTAATGGAATTCTAAATGTTTCGGCAAAGGATAAGGCTACCGGCAAAGAGCAGTCTATCAGAATCGAGGCGACGTCAGGATTATCGGAGCAGGATATCGATAAGATGGTTAAGGATGCCGAGGCGAACGCATCGGTAGATAAAGAAAGGCGAGAGGGAATAGATCTTAAAAACCGCTCCGACCAGGAAATCTACCAGGCCGAAAAACAGCTCAAGGAGTTCGAGGGAAAAATAGACGCTGACTCGAAAGCAAAAGTTGAAGCGGCTATAGAACGATTGAAAGATGCCGTTAAAAAGGAAAATACCGAGGAAATGAAATCCGCGTCCGAGGCCTTAACATCAATCTGGCACGAAATTTCGGCGAAATTGTATCAGCAGCAGGCTTCAGCTCAGAGTAGTGGCGGTAATGGAGATGGAGAACCGTCCCAGCAAGCGGATGAGAAGAAAGAAAAAGACGCCGTGGACGCCGATTTTGAGGTCGTTGATGACAAATAGGAGCCGGTAATGCCTACTTACGAATTCAGATGTGTCGATTGCGGGCATTTATTCGAGAGATTGCTTTCGATTTCCGATAATTCGAAACAGAAATGCCCGGTATGTGGAAACAACACGCAACGGCTGATCTCCTCTGGGGCCGGTCTGATTTTCAAGGGAAGCGGTTTCTATGTAAACGACTACCCCAAACCTCAAAAACCGAAAAAAGAAACCGGCGACACCATTTAGAAGAATGTTTTTAGATAGGTAATTGCAGGAGTTGGTATGCGGTCCGGCCAGTATTTTCGATATTGCCGGGCCGTTTTTTTTGAAAACATTGACGAATGGGGTAATAATAGATACCTTTAACAGGCAGAAAATTGGCTATGAAGGATTTTTATAAAATACTCGGCGTTTCGGAAGACGCTTCGGATGATGAGATAAAAAAGGCTTATCGTAAGCTGGCCAAGAAATATCACCCCGATGTGAACAGCGGCGATAAGCACGCGGAAGCTAAATTTAAAGAGGTTTCCGAGGCGCACGATACCCTGGCGGATAAAAACAAGAGAGCCCAATACGACCAGATGCGCAAATACGGCGCCGGTTTCGGGGGATTCGGCGAACGGCCTGCCGGCGGCGGATCTCGTGGTCGACAGGACTTCAATTTCGAGGATTTATCTTCTATATTCGGCCAATCCGGCGGATTTGGGTCTTTCGCGGATATATTTTCATCGATATTTGGTGACAATGTAAGCGGTTTTGGGCGCGGGGGAGGTTTCGCGCAGCAATTCGGCCCCCGTCGGGGTAGCGATTTATATACAGACGTGAACATTCCGTTTGCCACCGCCGCAAAAGGCGGTAAAGCAAAATTACGTTTGAAAAGAACGGAAAGTTGTTCCGTATGTAACGGTTCCGGGGTAAGGCCGGGTTCCAGCCAGACAACCTGTCCCGATTGCGGGGGGCGCGGGACCATAACCTTTACCCAGGGCAACTTCGCGGTATCCAGGCCATGTCCGCGATGCCTGGGGCGGGGGATTATCTCCGGAGACCCCTGCGGCAATTGCCGTGGCGGTGGGTCGCTTGCCAGATCGAGAACCATAACGGTAAATATCCCGCCGAGTACGCAAAACGGCGGTAAAATCAGGTTGAAGGGATTTGGCAATCCCGGGACAAATGGCGGATCGCCGGGAGACCTGTATCTGAGAGTTACGGTGAAAGGGGATCATTTCTTCTGGCGCGAGGGATTGAATATTTTCTGCAAAGTGAAACTGGGGTTGGACCAGGTTGTAAAGGGTACTAAAATAAGAGTCCGGACGATAGCCGGGAATAAAGTGGAATTGAAAATACCTGCCGGCACGAAGGCCGGAACGAAATTCAGGTTAAGTGGTTTGGGTTTGACGGATAAAGAGCATAAGGGCGACCAGATTGTAGTTATCGACATACGTCAACCCGATAACATGACTGAGGATGAGAAAAAACTTTACCATGAGATGACTGAAAAAGTCGCATGAAAGAACGCCGATGATATAAATGCGTTTCGATAAATTAACACAGAATTCAAGAAAAACGTTGGATTGCGCTCAGTAATTGGCGCCCGGCCTATCAAAAGATCACTGAACAGGTTAATTACCACCAGAATCGCTAACGGTATTCTGGCTGGAGAATTCAAGCCGGGCGACGAAATTATGATCGATTACAAAAACGAAGGGTTGGTCTTCCGGCGGAGACCCTTAAAAAAATCTGCTGTTTCTAATTCTTGACATCCTGTAAAATTATAATTATTCTTGCCGACATGCGTAATGTGTTGAGGGAGGAAAGATTGAGATTATACCCGGCGATTTTGTGCGCGCTAATATTTATGATGTCCTGCGGTTCAAAATTGCCGTCCGATACCGACCTTTTTTCTCAGGCGCAGGAGCACGAGGGCAGACAGGAATTCAACGACGCCCTGAAAAAATACGATTTAATTGTCGAGAATTACCCCCAGAGCGGGATTCGGTATAAAGCTGTTTTTATGAAAGGTTTAATACTTCTCGAAAATCTAAAGGATAATAAACGCGCGGTGGAGACATTCGATGAATTGCTCGCGGAATATCCGGATTGCGATCTGGCCGACGACGCCGCGGTTCTGCGTGAAATCGCCGCCGGTAATGGCGATATTATGTCCGCTTTTGAAGATTCCCTCAAACAGGAATGATCTTCTTTAATTAACCGATTTAATTGTAAAACTGAAGACCGGCGAAAAATTTCGAAACTCCGCTTTTTTATTGACTGATTTTAACATCTGTGATAAGCTAACCTGCCGATTGGAGGCGGAGTGAAAATAGTGTTGCAGCGGATTTCGGAGGCTTCGGTCGAAGTTGACGGCAAGACGATCGGGGCTATCGGGAAGGGACTTCTGCTCCTGGTGGGGGCCGATACGGGAGATTCGAGGAAAAACGCGGAATTTCTGGCGGATAAATGTCTGGGGCTCAGGATATTCGAGGATGAGGCCGGGAAAATGAACCTGTCGGTGAAAGATGTCGGCGGCCAACTACTTACGGTAAGCCAGTTCACGCTATCGGCCGACGTCTCCAAAGGTAGACGGCCCGGGTTTTCCTCCGCCATGGTGCCTGAAAAGGCCGAAGACTTGTTTAATTTTTTTGTCGGGGAACTTGAGAAAAGCGGGTTAATAGTAAAAACCGGAGAATTCGGAGCGAAAATGATGGTCCGTTTGCTGAATGACGGCCCGGTTACATTCGTATTAGAGGGATGAAGGAAATTGTTTGTATGAAAATAATCCTGGCTTCGGGATCGCCAAGAAGAAGGAAAATACTTTCCGATATGGGCTACGATTTTGAAATAGCGGTTGCCGATATAGCCGAGAATATTGTCCGGGATGAATCTCCTGCCGATCACGTAAAACGACTTTCCGGAAAGAAAGCTGAAAAAGTGGCGATAGATTATTCAGATGACATAGTCATCGGCGCCGATACGGCAGTCGTATTGGATGGAGAGATTTTGGGAAAGCCCGGTTCGGAAAAAGAGGCTTTCGAGATGCTGAGCGGATTATCCGGCAAGACTCATACTGTTTTTACCGGCCTTACCGTTATGATCGGAAGCGAAAAAATTAAAAGATCGGATTACGACAGAACGGAAGTCACTTTTAACGAGTTATCTGAAAGCCGCATACGGGAATACGTAGATTCCGGCGAGCCGCTGGATAAGGCCGGTTCTTATGGTATACAGGGTATGGGTTCGTTCCTTGTGAAAAGTTATTCCGGTGAAATTGACACGGTGATCGGTTTCCCGTCCAAACTTTTCGAAAAGATGTACCTGGAGGTGCGCTCCTGTCTAAGTCATTAGGCGAAAAGCTTCGTGAAGCTCGTGAAGCCAGGGGAATGACGATCGAGCAGTTGTCATCGGTCACGCGGCTGAACGCCAAATTTATAGAAGCGCTCGAATCCGGTAGAAGGGATCTCCTTCCGGGACAGGTTTACCTCAAACCTTTTGTTAAGACCTGTGCTGAAGCGCTTGATCTGGAAATAAAGGAGCTTTATAAAATTGTTAACGGTGAAGCGGGGCATGACGATCAAAGCGACCGGAGGTTAGAGTATCAAGGCGAAAAAAAGAAACGCCCCGATTATAAGCTCTTGGTAGTACTTTTAATAGCCGCTGTCGTCATTGTGGTTATTTACATCACGGTTAAAACGAGAGACAAGATACCGCCAAGGACCGAGATTGCGGAGGTGATTCCCGCGGAGGCCACAAAGATCAGGGATAATATCAACTGGAGCAGGCCCTGGGAACGGCCGGCTTCTTACAAGGCGGGAATCCTCAGACAGAACCTGGTGCTATTGGTTACAGACAGCGTGGGTGTCTTTGTTTTATCGGGCGATGACACCTTATTTAACGGGATTTTAACCAGGAATGAAAGAAGAGTATTTTCGTCGGAAAACGGTTTTATTTTGAATCTAACCAGGAATGATTGCGTCACCGGTTTTATAAACGGTCAAAAAGATATGATAATCGGTTCCAGCGGCGGAAAACTGGAAGATTATTCTATCGAAAAGCAGGGAAATCGTTAAAATGGCTCTAAAAGTCAGTACAATAGCCGAACGTTTTTTAACCATGAAGTATAAATACAGGTCCGAATCCGACCATGTCAAATTCAGCGAGCTTTCCCGTGATCTAAAGGGTTGTCTGGTATGTATGCCGTCGAGGCTGGATTTAATAAAGCCCGCTGCCGATGTTCTTCCCGCTTTGGCCGAAACTTTCCCCGATAGAAACATAAAGATTCTGTTAACCTCGAATATAGATCCCCAGTCTCATGAAATCATAAAGAAGTTTATTGTTATAAAGCCTCTGGCTTACGATCTCGACAGGTTCTCTCTACCCAAAAAGAATTTTATAGAGCGAATAGCCGAGGGAGGTTTAGCAGTCGCCATAGATATGGATACGGCGCCCAACTTTTTCAACGCGGTCATCGCTTTAAAGGCCGGCGCGGTTGTAAGAACCGCGTTTGACAAAGGTGTGGGTTTGCCCTATTATAATTTTATTCTGGGGGTACCGTCCGCTGAAGCGGCGCCCAGAGTATCGTATCGTGCCATGGCCGATATTCTGGGCAATTTTAAAACTTGAAGGAGTCTGAATGTTACTTTCTCGTTTGGAGCTAACAGGGTTCAAATCGTTCCCCGAGAAAACGGTTTTGGAATTTAACGGTGGAATTACAGGTGTGGTGGGACCCAACGGATGCGGCAAATCCAATATACTCGATTCCATAAGATGGGTGCTTGGAGAACAGCGCACCAGCGTTTTACGAAGCGCGAAAATGGAAGAGATCATATTCAGCGGTACCAGGACGCTCAGGCCCACCGGCATGGCCGAGGTCAATCTCATCATTAAAAATAATCGGGGAGTTCTTCCAGTTGAATACGATAATATCGTTATTACTCGTCGTCTCTTCCGTTCGGGAGAGTCGGAGTATTATCTAAATAAAAACAGATGCCGTCTGAAAGATATAATGGAGCTTTTCTTCGATACCGGGATGGGACCGCATGCTTACAGCGTCATACAGCAGGGAATGATCGATTCCATTCTATCCGACAAAACCGAGGATCGCAGATCGCTTTTCGAGGAGGCGGCGGGAGTCACCAAATACAAGCATCGCAAAAAGGAAGCCGAGAACAAACTTCAGGCAACCGAGGCGGATTTGCTTCGGCTTGGCGACGTTTTAGCCGAGATTGAAAAACAGGTAATTCAATTACGGCGCCAGGCCAAAAGGGCTCGCAGGTATTCTACGAGGAAGAATGATTTAAAAGACATCGAGCTTACTCTCGCCGCCGCTTTATTATTCGAGTCGCAAGAAAAGTATAGAAATCTTCACGATCAAAAACGCGCTGTCGAGTTGGAAATCGAATCGTCCATGGCGGAGACGGACAGACTCGAGGTAAATGTTCAGGATTTGAAACTAAATTTATCAGAGTACGAATCTGAAGCCGCCCGTTTCAGGCAGGATGACTCCGCGATGTCGCTTAAAGCGGCGGAAGTGGAAAGTGAAATCAAACTGAACAAACAGCGAATAGATTCGAGCATCGAAGAAATCGGAAAAAAGAAATCCGATATCACCGCTCTCCGCAATCGAAATGAAAATTTACAGAGAGAAATCGATGAAAAAAATAACAGGCTGAACGAAGCCGAGATTCAGAGAACTCAAATATCGGGCCAATCGGAAGCGGCGGAAAACGATCTGTCGAATTTGATGGAGGAACACCCGAAGGCCGAAAAAGATCTCGAATCCCAAAAAGCGATCTATGGCGAAATTTGCGAAAAGATCTCCGCTCTTAAAGCCGAGCGCGCCTCGCTGGATGAGATGAAAAGATCGCTTAAAAGTAAAATGGCGGAGATCGAGGAAAATACTCAGGGCTATGATAATATAAAACGGGAAAATCATGATGATATTCTAAACCTCGAAAATCGGCGCTCGGAATTAATTTCTCGGTTGGCCGATTTAAAATCGAAACAGAAATCCGGAGAGGAAGAGCTTGCGGCCCGCGAGGAATCAGCAGCTCTTATGCGCGATAGACTGTCCATTAAAAAAGGGGAATCTTCGGGATTGCAGGCCAGAAAAGAGCTGCTGGAACAGCTGATTGAATCCGGCGAGGGTTACTCCGGCGGGGCAAAGGCCATAATAGAATGGAATAATAAACCGTCCGGTATAATGATGCCCGTGGCGGATGTCCTCGATGTTCCCGGGCAGTATAGAGCCGCCGTTAACGCCGCGCTGGGCGATATGGGAGAGATAATTCCCGTGAGAACCTATGACGACGCCATGACCGCGATCGAATATTTGAAGAACAACAATGCGGGAAGAGCTACATTCGTTGCGCTCGACAGGCTTGGCAAATTGCCCGATTCGGATGAACGACCGAATAATGTCGCCGGTTTAATAGGTTTCCTTGATGACCTGTTGACTTTTCCCGAAGATTACGAACCTGCTGTTAGACTTCTGCTCGGAAGGATTGCGTTATTTGATTCCGAAGACGCGGCGTTAAATGCTAATGGGAGGTGGGAGTATTTCACGCGGGTCAGCAGAGACGGCTTGGTGATTTTGCCCTCCGCCATGTTTTCGGGGGGTAAGGCGGTCGGCGGTATTTTTGGAAGACGCTATGATTTACAGGAGATAAGGGAAAAATTAGAGGAATTATCATACGAGATAAATCAGGAGGAGAGTCAGCTTAACGAGGAACGGGAAAATCTCAACAGCGTTCGAGCGGAGTTGGAGGACGACAGGAAGAAAATCGCGGAACTCGATGCCGATAGAAATAAAATCGAGGCCGAACTGGCCCAGGTGAATTTCGATTTCAAGCAAAGTGAGAACGAATACTCCACGGCTGTAAATGAAGCATCGGCGCTGCAAAGCGATATCGAGAGATACGAAAGCAGGATCGCCGTCCTGGAAGATGAGTTGAACGCCTTTGAGGAAAATTTGGCAGCAAATGAATCCGAGGTTAAGCGCTCATCCGAAGCAGTCGAAAGACTAGAATCGAGAATTAAAGAGGCGGAAGGCAATCTCACGAAATTCCGGATAAAGAAGGTGGAACTGGACGGTTTGGCAGACAAAATAAGATCCGACATTGATCACGCAAAAGAGATCTGCGGGGAAGCCGAAAGAATGATCGAGGCTAATAACAACGGTATTGCGAAGGCCGAAACCGAGATTGAGAATGCCCACAAGAAAAACGATGAGCTAAAAAGTAACCTGGAATCCCATTTCGTTGAAAGAGCCAGAGCGAAAGACAGTTTGTTACGGATCGAGGGAATTATCTCGGAAAAGATGGGCGAAGTTGGCAATATCGAAAAACAGTTGATCGAAAAACGCAAATCCAGAGAGAAATCGCAATCCTTATTGCATAATCTCGATATGGAATTGATGGACCTCGAATCTTCGAGAAAATCCATAACTGAAAGAATAAGTTACGAATTTGGGGCTTCAAATATTGAGCCTGCCCCGCTTGAACAAAATCAAATTATAGATTCAATGAAAGAGCAGGCGGAAAAGATCCGTCTGGAGCTTCAACGAATGGAACCGGTCAATTTAATGGCCGGGGAGGATTACGAACGCGAGAACGACAGATATAATTTCCTGATCCGTCAAAAAGAGGATCTACTTGACGCCAAGGCATCATTAAAAGAAGCGATCAATAGAATAAACACCACCGCCGAACAGAGATTCCTTAAGACCTTCGATGCCATAGAAAAGAATTACCAGAATGTGTTTTCGAAACTGTTTGAGAACGGCGAAGCTCACGTGGAGCTGGAGGATCCGTCTTTGCCCCTTGAGAGCCCCATTAAGATACTGGCCCGGCCCGGCGGGAAGAAATTGCTTTCGGTGGCGCAGTTATCGGGCGGCGAAAGGGCACTTACAGCCATATCTCTTCTGTTCGCCATATATCTGGTTAAGCCCAGCCCATTCTGTATCCTCGATGAGGTGGATGCCCCGCTCGACGACATCAACCTGGTGCGTTTTCTAAAATTGGTCAAGGGATTCTCCAGGGATACTCAGTTTATAATCATAACGCATAACAGGTTGACCATGGAGGCATCGGATATTCTTTACGGCGTTACCATGGAGAATCCGGGGGTTTCCAAGGTGGTGTCGGTCAAGTTCGGCGGCGGCAACGGGGACGGAGAAAACCATTAAGGAATGTTTAATAAGTTCCTTTCCGGACTGAAAAAGACCAGACAGGCTCTGTCCGGGAGCGTTTCAGATTTCAAAAACCTTTTATCACCCGGCAAGAAACTCGATAATGAGACTCTGGAGAAACTGGAGGAAGCGTTGATTCTCGCCGATGTCGGCGCGGGCGCGGCGTCGGAGATAATAGAGCAATTGCAGTCCTCCAAAAACACGGATGATCCGTTAAAATCGCTTACCGAGATTATCGCGCGGAAATTTAAATACGAAGGCTCCGCGAATAAAAATATTAAAACGCCTCATGTAATTCTAATAGTCGGCGTCAACGGTTCCGGCAAGACCACTACCATAGCGAAAATCGCGCAGAAGAAGATATCCGCGGGCAGGAAAGTTATCATGGCGGCGGCGGATACATTTCGGGCTGCGGCGGGGGAACAATTGGAGTTCTGGGCTAACAAAGTCGGCGCGGAAATTATCAGGCAGAAAAGCGGGGCCGACCCCGCCGCGGTTGCCTATGATGCGGTTATTGCGGCGGTGTCGCGCAAGGTAAATTATGTTTTTATAGATACCGCCGGACGCTTGCAGACCAAAATAAACCTCATGGAAGAGCTGAAAAAGATAAAAAGGGTAGTTGGCAAAGCGTTGCCGGGCGCTCCGCATGAGATATTGATGGTCATGGATGCCACTACAGGTCAGAACGGGCTTTCGCAGGTTAAACTCTTCAACGAAGCGGTGGGATTGACCGGAATTATCGTGACCAAGCTCGACGGCACTGCCAAAGGAGGTATATTGGTGGCGGCTTCGGATAAATTCGGTATTCCGATAAAATATGTCGGCCTGGGGGAAAAACCGGAAGATCTGGTGGAATTTGATCCCATGGCTTTCGCCGAAGGATTGGTGGGAATAAATGAGTGATTTGATTTATCTGGATGTCAGAACCGACACCCGAAATCATTTCGTCGATGTTACCTCGGAAATCCAGAAGATCGTAGCGGAATCGGGGATAAAAGAAGGGTCAGTTGAGCTGTTTGTCCCTCACACCACCGCCGCCATCACTATCAACGAAAACGCCGACCCGTCGGTGAAATCGGATATTATTTCCTACTTGGAAAAACTTATCCCTCAGAACGGACAGTTCAGGCACGCCGAGGGGAATTCCGACGCGCATATAAAATCGAGCCTTTTAGGAACTCGATTATCGTTATTTATATCCGGCGAACGTTTGGTACTCGGCACCTGGCAGGGGATATACTTCTGTGAGTTTGACGGTCCCCGGAATAGAAAATTGATTGTGAGAGTAATAAGCGATTAAAAAGTAGGTCGCGGTTTGATCTCTCCCCAAACCCGACGCCTGAGCCTCCGTAGCGGCGTCAGGAACCCATTCCTGACGCTTTTAGCGTACGCGGTTGGTTTATCCGGCCGCGCGTAGCTTAATTTCGGGCCGGAATATCGATCCGCTACATAGATCTAATCTCCGTTGATTACGCGGTTCCGGGTTATAGAATTAAACGAGGAATATTCGACCAAGACCGGATAAAAACACTTGATAAAAAAGGTTCGATATAATAATCTTGGGAACCAAGCAATTACATCCATAGTTTTGGCATCCTGAGTTCATTTTTAATAAAACATTAGATTTTTTAGAAAGGAAGGGAATGATGAAACAGATGGTACTAATTTTGACCTTAAGCGGACTCATAGTTTTTGCGGGTAATCTTAAGGCCGATCCCTGGTCAAAGGCATTTGACACTGATTTCACCCTTACGCAGAACTCGTATTCGGATAGCTGGACCGGCGGCGAGGCGGGGAATATCAGCTGGGTTTGGAACGCAAACGGTATTTTCGAGAAGCAGATCAACCCGAAGTTCATGTTTAAAAACAGCTCGAAATTATCTTTTGGTCAGACTCATATCCAGGACAAAACTACAAAAGACTGGGAAAAACCTCAGAAATCCACGGACCTGATCGACATTGAAAATCTTGGTTTGTTTACGCTCCACAAGTACGTTGATCCCTATGTCGGTTTGAGGCTGGAAACGCAGTTTCTCGATGCCTCGTTTCCGGGAATCAATCGCTATCTTTCACCGGCTAAAATTACGGAATCGGCCGGTGTCGCCAGAGTTTTCTACAAGAAAGGTAAGGACGAGCTATTAAGCCGTTTCGGATTTGCTTTAAGGCAAATCATTACCGAGGATATTATCGACACTATTCTAACGGAGACGGAAAGGAATTCGACAAACGACGGCGGCTTTGAGTCGGTCACGGACCTCAAATTAACGCTTTCGCAAACCCTTAGCTACACCTCGAAGCTCTCGCTGTATAAGGCGCTTTTCTTTTCAAATGCCGACGATTTCAAGGGCACGCCCCAGGAAGATTATTGGAAAGCCATTGACATGAACTGGGAGAATCGCCTGACTGTGGCCGTCGCCAAGTACATTACCGTTTCATTGTACACTCAACTCCTGTACGACAAACAGTTAGATCTGCATGGCCGATTCAAGGAAACCCTGGCTCTGGGGATTACATATAAATTGTTTTAGTATTCCCTGAATAATTCGGAACCTCAACAGGCTGAAAAAGAAAGAGGAGGCTCCGCCGGCCGAGCCTAACACCATGAATTGTTCGTTTTGTTTCACCGAGATTCCGATCAAGGCTAACCGCTGTCCTCATTGCACGTCGGAGTTAAAAGCCGCGTAGAGATAATATCATAAAGGCATTGCTAGACCAAATGTCGAATTTTTTAGGGGCGAGATTACCTCGCTATTACACTTATTTTTTATAGGCAGCATTCGTTTAATTATTGCGGTGTCAGCCCCGCCTTTGGCGGGAATTCCTGACGCTTTTAGCGTAGGCGGTCGGTTTATCCGGCCGCGCGTAGACTTTATTTTATAAGAAGCATCCTCTTTATTTCGGAATAATCGTCCGCCCGCAGCCGGTAAAAATACAATCCCGAGGACATATTATCGGCGTTACAGATAGCGGTATATGAGCCTGGCGACCGGAACTCATCAACCAGGGTCTCGACTTTGCGGCCCAGGATATCGAAGATCTCGATAACCACCGGCGATTCGATGGGAACGTCGTATTCGATTGTAGTGCGTGCGTTGAACGGATTGGGATAATTCTCGCTTAATAAGAATTCTGATGGAAAACTTGGTTGCTCAAGCGTGCCTGTCTCCCTGTCGAGATACAGGATCATAAGGGAATAATAATCGGCGACAAAGATATAATCTCCATCGATTTCGAGATCGAGGGCGCGGCCGGGGGTATCGTAATTCGCCATAATTCGCGGTGTTCCCAGATCGGAAATATCGACCACCTGTATGCCCGCGCTGTCGTCGGCGACTATGGCATAATCTCCGGAAACTATTACGTCCTGCGCGTAATCTTCCGTATCCACATTAAAGATCAAGAATGGATTTGTGGGATCTTGAACATTTATAATCTGCAGGCCGTTGCCGCCGTCGGCGACGTAGGCGAAATCGCCTTCAACAAATATCCCCACAGCGTAGCCAGGAGCATCACAGTTTCCGACCAGGAGCGGATTGAGAATATCGGTTATATCGACTATATAAAGGCCGTTCTCGCGGTTAGCAATATAGGCATAATTGCCCTGAATGCAAACGTCTTCGGTATGGCCAGGAAATTCAAGTCCTGAGGTATATGTCGGGTTTAAGGGATCAGTGATATTGATGATAATAAAACCATAGTCACGATCGGTTGTAAATGCGAAGTAATCGGAAGCATATACCGAATTAAGATATTGCGCATCATATGATCCTACATATACAGGCGCCGAGGGATTGCTTACATCTGTTATGGACAGGCCACTGGTGTAGGCGCACGTAAAGGCGTAATTTTCCCAAACGTCTATGGCTTTGATATTACCCGGGAATTCATAATGCGCCAATACTGCTGGATTGTTTATATGGGATATATCGATTGTCCAAAGCCCATCATGTGCGCCGGCAAAGGCGACACTGTCGTTTATATCAACGACGTATAGATAGCCGGATGCGGTATATTGACCAATGGGTTGTGGATTCTGTGGATCGGAAACATCAAATGTTAGGAAATCAGGATTGTTTCCTGCCAAATAACAATATGGGAAATCAACGTATAAGTCATTACAACCTGTTGGTAAATAATAACTTGATGTTAGGGTTGGATTAGAGGGATTAGAAATATCTATTATAAATAGTCCAATATCAAATTCAGAAATCGATATAATATAGGCATAATTCCCTTCGACATAGATGGATCTAATGGGTCCTATCGAAATATACTCACCGACGAAGGTCGGATTGCTGGGATCGGTGATATTAACAATTGTAAGCCAGCCTGGAGAAATATAAACGGAAACTTGAGATATATAAGCATAATCGCCCTGGACAAATACTAGATTAGCGCCGCGAGTAATATTGTAAGTTCCAACGGTATGTAAGTTTTGAATATCAGATATATCAATAATCAACAAACCTGGTGTCAGAGTGGCCAAATAGGCATAATTCCCATCTATAAAAACGTGATAAGCATGATCGTTTGTTTCAAATTCCGCCATTAAATTAAGGTTTAGTGGATCCGATATATCTATTGCATATAAACCATAAAATAGGTGAGAAACAAATGCATAATTTCCCGATATGTCTATAGATGTGGGTACGCTTGAAAATTGCAGGCTATCTAGTTGATAAAAAGAAGGCGCTTGTGATAAATCGAAACTCCTTACATAAGAAGTGCCGAAATTATCAGATCCAATTCTCTCTGCAATAAATGCGTAATTACCCTCAGCGGCAACGTCCGGAATTCGCCCTCTTAATGGAATCCCATAGACTAGGAGGGGATTTTCCGGATCTTCAATAGATAAAACTTGAAAAGAATTGCTTGCTCCACAGAAGCTGTATACTCCATCAATGTCAAAGGAAATCAAATCAGTGGCAAAAAGAGCTGAGTTTATATATTGTACTTCCT
The DNA here is from genome assembly GCA_965602185.1 of uncultured bacterium. Taxonomy (GTDB): domain Bacteria; phylum Zixibacteria; class MSB-5A5; order UBA10806; family UBA10806. The sequence goes on from CBFCYP010000002.1 coordinate 22,365, forward strand.
GAGCATGCACAGATATACAGACTAATAAACTAGTTATCAATAATAGAGTTAACAGTTGGTGAGGCGTTAATTTCTCCAAACCGACTCCTAATCGGACCATAACATACCTCTATTCCGTTGGTCCTTCCTCAATTGAACTTGTATCGACTGATGCCGAAATGTCAACAATAATATAATCTAAATATTAAAAAATACAACAGATTTTCATCTGATTAACGTCATTTTTTCGCTATAAATTTTGCCACCTCCTTCAAATCTGTAGAAATATATTCCTGTAGGAACATCCTTTCCCTGCTTATTTTTGCCATTCCATTGAATGACATGATGTCCTGACTGCAAATTATCTTGAATAAGATTAATGACACTCCTCCCTAAGAGATCGTATATGGCTAGAGAGACACGACATTCCTCTGGGATTCCGAACTTAATCACTGTTGAAGAATTGAATGGATTGGGATAGTTTCCAGATATGTAAATTTCAAGGGGCAAATTTTGCTCGGAAATCTTCTCGCCTCCATTGTTGTGGGGCGTATCATCTCTTTTTATTCCCCATAGCCTGTATCGGAGAGAAACCTCATTTGGTTCGCACGGAAACCAACCATAGTAATTTTCGTCGTCGTATACTTCATAAACAAAAGTCTGAAGCTGACATCCGGTGATTGTTTGCGTATTAGGAACCAACCGGCAAAATCCTACCTGATAATTCGGATGTGCCCCGGACCAACCAACGGTATTTTGCCCCAATCCCCATACAAAAGGAGTTTCTACGAATTGGATAGGATAGGTGACATTCACTCTGACATCATATCGAACTCCCCAATAATCGCTGCCCCAGAAAGGAGATCCGATGAAAGTCCAATCAGAAAAGACATATTGGTCCACTATTTCACCACCAGTTGCCTCGAATTGATAAAAATCCCATAAACTCTGTCCAACTGGCGATTCAATCCTATGGATTGGGGTCGATATTCGCAATTCACCGTGACCATAATTAGGATCCCAAGTCCAAACATTATCATCACTCCGGGAATCGTCTGCAGAGTATTTTATTATCCAATCAGTATCTTCATTGTAAGGCCCTGGTTCAAAAGATTGATCATTCTCTAATAATGATCGGATTAAGGCAATAGAACCCGCAACATGTGGGCATGCGGCAGAGGTTCCACCGAAGTCATCGTAAATACCTCCGAGCTTATCTGTCGAGGGCACATGAGAACCCGGGGCTGAAATATCTGTGCCATAACCATATTTCGACCTATAGTTACAATTAGAAAAATCACAATATGCGCCGTCTTGCCCATAGGAGGCGACAGAAGTTATCCAACTATAGTCCTCAAAATCGGAAGGGTATGCCGGGTTGTTTTGCTGTCCCGGACTGTCTATATTGCCTTTGGATGCGACGAAGCTTGCACCCACCCCATATGCAAATCTTATGGCCCATCTCATGGTTTCTGAATATTGCTCCCCGCCCCAACTGTTACTCAGTATCCTACATCCAAAACCGTTGATGGGATCGGCCGCAGCCCAAATGCCTCTGGCTGCGATATTATGTCCCGGATACCAACCGGGGTCATAAAAAATTTTTATTGCATACAGCTTAGCTCCGATATCATTACTCCCATCATTCCAGCCGCCGGCAATTCCGGCCATGAAAATACTATTATTAGTCATAGCCCCGGCAATACCTGAACATAATGAACCGTGCCCATATGAACCGTAATAATCCAATGGGTCATTGTCGTCATTGGCGTAATCATACCCCCCGGCAATTTTACTATTTGGGAAGCCAGGTCCCCCTAAATCTTCATGGTTATAGTTGACACCTGTGTCGATTATTGCAAGTCTAATGGGAGATCCAGTCTCAACGTCCCAAGCCGGCGGACAACTAATACCGATATTGTCGTCTTTGAAATTCCATTGTATGTCCCATTCGGGGTCATTCGGAATATCATGGAGAGTTAAGAAAATATTTGGCTCGGCATAAAGCGTGGCTTCATGGGAACATAATTCTTCTATTGCTGGAATAACATCATGGCCGATTTCTTGAAGAAGTAGATAAATCTGCGACATATCCGGGACGTAGCAGGTATCATCGTATACAACCCTAATCGTATCATCGGGTTGGGCGCCAGTAAAAACCTGCTTAACCCACCAGACCTCATGTTTTTTCAAAATTTCTTTTAGACCTTCTTCCACAAAACATTCTTCAATATGTGCTTCCGTTTCTTTTTCCGGCAGTGTTAAATACCCGTATAAAAATGAAGCAATAAACTGCGAATCTACATAATCAATTCCTGGTTCTCCCGGTTCCGGAATTTCGATTACCTCTCCTGTTTCGCCTCTTATTGTCTGGCCTGGACAAATGGCGGAAACAGTTTTCACCACGACCGCGACAAGCAAAACCGTCATTAACCATGAAATTATTAATAGCCGTTTCATTTACCCTCCCTCTAAAGCAAGGTCAATAATTAAAATGCCTAATATGCGGTATTAATCCTATTGAGATCCCCCTTTCTTTATTAAGACTATTTCCTTTGATGGCAAATTCAGAGATGTGTTGTAATGATTAAAAAAATGATATAAACATGTCAAGAAAAACCGGTTTTTCAAGGGCCCGTCCCGTAAGGTCATTAATCTACCATCAATACAAATATTGCAAAAAAATATTCCCCTCGCCTCTTGACATTCATTATTAATTGCTTATATTTACGCTGTCTTCGGGGCGAGGCGGAAATCCTCGACCGGCGGTGAAAGCCCGCGAGTCCCCCGCAGAATGTGGGGGGCAGAGCCTGCGTAATCCCGGCGCCGACGGTTACAGTCCGGATGGGAGAAGACGGCTAATAGTATGCCATCTTTAATTTACCCCCCGAGATATGGGGTTTTTTTGTTGGCGGACTTTGAAAAATTAATGCGCGAGGCCTTCAAACTGGCCGAGAAGGGACTGGGCTACACAAGCCCCAATCCGCCGGTGGGCGCGATTATCTACAAGGACGGGGATGTAATATCCCGCGGATATCACCGACGCGCGGGCGCTCCCCATGCCGAAATCGAAGCTATAAATAAAGCCGACGGTAAAACCCGGAACTCAACCATAATCACTACCCTTGAACCATGTTCGCATCATGGCAAAACCCCGCCCTGCGCCGACGCTTTGATTAAAGCCGGAGTTAAAACGGTTGTGAGCGCGATCGAGGATAGAAATCCGGCGGTTTCCGGCAAAGGATTCAAAAAGCTCAGAGCTTGCGGCATAGAGGTAATAAATGGAGTCGGGGAAGATTACGCCCAAAAATTCTATCGCCCTTATTTCAAATACATCACCACCGGCATGCCATATGTAACTGTAAAATTCGCGCAGAGCATAGACGGCAGAATCGCCACCGCCGCCGGCCATTCCCGCTGGATATCGTCGCCGCAATCGCTGAAATTCGCGCATAAACTGCGAGCTATTAACGACGCCGTGCTGGTGGGGGTGAATACCCTCGAAAGAGATGATCCTCTCCTCACGACCCGGCTCGTTAAAGGACCTAATCCGGTCAGGATTGTGCTATCCGCGTCCGGCAAACTGAATTTAGAACGCAAGCTCTTTAACGATAATACTGCCCGCACTATAGTGGCCGCCGGCAGAAATTCCCGTATGAAGCCAAAAGATAATTATGAAATTATGTATCTAAAAAGACAATCGGGCGCTCTTTCTCTACGAGATTTACTTAAAAAGCTGGGTAAGATGGGTATTATGACTTTGCTGGTCGAGGGCGGCTCGGAGGTTATTACCTCTTTTCTGAAACAAAAGTTGGCGGACAAAGTTATTATTTGCGTGGCGCCGATTATGATCGGCAGGGGCGTGAATTCGACCGGCGACCTGGGGATTAAAAAGGTTTCCGGAGCATTAAAGTTCGACGAAGTCGAATGGAGTAAATCGGGCCCGGATATGATCATGTCCGGCAGACCGATCTGGAGATAAGATGTTTACGGGGATAATTCAGGATATTGGAAAAGTCGCATCGGTAGTTAAGCGAGGGGGCAATCTCGTCCTGAGTGTTCACTCCGACAGGTTATCGCCGCAATTGCAGGTCGGCTCCTCGGTGGCGATCAACGGCGCCTGCCAGACTGTAATGGAGATACATAAAAACAGTTTCGTTGTCGAGGCGATTTCGGAGACTCTCGAAAAGACGAACTTGGGCGAATTAAAGACCGGCTCCAGCGTTAATCTGGAGTTGCCGCTTACTCCGCAAAGTTTGCTGGATGGTCACCTGGTGCAGGGCCATGTCGATTGCACCGGGAAAATATCGAGAATCACGCCGCTGTCCGGCAGTACGATTTTCGGGGTTGAATACCCGGTTGAATTCGACAGGTATCTTATCATTAAAGGCTCCGTCGCGGTGGACGGGATAAGCTTGACGGTGGTGAATACGTCATCGGGGGCGTTCGAGATCGCGATTATACCCCATACTTTGAAAAATACGATTTTAGCGAATAAGAAAGTCGGCGATTTTGTTAACCTGGAGTTCGATATGATCGCCAAGTATATCGAAAAACAGATTTCGACCGGGAAAAAAGAATTAACTATAGATTTTTTAAAGGAGCACGGTTTTTCATAAAGTAAAACCGTGAAATGCTATGTCTGGATTTTCAACAATGGAAGAGGCGATTGAAGCCATAAAAAACGGCGAGATTATTATCGTTGTAGACGATGAAGATCGCGAGAATGAAGGAGACCTTATTCTGGCCGCGCAATTCATCACCCCGGAAAAAGTCAATTTTTTAACCAAGCACGGTCGAGGCCTGATCTGCGTTCCCATGCCGGAGGAGAGGATAGAGGCGCTGGAATTGACTCCCATGGTACAGCGCAATACGGCGCTCCACGGGACCAAGTTCACCATCTCCGTCGATGCCCTGAAAAACACGACCACCGGTATCTCAACCCAGGATCGGGCAACAACCATCTCCGTCCTGGCCGATGAATATGCCAAACCGGAAGATCTGGGCCGTCCGGGACATATATTTCCGATTCAGGCCATGCCGGGCGGCGTGCTGTCGAGGGCCGGTCATACCGAAGCCACGGTCGATCTGTGCCGTCTCGCCGGTTTGAAACCTTACGGAGTATTGTGCGAAATCCTGGATGATAACGGTCAGATGGCCCGTTTTCCCCAGCTTGCCGAAATGGCCGAGAAATTCGATCTTAAATTCATTACCGTGGCGGCCCTGATCGAATACCGTCGGCGTACGGAAAAACTGGTGGAACGAATTACGACCGTCGATTTTCCTACCAAGCACGGAAATTTCAAGCTGCATCTTTATAAAAGCTCCATCGACGATCATCATCATCTCGCCATTGAAAAGGGTGAGGTCGCCGGCAAAAAGGACGTATTGACGCGGGTCCATTCATCGTGTCTTACGGGCGACGTACTCGGTTCCAGCAGATGCGACTGCGGCGAACAGCTTGCCGAGGCCATGCGTATGATCGAGAAGGAAGGTTTCGGCGTGGTACTGTATATGCGTCAGGAGGGAAGGGGGATCGGCCTGGCGAATAAAATACTCGCGTACGAGCTTCAGGACAAAGGGAGAGACACTGTCGAGGCCAACAACGAGCTTGGCTTCCCTGCCGATCTTCGAGATTACGGTATCGGCGCGCAGATCCTGTCGGACATGGATTTAACCAGCATCCGGCTCATAACCAACAATCCCAAAAAGATTGTCGGTATCGAAGGGTATAACCTCAAGGTTACCGGGCGAGTCCCTCTGCAGATTCCGCCAAACAAGCATAACGTTCGGTATCTGGAAACTAAAAGGGATAAACTCGGTCACCTCATGGAAATCATAAAAGATGAATAAATGTCGAAATAAAGGAGTAAGAAATGGTTAAGGAGATTGGCGGAGAGCTAAACGCCTCCGCGAAAAAATTCGCGATAGTCGTTTCACGATTTAACGATTTTCTCACGGGAAAATTAAAGGACGGCGCCATAGATTGCCTCGTAAGACATGGAGCCAAAGACAATGATATTTCCGTGGTCTGGGTGCCCGGATCGTTCGATATCCCGCCGGTGGCCTCGCGACTGGCCGACAGCGCTGATTATGACGCCGTCGTTTGCCTGGGCGCCGTGATAAGAGGCCAGACGCCGCATTTTGATTACATAGCGTCCGAGGTGGCCAAGGGAGTTGCCAGGATCGCGATGGATAAGAGCAAACCGGTTATTTTTGGGGTGGTAACCGCCGATACCCTGGAACAGGCGATAGAGCGAACCGGAACCAAGCAGGGGAATAAGGGCTTCCAGGCGGCGATGTCCGCCATTGAATTGGTAAACCTGTATTCAAAAGTCTAATGGGTGCCAGGCGAAAAGCGCGCGAAGCCGTTCTCGAGACGTTGTATTGTTATGAGATTCGCGACGACGATCAAAATCTCGCGGAAATCTTCAATTACTGCGCCGAGGGACACAAACTGGAAAAAAACAGTTCGGAATTCGGTCTGAATTTGCTGAAAAAAATCATCGAAAAAATCGAGGAACTCGATAAGGCCATCGCCAAACATACCGAAAATTGGGATTTTTCCCGGCTGGCCATAATAGACAAAAATATTCTGAGGTTGGGACTTGCCGAGATATATTATTTCCCGGATATTCCCAAAAAAGTCGCCATCGATGAAGCCATTGAGCTGGCAAAAACATATGGTTCCGCCGATTCCGGGAGGTTCGTGAACGGCATACTGGACTCTCTGGGTAAGGATTTATAGTCCGATTATATTTGACTTGCGTATAATAGATTGTAAATTAATAATAGCGCCTATGGAGGTGCTTTTTAAAATATTTCTAAATGGAAAATGACGGGCGATGCGGGCGGATAACGATTAATTAATTCTATATGGAACCTGGAAAAGACAGATTTTATCTGGTAATAGCACTGCTGGCCGCAGCCTTCAGCTTTATTATTTACTATATTACCAAAGCTCCCACAACCTCCTTCTGGGATTGCGGGGAATTTATAGCGTCTTCATATATAATGGGCGTGCCCCACCCTCCGGGCTACCCGATGTATATTATAATCGGCAGGTTTTTCACATTGCTGCCGTTATCTTCCGAAATCGCCGTTCGCGTCAATATGATTTCGGTTCTGGGGGCGGCGGCCTCGGTTTTTGCCGCATATTGGCTGATTATTTATGTTGTCAAGGCGGGAGATTCGGATAATGCCAGCCGGTTTTCTCGAATCGGTACCGGAATCGGAGCGTTTTGCGGCGCGCTAATAATGGGATTCTCTTATACCTTCTGGGCCAGCGCGGTGGAGGCGGAGGTTTACGCCCTCTCAATGCTGCTTATGCTTTTAATCAGCCTGTTCTCCGTGATCTGGGCCAGGAATATCGATAAGCCCGGAAACGACCGATACCTGGTTATCATCTCATTTCTTTTATGGCTTTCGCTCGGAATTCATATGACGACGTTTATCATACTGATTCCGATCCTGGGCTACCTGGCGTACTTCGATTATAGAAAAAGCTCTTTTTCTCGCTGGCCGGTATGGTGCGCGATGGCGCTTTTCATTCTTTATGCCGTGCCCGTCCAAATACTGGTTCTGAAAATTGTCGGCGTCGACATATCCAATTATGAGCTTGAATCCTTTATCGTTATTTTTTCCGCGGCTTTGATCGCCGTTATTATTAAAGCTTTGCAATCCAAAATTAAAAGATCGAGTGCCGCGGGTATATGGCTGACCACCCTGCTTATAATGATCTCCGCAATTACAGGTTTATCGGCTCAATTATACATACCGGTCCGGGCGGCGCAAAATCCCGCCATCAATGAAAACGATCCTTCGAACTGGACGAGGTTTAAAGGATTTCTGGAGAGAAAACAATACCAGAGGGAATCGATGGTGGAGAGGATGTTTAACCGGAGGGGTAGCTGGGAAAAACAATTTCTGAGTCATCCTCGATTCGGACTCATTCATTATCTCGAAAGACAATACTCCTCTCCTGATATGAAAGTCTCCTTAATTAAAGGTGACGGGGAGGAAGGAGCCGGCGCTTTCGATATCAAGCTATCTATGTTGTACATTATCATAATCGGACTCTGGGGATTATATGAAACAGTCAGGCGTTCACCGCCCGAGGGGATATTCCTGCTTATTACTATCCTATTATGCACGGTCGGCCTGGTGGTGTATATGAATTTTTCGGACGGAACCTACAATCCCGATATCGCCCCTATCCCCGAGGTTCGGGATCGGGATTATTTTTACACTCCGGGATTTATGTATTTCGGAATAATAATCGGTATGGGGATGACATTTGTTTTGAGCCGACTCGGCAAAATCGCCGATTCCGGGCATGCTAAAGCCAGACTTTATAAAGCCGCGTTTGTCATTTGCGCCGCGGGCGCGATCTCTCTTGCCGCCAATACGGTCTACGCCAATTATCACCACAACGATCGCAGCGGAAATTACCTTCCCGTCGATTACGCCAAAAATATACTCAGTTCATGTGAGAAAAATGGTATAATCTTCACTAACGGCGATAATGATACCTTTCCGTTATGGTATATCCAGGAGGTCGAAGAATTCAGGACCGATGTCAGGGTGGTAAATTTGAGCTTGTTGAACGCCGCCTGGTATATTCGCCAGCTTAAGGATCAGATGAATGTGCCGATTACTCTGACCGATAAAGAAATCGACGAACTGAGGATTGTGAGGCTGGCCAGATATAATAAAATTCTCCGTATTCAGGATATAATGATTCAACATATAGTAACCAATATACAGAGAAGGGCCTGGGATATACCGGTATATTTTGCCCTAACGGTTCCCGATGAAAATCGCATGGGTCTTGACGATAATCTTATTATGGAGGGTATGGCTTACAGGATAGCGGAAAGCAAAGGCGACAATAGGGTTAATACCGAAACGGGCTGGAATATTTTCGGTAATCCGGATAATTTCCGGGGCGTCGCCGATCCCGCCATTAAAAAAGATGATAACGATCGGAAGCTGGTTTCCAACTATATGGTTTCGATGTTTAGAATTTCGTCGGCTTTCGCCGATCAGGGTAAAATAGACTCCGCGATTTATATGGCAAAAAAAGCCATTGAGATTCAGGGGGAGAATCCCATGTGGCAATCCAAGGCATACCTGGCAAGAATCTATTTTAAAACCGGAGATGTAGATAAAATCTTCGGGTTGGCGCGGGGTGAAGATGAGGGCGAGAATATCATTCTCGCCGCCGCCCAGGACGCAATTGACGCCAAGGATTATGATACGGCTATCAGCCTCCTGGAGGAATCTCTGAGGATGTTTCCGTCGTCATTTCCGGCCGTGAACAACCTCGTGGTGCTTTATAGAAAGACGGGCGAAGAATCAAAAATCGATTCGGTGCTGAATAAATTCATGGAATTCAACAGGGAGGACGAGAGATTAAAAAAATCGGCGGGCGAGTTGATTGACAGGTTACGATATATCCCGAAACAATCGGATGGTGCGAAATGAGAATACTGGCGTTAAACTGGCAGGATTTAAAGAACCCGCAGGCCGGTGGCGCGGAGGTTCATCTTCAGGAAATTTTAAAAAGACTCGTGTCCTATGATCACCAGGTCGACTTGTTGTGCAGCAATTATCCAGATGGCAAAAAAACGGAATTCTATGATGGTATTAAGGTCTATCGTCACGGCTCGCGCTACAATTTCAACCTGGTGGCGCCGTTCGCTATGAGAAAGCTGATCAGATCGAATAATTATAATGTGGTGATCGAGGATATTAATAAAATTCCCTTTTATTCTCCTCTCTACCAGAAATTGCCGACCCTGGTAGTCATACCGCATCTGTTTGCCGATACCGTGTTCCAGGAGATAAATTTCGTACTCGGTTCCTATATCTATCTCGCGGAGAAGCCGGTATCCAGAGTATACAGTAAAAACCAATATATGGTTATATCCGGATCGACGGCGAAAGAGGTGGAGAAGAAGGGAATTCCCCGAGAAAATATCCATGTCGTCGAATGCGGGATAGATAAAAAAGTATACAGGTTTGACCCGGAGATCGCGAAATTTGAAATTCCCACTATTTTATATGTTGGCCGAATCAAGAAATATAAATCTATCGATACCATTTTAAAAGCGATGCCGAAAATCAGGGAACCTGTGCCTGACGCGCGGTTGATAATAGTCGGTTCCGGCGATTACCAGCAGAATCTGAAAAATCTGGCATCGTCCTTGAATCTCGAGAACGCGGTTTCTTTTAAGGGATTCGTGCCGGAGGCGGAAAAGGTCATGTATTTAAGGCGGTCGCATATATCTATATACCCGTCCTTGAAAGAGGGCTGGGGATTGACCAATATCGAGGCTAACGCCTGCGGTACCACGGTCCTGGCCTCAAGGGTGCCGGGGCTTATTGATTCGGTTGACGAGGGCGTTTCCGGTTTGCTGTTCGAGCATGGAAATATCGATCAATTTTCCGAGTTGACTGTCGGGCTGCTTAAAGACCATGACCACAGGAAATCGCTAGAAATGGGAGGGCTTCGATGGGCCGCCAATTTCTCCTGGGATAAAACAGCAAAGGCGACGGAAGAGATTCTCAAAAAGGTAGTATCGGCGTTGTGAAAAAATGGTTCAATGTCGCGATAGGGATTGCCGTAAGTGCTTTTTTTATCTATTTATCATTCAGGCGGGTTCATCCTGCTGAAATTTTATATTCTTTAAAAAAGGCCAATTATATATGGATTTTTCCCAATATGGCCATCGTCATTTTAACCATGATTATAAGATCGGTCAGATGGCGGTATCTTTTGAAAAATATCAGGCAGTTTAGAATTAAGCGATTATTTCCCTCGGTAATGATCGGTTTCATGGCGAATAACGTATTGCCGGCGCGGCTCGGTGAATTTATTCGGGCGTATTCTCTGGGCGTTAAAAGCGGCGAATCACGATCGTCGATTTTCGCCACGGTCGTAATCGAGCGGATATTCGACAGCCTCGCGCTTCTCGCCATATTCTGGTTGATCATAATGTTTGTCCCTTTCCCTCCCGCGGTAAAAAAATTCGGTATTATCACGCTCGCATTCAATATTGTTCTAATACTCTTCCTGGTATTTCTTAAACAGAAAGGCAAAAAATTCATTGGCGGGCTTATGAGTTTTCTTTCTTTTTTGCCCGCAAAGCTTTCAGAAAGGATAAGTCATATCCTCACCAATTTCTCCGGGGGTTTGAGCATATTTAATAGATCTGAAATACTTGGAATCGTCACCCTCTGGTCCGTAATCCTCTGGATAATAACCGCGCTTTCAAATTATTTTATTTTTATGGCTTTCGGGATGTACCCCAACATTGTGGCGTCTTTTATTCTGTTGTTGTTTGTAGCCGCGGGCGTTATGTTGCCGTCGGCCCCCGGATTTGTGGGCGTTTTTCAGGCGGCCGTGGTGGGGGCGTTTATCGTAATGAATCAACTGGGAATAATGGGATACTACTTGAGCCCTTCGAGAATTGAAATGACATCTATCTCCATCCCGGCTTTTTTCGATATGCCGGGTATGGGTATCGGTCAATATATTGATTCTCTCGGGCTATCGGGTATCTCCAAAGGGGAAGCGTTATCGTTTTCCATTGTATTATGGCTGTCCCAGTACCTGCCGGTTACCCTGCTGGGTCTGTATTATCTGAAAAAAGAACATCTATCGCTGAAAAAAATGGAAATTTAAAGGTATTATAGCTTGTGAAAATCGGGGCGATATAGTTATTATGGAACAGATTTACGGCGACGCGATTTTAAAATAGAGGAATTTTAGAGAATTAGTTTTCAGGAAGATTTTTAATGGAAGATGAAGAAAAACTATACGGCCGAAGAAGAGTAAAAAAAACAAAGCCTTTTCTGGGTGGAACTCCTTCAGCGACAAGCAATTCGGACGAAAAACCCGACAAAAGCGGGGCCGCGGAAGCTGCGGGAACTGAAGAAAAACCGTCTAAGAGTGACAAGCGGAGCGCCGTTCCGGGCGGCCATAAACCCGAACATGTCAGAGCGTCTGCAGACAGGGATCATAGAACCGAGAGGAAACCGGCGAGAAGAACCGACCGCAAACCAAAAGATCAATACGATAAAAAAAGAGATAAGTCTTACGCCAAAAGCGGAAAACCCCCCGCCAGAACCGCGGATAGACCCCGAGTTAAAGTCAGCGTGATCATACCGGCTTATAACGAAGAGGAGAACATCAGGCCCCTGTTCGAGATGTTTGATGACGCTATCAAAAAAGAGGGTAAAGACTGGGAGGTAGTGCTGGTTAACGACGGTTCCACCGACAAGACCCTGGTTCGCTGTAAGGAAATGGCAGCAAAATACCGCTGGTTGCGGGTTGTGGGTTATCCGAATAACAGGGGATTGACCGCGGCGTTAAATACCGGGTTCGAGGCCTCCAGGGGATCTATCCTGGTATTTTATCCCGCCGATCTTCAATACCATGCCCAGGACATACCCAAAATGCTGGCCAAAATCCATATGGGGGCCGATCTGGTGGCGGGATGGAAACAGGGGAAATACAATAAAAGATTCGTCTCCTATTTCTATAACAAACTATGCGGATTTCTGTTTGGATTGAAAATCCACGATCTGAACTCCGTAAAGGCATTCAAAAGAGAGGTCGCCAATACTCTGTCCCTTAGAAAAGACTGGCACAGATATATGGTGGTCACGGCTGCCGAAAGCGGATTTGTAATAGACGAAGTAAAAGTCAAGCTATATCCTCGAAAACACGGCAAGAGTAAATTCGGAATCGGGCGAATACTGGGAGGAGTTCTGGATCTCTTCTCGGTAAAATTCCAGATAACGTTTCTAAAAAAACCGCTCAGATTTTTCGGCACCTGGGGAATTATTACGGGCGGCGCGGGCTTCATTCTGGGCTTGGTAGCTCTGTATCTTCGGTTTTTCACGACATATGGTTCCAGAACACTGCTTTATCCCACCATACTATTAATACTGGCCGGGTTAATGTTGTTTATGATCGGCTTTCTGGCGGAAGTCCTGGTGGGTTTAAAAGAAGAGATAGAATCGCTAAAATCGAAATAGCACTTAACATATTCGTGAAAAATCCGATTCTCTTTCAATTTGTTCCGTATGAGCATTTAAGCGGTTGACCGGGTTAATATTATGGTAGTATTATATACCTGATGCTTTATAGAGATTCGGGTTGCTTTAATAGATATAATTGAACCGGATGGATTATCTCGACGGAATATCCTGTATTATTGTCGGCTACAGGTCGCTGGATTATCTAAAGGAATGTATAGAATCAATCCGGCGGCAGAAGGGGGTCGCGTTCGAAATCGTGGTCGTCGATAATGATTCGCGCGACGGAACCGCTCATTATCTCAATAAGCTCGATACTAAAAATATATTGCTCGATGAAAATCGAGGATTCGGCGCGGCCGTCAATCTCGGCGCCAAAAAGGCGGAGTATAAATACCTGTTTATCTTGAATCCCGATACGACAGTACCGCCGGATTCGTTGAGAAAGCTGTTTCAATTCGCGGAGTTAAGAGGGGATTTCGGCCTTATTGCGCCGGCATTGGAATATCCTGACGGCAGACCCCAGATTTCCGCCAGGAAACTGCCGAGACGCAGGGATTTTCTCCTGAGCCGGGGATCGCCTTTGTACAGGCTTGGCATAACCGGGGAGAAGGAAGCCGGGTATATCGTGCCGGATGCCGGAGATTCAATCGAAATACCGGCCGTCTCGGCTACCGCCATTTTGATAAAAACAGAGCTTTTTAACGAAATGGGCGGTTTTGACGAGAGGTTCTTTATGTATATGGAGGACATCGACTTATGCCGCAGGATCAGGGAAAGGGGGTTGCCCGTTATATTTGTGTCGGAGGTTAAGATTAGGCATTCCTGGCGAAAATCGTCATCGAAAAAGCCCTTTTTCACCGTCTATCATCACCATTTATCAGTGTTGAAATATTTCGATAAATATGATAAGAATCGGATTGTAAAGAATCTTGTTATGGCAATTGTTGTGGCCGCGGGATTTATGTTAAGCATCGCGGTCATTCTCGCCAGAAAGGTCTTCTCTCGATGAGCAGGCAGATCCCGGCGTATTTTATTGTAATCATTCTCTCCGGCTACCTGACCTATCTGTTTGTTCCGCTGTTGAAATCCTATTGCCTTAAAAAAGGATTGTTGGATAACCCGGGCCCCAGAAAAATTCATACCGTTGCTGTTCCCAGGCTGGGAGGGGCGACGTTTATAGCCGCCTTTGCGGTTTCACTGGCGCTTGGTTTTATAGCCGCGCCCGATCTCTGGCTGGAAAACTGGAAAGGCATATTGGGCTTGGTGGGGGGCGGTATCGTGATTTTCTTTTTGGGCGTTACCGACGATATCAGGGGAGTCTCGCCCCTGCCCAAGTTCCTGTGGCAGATAGCCGCCGCGTTAATACCGGTTCTCGCGGGAATAAGACCCGAGGTGATAAATATCCCCTATTACAAGCTAGTATCTCTCGGATTCTGGAGTATACCCCTGAGCGTATTCTGGGTTGTTATCATTACCAACACCTTCAATCTTCTTGACGGCCTCGATGGGCTCGCGGCAGGCGTGGGCGCGATAGCTTCCATTACATTCGTTATCCTCAGCGTCGTACTGGATATACCCCTGGCCTCTCTTCTGGCGGCGGGGGTTTTCGGGATCTGTGTCGGTTTTCTAAAATATAATTATCATCCGGCGCAGATTTTTATGGGCGATACGGGATCATTATTTATCGGCTATGTTCTCGGCGTTCTATCTCTGTACTGGCCCAAGAGCTACGCCTCCATCGTTATGTTCGTACCTTTACTCGCGCTTGGACTTCCGGTTATCGAGATTGTCTCAACGACGGTACGTCGGCTTATGACGGGCAAGAGAATCTACGTTGCCGATAAAAGGCATTTATTCCACTTTCTATTGGATCAGGGTTTCGGCCACAAATGGGTGGTGCTGTTTTTTTATTTTATAAGCTTTCAATTCTCCGTTATGGCGGTCGGATTCGTTGTCGGGAAGGCCAATATAATACTTGTCCTGGAGACCATTTTTATTATATTTATCGCCATATTTTTATCCCGGAAAATAAGATCCGGAGGCCGTAATGGATGATAAGTATTACCTCGAATTTGAGAAACCGATAGTTGAACTGGATAATAAGATTAAAGAGATCAGGGATCTTGCGGGCAGCAGCGGAGCGGATCTCGAAGACGAGATCAGAAACCTGGAGAAGAAAAGGAACAAGCTCCAGGACGACGTTTATTCCAGGCTGAATAGATGGCAGCGCGTCCAACTCGCCAGACACCCGCTGAGACCTTATTCCCTGGACCTGGTCTCGCTTATTTTTGATGATTTTATCGAGCTGCACGGCGATAGGTATTTTTCCGAAGATAGAGCCTTGGTGAGCGGCTTCGCCATGTTGAATAACCAGGCCGTGATGTTCGTGGGGCAGCAGAAAGGGAGAAACGTCAAACAGAGGCAATATCGGAATTTCGGCATGAGCCATCCCGAAGGATATCGTAAGGCTCTGAGGCTGTTCCGCCTGGCGGAGAAATTCGGCAGACCGATAATTATTTTTATCGATACCCCGGGCGCCTATTGCGGTATTGGAGCCGAGGAGAGAGGACAGGCGGAAGCCATCGCCAGAAATATCCGGGAGATGTTCGCCATTGAGGTCCCGATCGTAATCGTAATTATCGGGGAGGGGGCTTCCGGCGGAGCCCTGGGCATCGGTATCGGGGATATTGTATTGATGCTTGAAAACTCTTGGTATTCGGTTATCTCTCCCGAAGGCTGTGCCGCCATATTATGGAAATCGGTTGATGATCCCAAACAGCTCGAGGCCAACCGTATTCAGGCCGCCGAATCGTTGAAACCGACATCCTCGGATCTCCTCGACCTGGATATAATAGACGGCGTAATTCCCGAACCCCTGGGAGGCGCCCATCGGGATTATTCGGCTACCGCGAAAAATATTAAAAATAAACTGGTGGAAGTCCTGCCGGACCTTATGAGCAAAAATTCCCAGGAACTTCTGGCCGAAAGATTGAGAAAATACAGGTCCATGGGAGAATTTTCGGAAATCTGATGGAGATAGCACATGCTGAATAAAAAACTTCTGGATATACTCGCCTGTCCCAAATGTAAAGGGGACCTGGAGTATAAAAAAGAGGAAAATGAGCTTATTTGCAATAAATGCAGGCTTCGCTACAGAATTGAGGAAGATATTCCTATAATGCTGATAGAAGAAGCCGAAAAGTTCTGATGGAGGATTGATGATAAAGCTTTCGAAGTTTTGTGAAGATGACGTAATCTCTTTAAATCTCAAGGGTGAAACCAAGGAAGATATAATCGCAGAACTTGTAGAAATCGCCTCGAGATCCAAGATGGTGAAAAACAAAGAGGACCTGTTGAAGGCGGTTCTGGAACGCGAGAAACTGGTAACCACCGGCGTGGGTTACGGTATCGCGTTTCCTCATGCTAAGACACGTGCGGTCAAGGGTATTGTTATAGCGTTCGGCCGAAAAAACGAAGGTGTTGATTTCGATGCCATGGATAGAAAATCCGTGTATCTCTTTTTCCTGATCGCGGCGCCTGAGGACGCCATAGGAGCTCATTTGAACGTTATGGCAAAGCTTTCTTATTTGATGAAAAGCGAGAAAAACCGCCAAAAATTATTGAAGGCCAAATATAAGGAGGACCTCATAGAGGTTCTGGATTCTAACGAGTAAATGTGGATTTCTTTAAGGGGGATATATAGGAATCCCGGTTTCCGGCAGGTTTCTATCGCGGCGATTGTATCGATACTCTTAATCGCCTTGCCTCATCCCGTTAAAACATCGTTATCGAGAATAGCCTCCCATTCCATTCTTTATCCTTTCGTTGAAATCAACAGGTTCCTGTTAAAGGTAGATTCCACCTTCGAGATAAACAGACATCTTAATCGCAGGCTTGATTTTCTGGCGACCACGCTCTCCACGGTGATGGAAAACAGGTATGAAAACGAAAGACTGAGAAAGATGCTGGGATTCGATCTGATGCTTCCGTATGAACTGAAACCCGCCGAGGTAATCGCTTACTCTCCCACCGCCCGATTCAAGTCAATCCTTATCAACGCCGGCATGGAAAAAGGGATATTCAAGGATATGCCCGCCATATCTCCTTCCGGTGTTGTGGGTAAGACCGTCTCGGCGGACAGGTATTCGGCCGTGGTGCAATTGCTTTTCGATCCCGCGTGCAAAGTCGCGGCGAGGCTGCAATCAAGCAGAACTCAGGGCATTGTAGCCTATCTGGGCGGCCGCTACCTTTCGTTGACCAATGTTCCCGCCGATCAAAGCGTGGCCGTCGGTGACAGCGTAATATCATCCGGCCTGGGGGGAATATTCCCGGAAGGCTTATTTATCGGTCGGGTGATCGATGCCAGAGTAAAAGAGGGAGAGATGTTCTACGAGATCGATATCGAGCCGGGGACCAATTTTTCTTTGCTTGAAGAGATTTTTATAGTCACCTCTATACCGGGGGAAAATTGATACCTTATTTTTATTATTTTCTGGCCTGGTTTTTTATAATCTTTTGCCAGATCGTGCTCTCGCCCCGTATTGCCTTAGGAGATATTTACCCGGATGTGGTTTTGGCCGCGGCAGTATTGATAGGATTGAAACAGGGGTGGAAGCGGGGCCTCTGGTTCGGTTTTGCATTTGGTTTGGCCGTGGACCTCTTGAATCCGCAAAACTATGGCTGGACGACCGCATTGGTCTCGTTTTCGGGATTTTACGCCGGATACGTGCGAGAAAAAATCTTTCTCGATCATATTCTTTACCAGTCATTGGCTGTCTTCGCTTTTACCCTGGCATATCAATTGTTATTCCAGCTTATAAACTGGCCCTATTACTTTATTAACAATTTCGTTCAATTATTGTTGAATTCGATATTTATATCTTTGTATACCGCCGGGATCGGTCTGTTGGCGCTGTTTATTCTGGGTCAGCGGTCCAGGCTCAGGGAGCTATTATGATTGCCGATAGCCCGGAAAGACGTAAAACTAACCACAGAATATTGACCTTTGCCATATTGGCGTTTATGCTGTTTATAGTAGTGAAATTATTCGGCATGCAGCTTTTTTCGGGCGGCGTGTATCGAAAAGCGTCGGAAAAAAACAGCGTCAGGGTTGTTCCTATTTCCGCTCCCAGGGGTTTGATTAAAGACAGAAACGGGACAATACTTGTAAAAAATCGGCCGTCATATTCAATGTATATGATTCCCTATGAGGTCAGGAACCTGGATTCAACGTCATATAAAATAGCGGAAGTTTTGAAAGAAAACCCTGACGAGATTAAGAACCGAATAAACCAGGGCTGGAAGGGAAGATTTCAGCCGATACGTTTGAAACGGGACGTCGATTTCGGAACCGTGTGTTATGTCGAGGAACACGCCCTCGATTTCCCCGGGATCATGTTCCAGGTTGAGCCTACGAGGCTGTATCCGGAGTTTAATATCGGTTCGCACATCTGGGGCTATGTGGGGGAGGCCACCGCGGAGGATCTTGAAGAGGACGTCGATGAACGTTACGCTCTCGGAGATATAGTCGGCAAAGAGGGTTTGGAAAAGCAGTATGAAGAATATTTGAATGGCGTCAACGGATTGAAATATATCGAGATCACCGCCGCGGGAAGAATGCTGGGAGAACTCACCGATAAGGAAAGGATCAAACCTGTCCGGGGCTCGGAGCTTATTCTGGAGCTTGATTGGGAGCTGCAGAATATCGCCGAAAAGGAGTTGCTCAAAAGGGGATCGGGCGCCGTTGTTGCCATTGATCCTCGTGACGGGGCGGTTCGAGTTATGGCTTCGGTTCCCAATTTCGACGCTAATTTGTTCTCAGGGGTCGTATCCAGGGAGGCGTGGGACGCGGTTATGTACGATTCTCTTCATCCGCTTTTCAACAGAAGTATAAAAGGGACTTATCCGCCCGGTTCCACGATGAAATTATTCACGGCGGCTGCCGGTCTGGAAAACAAGCTGACAGACGAAGAAACGACCTTCGATCCCTGCCTCGGTGCCAAAAGGTTTGGAAATCGCTCTTTCAGGTGCTGGCGCCCGGGAGGACACGGCAAACTCGATCTGGTTGGAGCCATAATTCAATCGTGTGACGTTTACTTTTATCAGCTCGGCGTCAAGGAGGGCCTTGATCTCTGGAGCAAATTCTGCAAAGATTCGCGGTTTGGAATGCATACCGGAATAGATCTTCCCGGAGAATTCGCCGGTCTGGTTCCATCCGCGAAATATTTCGATAAGAGATACGGCAAGAACGGCTGGACAAGATATCTTGTGGTTAATCTTGCCATCGGACAGGGCGAATTACTGGTCACGCCTCTTCAAATGGCGGTTTTATACGCCGCGCTCGGCAACGGCGGCGCAGTTTACAGGCCCCGCCTGACATCCAGCATTATTGCCAATAACGGCAACATTATTGAAAACAAGCCCGAGATCGTGGGCAGTCTTCCGGTATCGGAGGAGAACCTGGAGATTCTTTTAAAAGGTCTCCTGGGCGTAACCACCCATGAAAGAGGCACGGCACGTGTGGCGGCCCTCAGAGATATCAACGTCGGGGGAAAAACCGGGACATCCCAGAATCCGCACGGCGAAGATCATGCCTGGTTTATCTGTTTCGCGCCAATAGAAAATCCGGAAATAGCCATAGCGATTATTGTCGAAAATGCGGGACACGGAGGATCTGTTGCCGCGCCTCTCGCCAAACAGATCCTGCTGAAATATTTCGAGAATTACCGGGCCGATAGAAACACTGAAGAAAAGACAGATATTTGATTATGGGAAAAACGTTCGATTGGAGCCTGTTCGTTACGGCTTTGCTTCTCAGTATTATAGGAATTCTACTGATATACGCGGCCACCTATTATTCTTCCTCGCCGGGAACGCAGTCTCTTTTTATTAAACAGCTAATCTGGCTGGGAATCGGCCTGGCGGTCTGTATGGGGGTGTATTTCACGCCCTTAAAATTCCATGAAGCCTTTTCCTTCGTTTACTATTTCGCGATCATTATTGTCCTGCTGGTTTTATTGGCAGTATCGGGCGAGGGGACGTCGAGATGGTTCCGCCTGGGGGGATTCAATATTCAACCGGCGGAGCTTGCGAAATTCGCCGTCGTTCTTGCGCTATCGAGGTATATGGCGTTTCGGAAAATGAAACCGGGCGATCTGTTATGGGTTTTTGTCATACTCCTTGTAGTTTCCCTGCCGGCGGCTCTAATCTTAATCCAACCCGATCTGGGCAGCTCCCTGGTATTTTTCGCGATTTTTATCGCCATGCTGTTCTGGTCGGGAATTCCGCTGGGAAAAATAATCCTGATTGTATCTCCTATTATCAGCCTTATATGCGCGTTCCACTGGTTCTCGTGGGCGGTATTTTTCTTTCTTCTTCTGGTTCTTGTTTTTGTCTCCCGGTTGAGAATTCCGCAGGGTTCCTTTTTTATTACGGTTAATCTCGCGGTCGGCATGATCACTCCGATAATGTGGAACAAGCTTCATGATTACCAGAAGATGAGGATCATAACGTTTCTCGATCCCGGGCGGGATCCCAGAGGAGCGGGCTATCAGATTATCCAGTCGAAAATAGCGGTGGGAGCCGGGGGCCTGTTCGGACAGGGATTCTTGCAGGGCACTCAGACCAAACTCAACTTCCTGCCGGAACAGCATACCGATTTCATCTTTTCTGTCCTGGCGGAGCAGTTCGGTTTTGTGGGGTGTCTGCTTGTGCTGCTTCTATTCGCGTGGATTTTCTATAGAGGTTTCGCCATCGCCCTGAAGGCCAGAAATCAGTTTTACGGTTATGCCGCCTGTGGCCTGACCGCGGTTTTGGTTTTCCAGGTTGTAATTAATACCGGTATGACGGTGGGGCTTATGCCGGTAACCGGATTGCCCCTTCCGTTCATGAGCTATGGCGGTTCCTCCATGGTGTTTTTCTGGGCGGCCATCGGCTTTTTGTTGGCTGTTAACCGTGATTGGCAGGAGTATTGATGTTTCCGCAGCCGCTGAAATTCATAGGAATCGAGTTCGTCCGCTCATATGGAATAATGCTGGCGTTGGGATTTTTTATTAGTATCCTCTGGGCGAGAAAGAGAGCCATCAAGGCGGGGATTCCGTCCGAACATGTTATCGATCTTTCTTTCATAGTTTTGATCGCCTCGGTTATAGGATCGCGGTTCTTTTATGTCATATATCACCTCGACGAGTTCTCCGACAACCTCCTGGATATAGTAAATCCTTTTCAGGGAGGAACTGTCGGCATTGCCGGTCTTTCCATGATGGGCGGGATAATCCTGGCATTGATCTCCGCCGTAATTTTCCTGGCGGTGAAAAAAACCGATCCCTGGCCACTCCTCGATGCCCTGATGCCGATGTTCGCCCTGGGACTGGGAATCACTCGTATAGGATGTTTTCTCAACGGTTGTTGTTATGGATTGCCGGCGCACGATCATTTCGGACTGGTTTTCCCCCCCGAATCCCCGGCCGGTTATCATTACCCGGGAATTCCATTAATTCCGGCACAGCTCTATTCCTCTATCGCCGGAATCGTAATTCTCGCGATCGTACTGGTGAGCGAAAGATACAAAAGGTTCGACGGTCATTCTTTCTGGCTGACAATCGGGCTTTATTCAATCTGGCGTTTTATTATAGATTTTTTCCGGTATTACGAGGATTCGATGATTTCCTTCAACATCGGCGATCAGGCTCTTTCAAAAAACCAGCTTCTCTCGGTGATATTATTCTTTGTTTCTTTTGCGGCTTATTTGATTTTCTTCTTCAGGCATAAAAAGAGGGCCGTTAAGGATGCTAAAGCAGGCACTTAACCGATCGGGTGTGGTTATCCGCGGGATTTTTGGCGATTTCAAGCAGTTGTTATCGCCCCCTTTGTGTATCGGCTGCGACGGAGATCTCGCGGATAATGATCCCGTTTTCTGCGAGTCCTGCCTGGAATCGTTGAAATCGAAGTGTCCGGGAATTCGCCCCGTTTGTCCTTTTTGCGGCTGGCATGATTTTAACAACAAAAGCTGCGGATCTTGCGGCCAGCCGTCGAAAATAAGGCTTTACTACTGGGGCAGGTATGAAGATAAGATGGTGGAGTATATTTTAAAATTTAAATTCCAGGGAGTCCTTGAACTCGGCATCCGTTTAACCGATGAAGCCCTGAACCGACTTGCCGATCCGTTGCGTAAAAACAATTATGATTTCGTAATCCCCGTGCCTTTGCATAAATCAAGGCAACGCCGAAGGGAATATAATCAATCGGAGATTATTGCCAGAAGAGTTTCAAAAGCGATAGGGGCCGAATATATATCCGATTCGATTTTCCGGGTGCGATCCACCAGGCAACAGGCCAAGATCGATAGTGAGACCAAGAGATGGGTCAATGTCAAAAACGCTTTCAGCCTTTCCGATGAAGGGTATATTGATTTCAAAGCCAGGAGGGTTTTGATTGTCGACGATATCGTCACGACCGGAGCGACCATTTACGAGGTTTCAAAGCCCATTCGAGAACAAAAACCTGAAAGAGTCGATGTCTTCAGCCTGGCTTACGCCGGATAAAGGGCATAGTTATGGGTTTCAAAATTCTTGAGAATATAGTCTCCGGGGATTTCGCTTTCGAAGCCTCCGGAGAAACCCTGGAGGACCTGTTTACCAGTTGCGCCGAGGCTTGTTTCAGCGCCATGGCGGAATTATCGAAGATTGAACCGAAAATCGACTATTCCATAAATATCAGCGCCGATAGCCTCGACGATCTTCTGGTCGATTTTCTTTCCGAACTGATCTATCTTAAGGACGCCGAAAAGATCTTTTTCTCCAGGTTCGATATCAGAATAGATAATGATAATATTTCTCTGAACGCCGTTGCGCAGGGGGAGAGGATAGATTATAATAAGCATGATATCAAAGTTGACGTGAAGGCGGCGACTTATCACAATCTTGAAATTAAACGGGTCGAAAAAGGATTTAAGGTAAAGGTAATTCTGGATCTCTGAGCCATGGAGAGAAAAAAAGTAGCGGAGAACATCTGGGAGATTCCCGTAAGTCATAAACCCGGTATGAGGGTTCCGGCCCGGATAGTGGCGTCGGATAATCTAATGAATGGCATGGACGAAGGCGTTATTAACCAGATAACCAATGTCGCCTGTCTGCCGGGAATAAGAGGGTATGCCTGGTGCATGCCCGACGGTCATCACGGGTACGGTTTTCCCATTGGCGGCGTCGCCGCGTTCGATACCGAAGAGGGCATTATCTCTCCGGGCGGGATCGGATTTGACATTAATTGCGGTGTCAGGATGATAAGCACGAACCTGACCGAGCAGGAAATCAAGCCGAAACTCAGGGGGCTGATAAACGAAATATTCGATTCCGTTCCGGCGGGCGTGGGCAAAAGCGGATTTGTGAAGTTAAACAGAAGATCGTTTGAAGATGTTATAACGTCCGGTGCCTCGTGGTGCCTTAAAAACGGATACGCTTTTGAATCCGATCTGGATCATATCGAACAACGCGGTAAAATTCCCGGAGCCGATCCTTCGTCGGTATCTGAGAAGGCTTTCAAGCGTGGCGTCGACCAGATGGGCACTCTGGGTTCCGGCAATCATTACCTGGAGATTCAAACCGTTCGTTTCGACGAAACCTGCGATAGAGATATAGCCGAAAAACTCGGCGTAAAAGAACCGGGGCAAATCGTCATCATGATCCACTGTGGTTCGCGAGGTTTCGGACATCAAATCGGCACCGACTACCTTCAGAGCTTCGGGAAGGCTATGCAGAAATATGGGATCAAAACAAACGACAGGGAACTGGCCTGCGCGCCAATCAATTCGCCCGAGGGAAAGGCCTATTATGGCGCTATGGCCTGCGCCGCCAACACCGCTTTCGCCAACAGACAGGTGATCACCGATTCGATCAGGAAATGTTTCTCCAAAGCATTTGGGAAACCGGTGGACCGTCTTGGAATGAACCTTATTTATGATGTCGCTCACAATATCGCCAAGTTTGAGAAATATGAGATTAACGGCAAACCGACGTCGCTTCTCGTACATCGTAAAGGGGCGACCAGGGCGTTCGGACCCGGGAATCCGGAACTGTCGGGGATTTTCAGAGATATCGGCCAGCCGGTCCTGGTTGGCGGTTCGATGCAAACCGGTTCCTATCTGCTGATGGGCACCAAAAAAGCGGAAGAGTTGACATTCGGATCGACACTTCACGGCGCGGGACGTGTCATGTCTCGTACCAGAGCCAAAAAGCAAATTAGAGGATCTAACCTGCAACAGATTATGGAAAAAGAGGGAATAATCGTAAAAGCCGCTTCATTTGCGGGGCTTGCCGAGGAGGCCGGTTTCGCCTATAAAAACGTGTCCGAGGTTGTAAAAGTCGTTGATTCGGTTGGAATTTCCAAAAAAGTGGCCCGCCTGTTGCCATTGGCAAATATCAAGGGTTAAACATCGATCCTGATTAATCCTGAAACATGGATTATCATCAATATTTTGAAAAAAAGGCATATTTTAATCATATCTTATTATTTTCATGTAATAATTTCCGAAATATATATAGAGGAATTCGATTATGTTACAACGATTTAAATCATATCAAGAATTAAAATCGTCCTTATCGCTTGACAATTTCGAAATCCTGCCGGATGAGTCGGAAAATAGATGTGTTTACTGTGGCCTGGATTTATATGAAGTGCTTTATGAAGATGGAAACTATACCTACGTGCGCTGCAATCTATGTAACGCCTTCTGGATAATGCCCAGCAAATCTTTAGATTTCGCATAATAGCGTATAATTAAATATCATATTGTATTTCGAATTATCTCGAATATAAAAAGCATAGCCTTAAAGTAACCCGGCAAAAAAGCTTGACTATATAATCAATCCGCAAGTATAATTGTGCACTGTTTTTATGGAGAATCTGGGACGGGAGATTTTACTGTTATGATGAAAAGAATAGCGGTTTTAACATCGGGCGGAGATGCTCCGGGCATGAACCCCTGCGTCAGGGCGATTGTATACGAGGCGGAAGAGAAAGGCGTCGAAATATACGCTATAAAACGCGGTTTTCTGGGCCTACTGGACAACGATTTTTCACCCATGCAGGTGAAAGACACGAGCGGCATCATTCAACGCGGCGGCACCATCCTTCGATCCGCTCGCTGCGAGGAATTTAAATATGAGGAAGCGCAAAAAGAGGGTATAAAGAACCTTATCGATAATAATTGCGATGGTTTAATAATCATCGGCGGAGACGGTTCGTTAAGGGGCGCGTCCGCTATTTCGGATAGAGGCGTCAACGTAATAGGAATCCCCGCATCGATAGATAACGATATTTACGGCACGGACATGTCTCTGGGCGTCGATACGGCGCTCAACAATATTGTCGAGGTCATCGACAAGATCAAGGATACCGCTTCATCCCATGAGAGAACGTTTATTATTGAGGTTATGGGAAGAGGCTCCGGTTACCTGGCGTTGATCTCGGCGATAACTACTGGGGCCGAAGCGGCGATTATACCGGAGGTGGAATACGATCTGGAGAAAATCGCCGGCCGCATACTGGAAAGGTATAAAAGGCATAAGACCGCTAATATCATAGTGGTGGCGGAGGGAGCGTCGACCGGCTATCAGATAGGCCGGAAACTCTCGAAAATCGCAAATATAATATCGAAGATAACCGTACTGGGGCATCTTCAAAGAGGCGGTTCCCCTTCCTCTTTCGACAGGTTACTCGGCTCAAGATTGGGCTCGGCCGCCGTGAACAGGCTGTTAAAAGGCGAATCGAATGTAATGGTCGGTATCGTAAAGGGAGAATTGAAAACGACCCCTTTTGACGACGTTCTGGGTAAGAAAAGGGATTTTGACGAGAATCTGATTAAACTCGCCAAAACACTCGGAAAATAAACTGAAAGTGATCCAGAGAATCTGTATAAGGGCGCCGAATTGATTTTCGGCTGATTGAATAAGGAGGATTTATGCCCGTTAAAGTTGGAATTAACGGTTTCGGAAGAATTGGTCGTCTGGTTACCAGAGCAGGATTGAAAGACCCGGACCTGGAGTTTGTGGCCGTCAATGATATTACCGATGCTAAAACCCTGGCGCATCTTTTTAAATACGACTCGGTCATGGGGCCGTATAAAGGAGAAGTAAAGGCTGTTGACGGCGGCATAAGTATTGATGGCAAATCGATAAAGATTTTTTCGGAACGCGATCCCGCCAATATTCCCTGGAAAGGTGTCGGAGCCGAAGTCATCGTTGAATCCACAGGGCTTTTTAGAACCCGCGAAGCCGTCGGGAAACATATTGATGGAGGAGCGAAACGGGTCCTGATTTCCGCCCCGGCTAAAGACCACGATGGAACCTTCGTAAAGGGGGTAAATTCTGAGCAGTTCGATAAATCTAAACATAAAATAATTTCCATAGGTTCTTGTACTACAAACTGTTTAGCCCCGATAGTTAAAGTATTAAATGATAGTTTCAAGATTAAGCGGGCCTTTATGACCACCATACACGCTTACACAAATGATCAACGGATTCTGGACGCGCCTCATAAGGATCTGCGTCGCGCGAGATCGGCGGCGGTATCGATGATTCCCACTACGACCGGCGCCGCTAAAGCGATATCCGAAGTAATCCCGGACGTTAAGGGTAAAATCGACGGCTGTGCCATACGCGTGCCCACTCCCGTCGGGTCACTGATCGATCTAGTGGCCGATCTGGAAAAAAGCGTTTCCATTGACGATGTCAACGCCGCCATGAAGAAAGCCGCGGACGGCCCGATGAAGGGGGTGTTGGAATATACCGAGGATCCCATTGTTTCAGTCGATATAGTCGCCAATCCTCATTCATCCGTTTTCGACGCGCTTTCCACCATGAAAGTCGGTGATAACTTCGTTAAGGTATTTTCATGGTATGATAATGAATGGGGATTCTCCAACCGCATGATTGATATGTTGAAAATGATGGGGGATTGAAGAGAAATTAACCGTTAATCCTATTCCGGGGAGGGGAATTATGGCCCGGAGCATGTTGTTTATTGCATGTATCCTCATAATCGCTTTGGGGATACCCGGTTGTGAAAAAACCGTCAGGCAGGAGAACGGCTATATAGCCGGAACCGTTACTGTCGAAGGGGCGGGCATCGATGGTGTTACCGTAACCGTTTCATCTTATGCCATTTCTACCGGCAACGCCAAACCGTCGCCGGGAATATATTCAGCAAAGATGGCCGCAAGAGGCGATTACAGGATTGAACTTTTACCGGGGCAATATCGAATTGATTTTGACTTGGTTCTTGACGGCGAAATACTCCATACGGCCCGATATCCTGTCGGAGTCAGCATAGGTTTTGAAACAGTTGTCAATGTCGATTTGAAAGATCCTGTACCTCAAAACCTCATTGGCAGAAATGATGACGCTTCGGTGCTTTTAACATGGGAACATGCTTACCGGGCGTCGACGTACAACGTCTACAGGGCCGCCGAATCCGAAGAAATATTCAGGCCGGTCGCGATAATAGATTCGGCGTTCGGGACCGTTAGATACGTGGACACCCCACCGGCGATAGACTCTTACCGGTACAAAGTTACGGGGGTCTCAAACCAGGTTGAATCGGATCCTTCTGAAGCCGCGATGGTCGATTTTACAGGCATCATATCTCCGCCGACAGGTTTTTCCGCTTCCGATAATGTCACTCATGTTTTGCTTGCGTGGACATTGAAATTAAACGTTACCCATTATAAAATCTATAGAAGAACGTCCGAAAGCCCCGGCAACTGGATCGTCATCGATTCCACCGCTCAGTCTCAGTATCAGGATGTGCCGGAAACATACGGTACTTATACTTACTACATAACCGCGGTTTCTTATCTTGGAACGGAATCCGATCCTTCGGTCAATAGGATGGTTGAGTTTGACGGTTTATTCGATCCGCCCTCCGGCGTAATCCTGATCGACAGGGGCTCAAACCTCTATTTAACCTGGATGGGAGAGGAAAACGTCGGCTATTATAATATCTACCGATCGGATATTCCCGACAGCGATTTTGTGAAGATCGACAGTTCCTTTGTCCCGTATTATGAAGATTTTCCCACCTTGTTCGGGTATTATTATTATCGCGTTACCATAGTCGGTCCCAACAATCTCGAATCTGAAATGTCGAACGTTGTCAGCGCTTATTTCGACGGCAGACTCGATCCGCCCGACCAGGTTCTCGCCACCGACCTGGGATTATCGGTGGAGGTCAGCTGGAGCGAAGTGCTCTGGGCGGCGGCCTATATAGTCTATCGCTCGGATGACGGAGGCGTTACCTACAACCAGATATCCAGGGTAAGCGGCGAGAATTCGACTAAAATCGATACGCCTCCGCAGGCCGGTGATTATTATTATAAAACCGCCACCGAGACTCTTGATGGCGTAGTGGGGGCATTATCCTCCGCCGCTAATGTCCATTTCAGCGACAATTTACCGGGGCCGGTTAACGTGGCGGCGGAGAACTTCGGCACCTTCGTGGAGATCATCTGGGATGAGGTTCCCGGCGCTGACGGCTACACGGTTCACAGATCCACGACGTCCGGCGGCGTCTACAGTCAAATCGGATCGTCTCCCGAGCCGGATTATATCGATATTCCACAGACGGCAGCCGCCTATTATTACAGGGTAAGAGCCGTAGATACCCTCGGTCATGTTTCGCCTTTTAGCTTTTACGCCTACACCTATTTCACCGATCAACCTCAAACGCCTTTAAATGTAACCGCCGAGGATCTTTTCTATAAAGTTGGTGTAAGCTGGGAGAGCATAGATTCATCGTTTATTTTCATAATCTACAGGTCGGGCGCCGCCAACGGCGACTACGTTCCGATCGATACAGTGGAAGCCGAGCTGGAAATAACCGATTGGCCCCCGAGTACCGGCCATTATTACTATAAAGTGCAGGCGGAACATCCATCTCATGGTTCCTCGGACCTTTCTCAATACGGTCACGTATACTTTTCCGGAATACTGGAAACTCCTTCGAACCTGATTGTGAGTGACGAAAGCTTATATGTTGCCATCTTATGGGATGATATCGAAGGAGCGTCCGAATATGAAGTGTTTCGCGGTGTAAATGTAAACAATCTGATTGCCATTCAAACGGTGTATTTATCGGAGGCTACGGATGTTCCCGATTCAGCGGGAACGTATTATTATGCGGTGTTGGCAAGAACTCAAGGCGGATTGGAATCGCCAAGGTCCGCCCCGGTTGGCGTTGATTTTAATCCCTGATGAGGAGGTTTGGTGAATAAACTGACCGTTGATGATATCGAACTGGCCGGAAAACGAGTCCTGATGCGGGTGGATTTCAACGTACCGCTCGAAGAGGGGAAGGTGGCGGATGATACCCGTATAAACGCCTCCATACCGACCATTCACAAGATCGTGACCTCCGGCGGTAAAGCCATTCTGATGTCTCACCTGGGACGTCCCAAAGGCGAGGTAAAACCGGAGTTCAGCCTGGAACCGGCGGCAAAACGGCTTTCCCAGTTGATGGGCCGACAGGTGCTGTTCGTCCATGATTGTATCGGCGGCGAGGTCGAGGAAAAAATTAACAGCCTTCCGGACGGGGAGATTATCCTTCTCGAAAATCTAAGGTTTCACAAAGAGGAGGAGAAAAACGATCCCGGTTTCGCCAAAACCCTGGCCAAACTCGGGGATGTTTATGTCAATGACGCGTTTGGTTCTGCTCACAGGGCTCACGCGTCCACCGAGGGAGTCACCAAATTCATCTCGCCCTCGGCGGCCGGTTACCTGATGAAAAAAGAGCTCGATTATCTCGGCGTGGCCCTGGAGCATCCTGCCAGGCCGTTTGTCGCGATTCTCGGGGGAGCCAAGATTTCGGGCAAGATAGATGTTATTGAAAACCTTATGGATAAAGTGGATTCGTTTTTAATAGGCGGAGGAATGGCATTTACTTTCTTTAAAGCAAAACAGTATGAAATCGGCAAATCGCTGCTTGATGGAGAAAAAGTCAATGAAGCCTCGAATATATTAATGCTGGCCGAGAAACGCAGTATCGATTTTATATTGCCTGTTGACGTTGTTGTCACCCCCGATCCGGACGCTGATCCTCCCGAAATGGAGACCGTCACCGCGGTGGGAATCGATCCCGAAATGGTCGGAGTGGATATCGGTTCGCGAACCGTAGAGAGATTTAAGAAGATTATTCTCTCCGCCGGCACGGTGGTTTGGAACGGACCGATGGGGATTTTCGAAAAGAAACCGTTCGCTACCGGCACTTTTGAAATAGCCAGGATCCTGGCCGAGGCCAGCGGATCCGGTTGCATATCGATAGTGGGAGGCGGCGATTCCGCGTCCGCTGTCGCCAAGGCGGGACTGACCGAACAGATGTCGCATGTCTCGACAGGCGGAGGAGCCTCATTGGAATTTCTGGAGGGAAAAACCTTGCCGGGAGTAGCGGCGTTAACAAATAAGGGGGGTTGATATGAGACGTCCATTTATCGCCGGCAACTGGAAAATGTTTACTACTCCGTCCACGGCCGCGGAGCTGGCCGTTGGTATAAGACACGCTACCGATGGTTGCGGTTTCGCCGATATAGCCGTTTTTCCTCCCTATATCTGTATTGCTGCCGTCAGGGAAACCTTAAACGGCTCGCGTATCGAAGTCGGCGCCCAGGATATGTTCTGGGAACCGGAGGGAGCTTACACCGGAGCGATTTCCGCTAAAATGATAGCCGAAAGCGGTTGCGTGAGGGTTTTGATTGGACATTCAGAAAGACGTTCGTATTTCGGAGAGACCGACGAAAAAGTTTTGAAAAAAACCAAGGCCGCCCTTTCCCAAGGACTGAAACCGATTATCTGTATCGGCGAAACCCTGGAGCAGAGAGAAGCCGGAATCACCGAATCGATCCTGGACACTCAAATCAAGGACGGTCTCGGCGCGTTAAAGAATATCGAAGCCGTGACGATCGCCTACGAACCGGTCTGGGCCATAGGCACCGGCAAAACCGCCACGCCCGAACAGGCTGACCGGGCGCACAAATATATCAGAAGCCTGATCGCGGATAGATGGGGAGACGATGTCTCCCGGAACATAAGGATACTGTACGGCGGTTCAGTAAAACCGGATAACGCCCGCATTTTGTGGGAATGCGAGAATATCGACGGTTTCCTGGTGGGCGGCGCGAGCCTGAAGGCGGATTCCTTTCGCGATATTGTGAATTCGGTTAAATAGGCTCTTGACAACCGGTTAAATTTAAGTATTTTAATCTGATGTCGAATAATAGAGCGGAGGTTTACGATAGATTATGAGTATTATTTATCCAATTCTTTTAGTAATTCATGTTATCGTCGCTTTGTGCCTGATTATCGCTGTACTGATGCAGTCATCCAAGGGTGAGGGACTCGCGGGGGCTTTCGGCGGCGGCGCGTTGACCGGCGCGGTTTTTGGCGGTCGCGGCGCGGCAACATTTCTTTCGAAGGCTACCACCATACTGGCCGTCGGGTATATGTCCACCAGCATATTGCTTTTCCTGTCGTTCGGAATGAGGTCCTCCGGCGGGCCCGCTTCCGGTGTTCTGGATGAACTGCAGGAAACCGGTACCGATTTGGCCCCGCCGCCGGCGACAACCGTACCCGGCGAAGCTCAGCCGACGGATCAGGGTGCCGCCGATGATCTTTTCCAGCAGTTTCCGCAAACGCCCGATACATCCGGCAATTAAAGATTTCATTCAAGCGGAAGTGGTGGAATCGGTAGACACGCTATCTTGAGGGGGTAGTGCCGAAAGGTGTGGGGGTTCAAATCCCCCCTTCCGCAGAATTAAACGCTTAATCGCCTCGACTGGAAAGCCGAGGCTATTATTTT
>CBFCYP010000003.1:0-52469 GCA_965602185.1 uncultured bacterium
CCGAACGTGGGCGCTATACCGTAGTCGGTTAATATGCCGAGCATAACGGCGTTTCTGCCGCCGGCCGCGGGCGACCCGGGCCCCCCTGAATTGGCGGCGAAGCAAAGGGATAACATTAAAACCACCGCCAGCGCTTTATCGCGTTTGACGCCGGCATTCCTGACAGTGGTCGAATATATCATTACGAAAAGAGGCATGACAAACGCTATTAAGGCGTGTTCAGAAACAAAAGAGCAGGCCACCGCCATCAAAGGCAAAAAGATGAATAAAAGCTTTGTTAACGACTTTGCCGGCCCCAGCAATAGCAAACCTATTCTGCGATCCAGCCCCGTTTTGCTTATTGCCCGCGATATAGCCAGAACGCCGAAGATAAATATGACAGCGTCTTTGGCATAAGCTTTTGCTATATCGTCGGGTTTAAGTACGCCCAGGAAGTACATCAAAACGCCTACCAATAAAGCCGTAATTCCAACCGGGACGGCGCCTGACGCCCAGAACAGGGCCGCTATGACAAGGATGCCGAGCATAACTTTCGCTTTGGTCGTTATTTTTTCCGGTTCAAATGGCTGAAATGAGTTTTTGCCTGAAACCGAGATAGATATCGGTGATTATAAAATCCTGACTGCCGTTAATGAGAGATACGTACCATGATTCATTACTGTAGTCTTTTTTTTCAAGCGATGGATACGGGCCGCTATATATTTTTTGAACGCCGGTTTCGTCGAAATAACCGAGATCGACAAAGGTCTCGCTACTGTTTTTCAATCTTCCCAGATAAGAATCTATTTGAGCCTGGGACGGCGGCGTCTCCAGTCTCGGATCGTTTACAATGTTATGAAGGTTATTAAGCCTTTCGGTGAGAAACAGATCAAACATGTTGGACTGGTTCTCGGCGATGGCTTTTAACCGCAACTGCTTGCCTTCGGAAATAATGGCGCCGTGTTGAAAGTAGAAGTAAATCGATATTAATATAAGGGGAGCCAGATAGGTAAAGATAAGACGAATGAAATTACGTCGTCTGAAATCCCTATAATGCTTTTTATCCAGGTGCAAAAAATCAAATGAAGGACTCAAGCCGTTTGAAGCTGTCCCGGGCATTTCGACACTTCCCCTAAAAATCCTTCACCGTCCGCACGCCCTATTTAAAGGCCGATTACAAGCTAAATGCAATTCCAGGAAGTGTCAATAAAATTGTTAAAAAATTCACATGCTTTTCGTAATTATTTCCCGTTGCATACATAATAATAATTATTATTAGATGGCTATCTGTTTGTTTTATAATTATTTAATTTTCATATAAAATGAGTCTGATTATTTCGGGCATTTTTTAATGGAATAAATTTTGTATATATTATGCAAATCGGAGTATTATTCGATTTAGAATCGCCGGATATTAAATCTTCTATATATAGCCCGTCATTCCGGATAACTCGCCTTCCGATCAGTGATATATTTTCTGTCTTGTTTGTATTATGTTTTCGCAAATTTGTTTAAAAAAAATGGAACCAAATAACCGTGATCCTGTATTTTTATATAGGACGACATCCCGGGGAGAGATGGCATGTTGAGGAATTATGGTTGATAGCGGGGTGTAAATGCATATTAAAAATTATTTTCTGGTTATTTCCCTCATAGTCTTCACTTTGGCTCAGAATCTCCCGGCCCAGAATCCCAATATGATCTGGCTTGAACTTTACGGCGGGGAGGGTTATGAATGCACCTATTGGGTTGAAGAGGCAGGCTCAATGGACAATCGTGGGGAAACAGGTTTTATTATGGTTGGATCTACCCATCCATTTGGAGCGGGTTATTATGATGATATTTATTTGATAAAGACGGACGCAAATGGGATCGTCGAATGGGAGCGGATTTACGGCAGTAATGGTCCTGACATAGGATATTGCGTCAAGCCGACGATGGATGGCGGGTATATCGTGTGCGGGGCTACCTGGGATATAGATACCTTTAAGTCCGACGCTTATATGCTAAAAACCGATGCTTACGGCGATACGATCTGGTCGCAGAGATATGGCGATTCCCGCGACGAGCTGTTTTCAGAAGTCTGCCAGTTATCTGATGGCGGCTATATCGCCGCCGGTTATATAGCTGAATCCGACGGCTATCATACCAATATATATTTGGTTAGAACAGATACAAACGGTCAGCTTCTCTGGTCCCGGGAGCATGGACAGGCGGGATATATCGATCAAGCGAAATCAATACAACCGGCGAGCGACGGCGGTTTTGTTTTTTGCGGGTGGATGAATTGGTCGGATGTCGACTGCGACGTTCAGCTTACAAAAGTGAATGCCAGCGGAGATATTGAATGGACCCGGTATTACGGCGGGGATCGCTACGATAAAGGCTTTTCGGTGGCTCGCGCCAGTGACGGCGGTTATGTAATCGCAGGGTATAAAACGGTGCCTGATAGAAACTACCACTACAAATTTTATTTGATAAAAACCTCCAATGAGGGTTTTGTCGAATGGGAGCGGACTTATGGCGGAACAGTAGGTGATCGCGCGTTATCTGTCAGGCAAACCGCGGACGGCGGCTATATTATGGCAGGGTACTCCGAATCTTTCGGCCAGGGAGGTAACGATATTTATGTGGTAAAAACGGATGACTGCGGTAATCTGGAATGGCAGGATATTTTCGGCGAATATAGCGACGAGATTGGAGAGTGCATCAGGCAGGTTTCCGACGGCAATTACGTCGTGACGGGACATGCGGAAGATTTCGGCGGCGCTTACCATGACGCTTTTTTGATGAAAATTAGACCCGGACATGTGGGTTTGGCGGAAGAAATGAGTGAATTTACACCTCATAAATTTATAATACAGCAGAACTATCCCAATCCGTTCAATTCGGCTACCACAATATGCTATAACCTTCCCGGGCCATCTGACATCACGATAGTTATTTATGATCTTCTCGGCCGTGAGATTGAAACTCTCTCTCGGGGTTATAGACCGGCCGGAAATCATCAGGTTGTATGGAACCCTGGTGACTTAAAATCCGGCAATTACTTCTATAAAATCGAAACAGGATGGTGTTCGGAAACTAAGAGGATGCTGTTGTTGAGATAGGTTTTTTCCGTAATATCCCTAAAACTGGAATCTTAAAAATAATGGAACTAAATTGCCAGGTTTTTATATTGTATATTGTAGATAGACACCTTTTGTAGATAGACATCCCGGGGAGAGTTAGCATCTTGAGGAATCATATTAAACGATGGGGTGTAAGATGTTTAACAAAAATTATCTTCTGGCTATTTTCTTCATAATCTTTATTACGGCTCCGATTCTCCCGGCTCAGAATCCGAACATCATCTGGATGCAGATATTTGGAGAAGGCGAATTCAACTGCCTTTATTGGGTTGAGCAAGTCGGGCAGGGCAATTATCCGGACTTACCCGGTTTAATATTGGCCGGATGTACGAAATCGTATGGGCAAGTGCATAACGATGTATTGCTGATAAAAACCGACGGCGACGGAAATACCGAATGGGCAAGGACGTATGGAGGCTCAAACAACGATGCTGGTTTCTGTGTTAAGCCCACGTCTGACAGCGGCTTCGTCGTATGCGGTTTTTTCACAGGCGGGGGCAGATCCACATCTGACGGGTATATTATCAAAACGGACGCTTCAGGAGACACAGTCTGGACGCGGAGATATGGTGGTTCCGGCAGCGAATCGTTCGCGGAAATCACTCAAACTTCCGACGGCGGGTATATCGCGGCCGGTTATAAAACGGAACCGGATGAGTATCATACCGATGTTTATGTAGTCAAGACAGACAGCGTCGGCGCAGTAATGTGGTCACGGGAATACGGCAGGCCTTTATTTGCAGATCATGCCAAATCCATTCTCCAGACATCGGACGGCGGCTATATTATTTGCGGTGTCAGAGGCGGAATCGAAACAGCGTTCGATGTCTGGCTGATAAAAACGGATTCGGGCGGCAATGTCGAATGGAATCGTACCTATGGCGGCGGCGGTTACGATGCCGGGTACTCGGTGGATCAGACGAGCGATGGCGGCTATATTGTCGCAGGTTATAAAACTATGTTAGTAGCGCCCTATCATCACGATTTGTACCTGGTAAAAACGTCGTCGGACGGGACAGTTCAGTGGGAAAGAACCTACGGTGAAAGCGGATCTGACTACGCAAATTCTGTCAGAGAGACCCCGGATGGCGGGCTTATTGCCGCCGGGCTGATGGAAACGCCTGTACAGGGCGGTTGCGATATCTATGTTGTAAAGACAGACGGCAATGGAGATCTGCAGTGGTTCGGTACGATGAGTATTAATGGTGTTGACGTAGGCTATTGCGTGAGGCAGACAGATGACGGCAACTTCGTTATCGCCGGATCCGCCTTCACATTCGATTACATCTTTGACGCTTTCCTGATGAAAATAAGCCCGGGGTATGTCGGTATAGAAGATGATATGAGCGAATTTGTCCCGGGGAAGTTCATTACGTCCCTGAATTATCCCAATCCCTTCAACTCAACCACTACAATCCGCTTCAGCCTGCACGAACCATCAGAGGTTACCATCGATATCTATGATCTTCTCGGCCGTGAGGTTGAAACTCTTTCTCGGGGTTATAGACCGGCCGGCAGTCATCAGGTTGTATGGAACGCCGATAAATTTCCATCGGGATTTTACTTTTATAGAATTGAAGCCGGGGAATATTCCGAAAGCCGCGAGATGCTGTATCTGAAATAAATGATCTTCAGTCAGGATTGAAGGGGAGTCGATCATGGCTCCCTTTTTTACTTATGTCTGGAAATTATAATGAGAAATATAGGGTGTTTTTTGTAAATTATTAGAAATTTGCCAACTGAATATAAGGATTGATTATATTGCGGCGCCATCAGTCCGACATGATATTACAGGCGAGAATTTACTTGATTTAAGGAATTGAAAATATGAAATTTAATTCTAAATATCAGGGGTTATCGATTATGGGAAAATCATATCCCGATGACGAGACAAAAAAGATCCAGACTAAAATAATCGACGATATTTTCACCGATGCCGTCGAGCGGATAAAACCTCGATTCGAGGTCGATTACGAGGCCTATCTTCATCGTCTGTGGGAAGCGAATCCGGATATTTATAATTTGCTTAAAGGTAGCGGAGATCTGGAAAGCGCCCGGGAATCCTTGTATACTTATCTTGAACGTTCGGAGAGAGATATATTCGGGGTTGATAACGACCTTCATATCCTTGAAAAAGCGATTGTTCGCGACAGTATAAAGGTCTTTAAGAGTATCATCGGTCCCGTCAATGAATTTCGCACCGAGTTCTCGGCGCTGGATTCACTCTGGAAACTGGCTCAGGAACGATTTGATGATTTGACCCAGGAGGTTTCTGTCGGGTTCTTGATGGAGTTCATAAACCTGTTTCGAAGTGTGGCGGGAAAGCCCAATATATACTTTGAATCGAAGGACGCGAAGAAGGGTATACCCGAATTTCTCAAGTTGGAGGGACGCGAAGCGGCGCTCACCAGAACGGAAATTCTGGATGAAATGGGAGCGACAGTTCAGAAATATTTTAAAAAGTATCCATCCGGGCTGGATAACGATGTTATGAGTTGGCGAAAAGAAAACCGCGAAAGGATTCTTCATTACTTTAAAGCCAATGAATCCGACTGGAACGATTATAAGTGGCATATAAAGAATGTTATCAGGAAGGCTGAACCCCTCCTCGATTTGATAGAATTGACCGATGAGCAGAAGAAAGCGGTAAAAAAGGCCACCGAGAATAAGATTCCGTTCGGTATAACGCCTTATTACCTCAGCCTCATGGATCGTAATTTGTCTGTCGGGCATGATCATGCAGTGCGGGCGCAGGTCATTCCCCCGCCCGATTACGTCAATTTGATGGTCAAGCACAGAACTGAAAGAGACGCCATATTCGATTTCATGGGGGAACATGATACATCGCCGGCGGATCTCTTAACCAGGCGTTATCCCGGTATAGCCATATTAAAACCGTTCAATACCTGCTCTCAAATATGCGTTTACTGCCAGCGTAACTGGGAAATTGACGAGGTGCTTGATCCAAAGGCTATGGCGTCACGGAAGCAAGTTGAAGAGGCCATAAATTGGCTGGACAATCACAGAAGTATCGGCGACATTTTAATTACCGGCGGCGATCCATGCATAATGAAAGATAATTCCATACGCTGGATTCTGGAGTCGCTCGCGAAGCTCGATCATATCTACCGCATAAGGATCGGCACCCGAACGCCGGTTGTTCTTCCCATGAGATGGACTGACAGTCTGATAAATAT
This sequence comes from uncultured bacterium, assembly GCA_965602185.1. Lineage (GTDB taxonomy): Bacteria > Zixibacteria > MSB-5A5 > UBA10806 > UBA10806. The sequence goes on from CBFCYP010000003.1 coordinate 6,308, forward strand.
TCTTTCTGAATTTCATGTGCCCGGGAAACGGGAAATCTCGATCGTGACTCATTATGAGCACTCTTATGAAATTACTCCTGAATCGATGGAGGCGGTTCAAAAAATCAAAACCCTGGGGATTGGAGTTTACAATCAGCAGGTGTACACGGTCTATAACTCCAGAAGATTTGAAACCGCGAAACTCCGCAGGGATTTGAGGCTTATCGGAGTCGATCCATACTATACATTCAATTTAAAAGGCAAAGAGGAAACCCGCCGTTTCATGGTACCCATAGCGCGGATAATGCAGGAAAGGAAAGAGGAAGCACGTTTATTGCCGGGACTCGATCGAACCGATGAGCCTGTTTTCAACGTGCCCAGACTGGGTAAAAACCATTTGCGCGCCCAACAGGACCACAGGCTGGTGATGATACTTCCCGATGGTTCGCGGATTTATGAATTCCATCCCTGGGAGAAGAACATAACTCCCGTGCCGCCATATAATTACGTTGATGTCCCAATTTACGACTACCTGGAGGAACTGGCCGCTCTCGGGGAAAATATCCGCGATTATCGAACCATCTGGTTCTATTATTAATAAGACGTCTTATTTTAATAAACAATACAATGCAGTAACTTGATTTTGGATAAAAGGTTAAAGCCCATTCCCCATCCTTATTGAATTCCCACCCATTTTGAATTGAATAAAGATAATTTAAAGTGTATATATTGTTAAAAACTAATGGAGGTTTCGATGATAGTAAAAAGTCTGGGCCTGTTTTCGCTGGCAAAGATCATGGGTATTATCTACGCTTTCTTAGGGTTTATCGCGGGACTGTTTTTCTCGTTTTTTGTTTTAATGGGTGCGTTTCTGGGAAGCGTACTGGAGGATTCTCCCGAGCCTCTGGTGGGGATTGTTTTCGGTGTCGGCTCGGTGGTGCTTTTCCCTATTCTGTATGGCGTTCTGGGATTTATCGGGGGAATTGTAATCGCCGGTATCTATAACCTCACCGCCAAATGGGTGGGGGGATTGGAAATTGAACTCGAGGAAAAACCGGTAGCGCAATAACTGTTGAAGGATTGTATATGCTTATCGACGCGCACGCGCATCTGGACAAATATGAAAATTTAATTGATGCTGCCCTAAACGATATCGAGCGCTACAGGATTTTCACCATAAGCAACTCCATGGATTTGCAGTCCTATAAGTCCAATCTGGAGATCGCGGAAAGATGCAAGTACGTGTTGCCGACTTTCGGTGTTCATCCCTGGAACGCCCATGAATATGAGAACAGGTTGGGCGAGTTGGACGAATATATCGAGCAGAGCCCCATGCTGGGTGAACTGGGGCTGGATTATCATTTTATCAAAGACACCTCATTGTATCCGGCGCAAAGGAAACTGTTTGAGTATTTTATCGCCAAGGCCGCCGAGCAGAACAAGATCGTAAATCTCCATACCAAGGGCGCCGAAGAGGATACACTTAGGCTCCTCGAATTGCATAATATCAAGCGCGCCATAATACACTGGTATTCAGGGCCGTTGGGCATTTTGAAGAAGCTTCTGGACAAAGGATATTATTTCACCGTCGGCGTTGAGGTACTTTTCACCGAAAATATCAGAAAGATCGCCCGTAATATACCCGGCGACCTGCTCCTTACCGAAACCGACAATCCCGGCGGGTACGAGTGGCTGGCGGGTACGCCCGGTGTGCCGGGAGTCTTGCAGGAGGTCATATTGGAATTGGCCCGGATGCGTAAAATAGAATATGAGGAATGTGCGGATATGATACAGAGGAATTTTGAGAAACTTATTGAGGGAGATAGCGCCGTCAGCGATTATTATTTGAAGGCCAAAAACGGAAAGTGAATTTGAGGGAGCATGTAATATGAATACAGCAGGAAAAATAGGTTATTTAGTTTTTTCTTTATGGCTGATTATGCCGCTAATTGCGTTTGGAGCCGAAATACCCGCGCCGGAATACAGCAAAAAACATATTAGTGAGTCGCTTATAGTCGACGTTCAAAGCTGGGGAGTAGAAAAAGCAAGATCGTTGGTATTTTTCCAGATTATGATTTATTCGGATAAGGGCTTGTTGGCGATGAAATCCGAAGGACCTGTAGATGGTGTTGTTAACTCTTTCGTAGGGGATCTTGACGCAGACGAAAGTATCGAGACTTATGTCATAACGCAATCTTCCGGCAGCGGGGGATACGGCAGGCTGTATTCCTACGAGTTGAGGGAAAATCAGCTGAAAACAATCGACCTTGAAGAGTTTTCTTCCGAAAATGAGAGCGGTTATCGCGGGCACGATTATTTCAATATTGAGAATAATCGGTTAATCAGGAAATTTCCGGTTTACAATGAAAGCGATCCCAATGCGTTGCCCTCCGCCGGGACAAGGCAGATAATTTATAAACTTAAGAACGATTCTTTCGTAGTTGAAAAAATAGAAAACATCCCGTAAGTGCGATCTCAGATCAATTCAAAACGAAAAGAGCTGACATGAAAGAAAAACAGGGAGAACATCCATTCGGCGACGCCGGGCAGCTTATCGCGTTGGCGCTGTTTTTGATTGTATGGGCGATAGATTCCTTTTTTCTGAAGTCGTCGACATTTTTGTCATCCCAGGTACCGTTATACATTCGTTTGATTATCCTGGCGGCGGCGCTTGTGGCTGGAATTTACCTGGCCAAATCGGGCCATGGCGTGGTTGAAGGCGAGCAGCGTCCCGAAAGCGTGGTATCAACAGGCGCGTTCAGGTATGTCAGGCATCCGTTATACCTCGCGAGTGTCCTGTTTTACGTCGGCCTGGCGGTTTCCACCGCGTCGCTTATCGGGCTCGCCCTCGCGGTAGCGATATTTATCTTCTATGACTACATCGCCGGCTACGAAGAGAAGCTGATGGAGATGAAATTCGGCGACGAATACAGGCTATACAAGCAAAAAACAGGAAAGTGGCTGCCGAAGCCCTGACCTATCCCTCGGGATGGAGTCCCGCCAAAGGCGGGAGACATCCTGAGGGCATATTGCCTTCAAAATGGCGTCAGGATGTCATTTCATTCCATCCTGACGCATAAAAGAGGGGTAAATAGTAGATATCGGAAATATACTCTCTATTTCAAAAGCAGCATCTTCCCGGTGCTGGTGAAATCGGCTCCATCGATACCGTAAAAGTAAATTCCCGTAGGCAGATTTTCTGCGTTCCATGAATATTTATGCGTTCCCGCGCTTAAGATTCCTATATCCGTAGATGAAACCTGAGCGCCTACCAGGTTATATATATTGATCCTGACGTTCGCCCTCGTCGGCAAGGAGAAATGTATTTCCGTAGATTGGTTGAAGGGATTGGGGCTGTTATAAGAATATATCGATTTTATGGGAATTGGATGATTTCCATCTATTAAACCGGTCGTCCCGGTGTTTTCGTACCATTTCACTTGGGCGGAACCCTGGTGACTGCTGCCGGAGATAACATCGAGATCCCCGTCATTATCGAGGTCGCTCAGAACCATTGGCCAGGGCCGCACAAGGTTCCCGTCTATCATGTGCTTGGTCCAGGTTATGGGATAGTTGCCGTCATTTTCCCACCAGGCCACCTGGTTTATCCCCTGCGCCGTCGCCGCTACGTCGATATCGCCGTCACCGTCAATGTCGCCGGGCATGGCGACGCAGGCGTTGATGAAGCCTGTTTCAAGGATCTGCTCGGTCCAGGTTATGGGATCACCGCCGTTATTTCGCCACCAGGCGATTTCATGGCCAATGCAGCCGGCCCCGACGATATCGTTATCGCCGTCCTGATCGAGATCGACCGCCTCTACCCGGTGTGCCCCGATAAAGTTCGGGTCGATGAAATACTTGGTCCAGGTAATAGGGTTGCCGCCGTCATTATGCCACCAGGCGATATCGTGACCGTATATTGCCGCGCCTATTATATCCTTAATGCTGTCGCCATTGATATCGGCGGCCCGCACCGATTTGGCGGTGTTGAAGTAATTGTCGATAACATACTCGGTCCACTGGATCGGGTCGCCGCCCTCGTTGAGCCACAGGGTTATGCGGCTGAGTGCCGATGACGCGCCCAGCACGTCGTTGTCGCCGTCATCATCGATATCGCAGGCATAGACCTCGTGGGCCTCGTCGAAATTATCGCCGATTACATAGCGCGTCCAGGTGTATGGGGCCTGCCCGCTGCTTTTCCACCAGAGTACCAGGCCGGCGTAATAGGCGGTGGCCAGAACATCCTTGTGCCCATCGCCGTTTATATCCTCGGCATACACGGAGAACGTTATGGGGCCATTGTAATCGATAACGAATTTCTCCCACGATATTGGATAGCCGCCGTCGTTACGCCACCAGACCACGTCACCGGATTCCATCACCGCCCCCACGACGTCCTGATCGCCGTCGTTGTCGATATCGCAGGCAACCAGGCTGGGATTGCCGTAGGATTGGCTGTCGATCAGATGTTCGACAAAAACGACGTTGCCGTAAGCCGATGCCGCTATGAAAACTAAATAGAATACTATTGCTGAAAAAACCTTGTTAAAGGCGGCCATTTTGAGTCTCCTTCTCTCGTAATGTTTCCCGTTAATAGATACAGGTAATGGAGGCAATATGTTGCGTGGGAGGGCGATTTGGGAGGGCTGCTATCCCTCAGGATGGAGCGCAGCGACATCCTGAGGGCAAAGGGCGTCAGGATGTCGCCCGCCTTTGGCGGAACTCCATCCTGACGCATAGTCTTACAGAATAGGCGGGCAGGTAACGGCCTGCGGCCTACGACCAGACCGAACGGGGGAATAGCAATTTTACCTACTTCTGATCGGTTGCGGGTGGCGGAAAGAAACCAAGTTGAGTGAGCAGCGCCACATTATCCCAACTGATCCAGGTTTCCGCTACTTTACCATCTTCTATTCGTTGAATAACGATATTCTTCAGCATGAATTCTTTGCCGCTGGCCGGAAGATTTCCCATCGGGCCGGTCTGAGTACCGGTTGTCGTGGTCACGTAAGCAACCATGTTGCTGTCGGCCATAATGAAATCGATCTCGTCTTTGCAATTTGAAACAGAATTAACGAAATCAGCTACGAATGTTTTAAAGACCTCCGGGCCGTGAATCTCTTGAAGGTCCGGCGGCATCGCCTGACAGTGGCGAACATAATCGGGCGAGAGCACTTCGTCGAAGATCTCCAGATTGCCATTGGAGACTTCGGAGTGAATCCGCTGCATCAGGGCCATGTTTTGTTCTTCCATCTCCTTGACGGCATTTTCCCGCGAACAGCCTGATAGTATCAATAATACCAAGACTATAATAATTAATGTCCCCAACCTGTTACTGTTCATCTATCCCTCCAGGTTTTACATTAATGTAATTTTCCTGCGGTATTTTATTTACCCGATTTTATAAAAGCCGGTCAATTATTTTATTCCCCTTGCGTAAAATTGTCCAGCTTTTTAAATTTCGGCGACCGGCGCCAATTGGTAGCGGTAGGTCAGGAGCCCAAAGGGCTCCTGACGCGTTGACCACCGCGACAAGAATGTCAGGAGCTTTCAGCTCCTGACCTACGGCCGGGGAGCGTCAGGAATGGATTCCTGACGCCGCGGGAATCGGAATTATGATGAACCTTTGATGATAGGATTGGGAAGATGAAAAAAGAGATGAAGAAGATACTGGTGACCGGGGCGGTGGGGCAGATCGGGTCGGAGCTGACCATGGAACTGCGGAAACGTTACGGCGCGGAAAACGTGATCGCCACCGGCCGCAAAACCGAGCCCTCGGATGAGCTCCGTAACTCCGGGCCGTTCCATTTTATCAACGTCAACCGGATCGACACGGTGGAGGAGATCGTCAGGAAATACGATATCGACACCGTCTACCACATGGCGGCCATCCTGTCTGCGGTGGGGGAGAAGAACCCGCAGCTCTGCTGGGACGTCAACATGAACGGCACCATAAATATCCTCGAGCTGGGCATTAAATACGAGATGGCGCGGGTGATTATCCCCAGCTCCATTGCGGTCTGGGGCGATTTCGTGGACCTGGACAACACCCCCCAGGAGTCGATCCTCAAGCCGACCACCATGTACGGGGTCACCAAGGTCTGCGGCGAGCTACTGTGCGATTACTACGTAAAACGTTTCGGGCTGGATATCCGGGGGCTGCGTTACCCCGGCATCATCTCCTACGAGACCCTGCCCGGCGGCGGCACCACCGATTACGCCGTGGCCATCTATTACGAGGCGATCGACAAGGGTAAATATACCTGCTTCGTGCGGGAGGATACCCGCCTTCCCATGATGTACATGCCGGACGCCATCAACGGTACCATCATGCTGGCGGAGGCCGATTACGACAAGCTGAAACATCATTCCGACTTCAATCATGCTGCCATGAGTTTCTCAGTGACTGAGTTAGCGGCCGAGATCAAGAAGCATATACGCGATTTCAAGGTCACATATGAGCCCGATTTCCGGCAGGCCATCGCCGATTCCTGGCCCAACTCTATCGACGATTCCGCCGCCCGCCAGGAATGGGGCTGGAAACCGGAGTGGAACCTGGCCTCCATGACGGTGGATATGCTCAAGCACCTCAAAGCGCGCAAGGATAAGGGGACGCTGTACAGGTAAGGAGATTATGGATGCCGGATCGAGTCCGGCATGACAAGTTATTATCACTGTCATTCCTGCGGAAGCAGGAATCCATGAGGGCGGCTTTATTGGATGACGGATCGAGTTCAGCATGACAGGTGAGGAGGACAGAACGATGTTCTGTCCCTACAATAAATAACGATAAATTAAAGCCGCCGAACATCGCTGCCCGACGGCTTTATTAAGGAGGTAAATCAATTAATTGGGTTTCTGGCACTAAATTTTATTTTTGTGAATTACACCTGTCCATGATTTTATGGGTTTCGCACCAGGTTATGGTTACGTCATCGATTTTATATGAATCCACGTCGAGCTGGTTGGCGTTGGCATAGTAAACGCCGTGTACCCAGACGTCCTTGTTATGGTATTTTTCACCCTTGAACAGATCCTCGGAGTATTTATTTTCAAGAAAAACAATGTATTTTCCGTCTTCCGTTTGCAGGGCGTGCTTGTGCCCGTAAACCTTGCATTCCGCCCTGGCACCTTCCTCGCCTTTAAGAGTGCACCCTAAACAAACCAGTTTACCCTCGAAAGAGGCATGTTTGCCTTCAGCCTTGGCTTGTTGGGTATCGGCAATAATCAAGGCCCCGAATACGACCGCTATTAAAATCGAAATTCCTATTATTCTCGTAATCATCGTTTCTCCTCTTGTTTTTCGCTATTGATTCTCATTTTCATAAATATAAACGATAATAATTGCGGATAAGTTCCGGGACATTTCGCCTGTTAATGTTATTTCAAATCTATTTCATAAAACGTTTAAAAATCGCCAAATGAATCGATTTCATTTGCATCAGTTTGTTGACGATAAATGATGTATGGCGAGAAAAAAGCTGTATGTTCGGGAAGTATGTGCAGAGGGACATCTGGTCGATTCGGGCGTGATGTCTAATATCCTGGACCTGATTATCCGTTCCGGCGGCCAGTTCGATATCAAATCGTTTGAAATGGGGCATACCAATGTCGATAAGACCCGGACCACCATAGAGGTTTCTGCCTCCACGCCGATGCTGCTTGAACACATAATCTCTCAGCTCCATCTTCACGGATGCGTGATAAAGGAGGACGTTTCTGTATCATTGAAACCGGCGCCGAAAAATTCAGTCGCCCCGGATGATTTTTATTCCACCACCAACCACGCTACCGAAATCAGGCTGAACGGCGGATGGCATTGCGCGAGGGATCAGCGTATGGATGCCGTAATAATTCTGAATAATGGCAGACCTCGTTGCGTCAAAATCCGGGACCTGAAAAAGGGGATGCCGGTAGTGACCGGTATTTCGGGGATCCGGGTGATGCCGGAATTCAGGGAGCGGAACAGGTCGGTATTTGAATTCATGTCGGGCGACGTGTCCTCGGAGAAGAAAGTTGAATTGGCTGTGGGTGAGGTTGCTTCGATGCTGAAATCAAGAAAATATAGAACCGTTGTGGTAGCCGGACCGGTTGTGGTTCATACCGGTGGGTCGGAATCGTTATGTACATTGATCGAAGCAGGCTATGTGCAGGGTCTTCTTTCCGGTAACGCCCTGGCCGTGCATGATATTGAACAGGCGCTGTATGGTACTTCACTTGGCGTAGATACGAGAACCGGTAAACCGGTAGAAGAAGGGCATAAAAACCATATGCGGGCCATTAACGAGGTTTTTAAATATGGTGATATCAGAAGAATGATAGATAAAAAGGCCCTTGAAAGCGGAATTATGTATACTCTTTATAAATCCAACACTCCCTTTGTCCTGGCCGGGTCTTTGCGCGATGATGGGCCGCTGCCGGAGACGATCAACGATATGGTTGAAGCCCAGGCGGCGTATGCGAGGATGCTCAAAAAAGCGGATATGGTTATTATGCTTTCCACCATGCTTCATTCCATCGCTACCGGCAATATGCTGCCATCGAAGGTGCGGACCATCTGCGTGGATATAAATCCGTCGGTGGTTACCAAACTCGCGGACCGCGGTTCGGCGCAGGCGGTGGGGATAGTTACCGATGTCGGCCTGTTTTTAAACCTGCTGGCAAGAAAACTTAAAAAATAGGCTGACGGTGAAAATTCGAAATGTTTCAGTTTGAAATGCTCATTGTCTTTAAATTGATTTAATATTGAGCATTATCATATCATTCCGATCGACACTCTGTAATTCATTAACTTAAAATCAGTTAAAGTACCATGATGAATATCCGGTTATTTATTAATTGAAGATTTCCCAACAATCCGGGTTTGCTGCCATATTTATTATCATAATCTGAATATATCGGTTAATTTTCCGGGTCTCATGAGCCGATCTAACTTATTGAAATAATAATACTTATGATTTTTGAGCCCAAATGATCCTCAGGGCATGCCATTTGCCTTCTTAATGGCAAGGAATATTTATCCTGGAGGATTGATGAAAGTTTTAACGGCAATATTTAGCACGTTCATGTTGTTGTTTGTATCGGTCAACGGATTGGCGCAGGGGACGGGATCTGCGGCGATGGATTTTCTAAATATAGGAGTAAGCGCAAAATCATCGGCTACCGGGGGCGCTTTTTCGGCAATAGCCGATGGCCCGGTATCGTCGTTCTATAATCCGGCCGGGCTCGCCTCCATTGAGAACTACCAGATTGCCGGGATGCATACCGAATGGTATCAGGACCTGAGATATGAATATCTGGGATACGGAATGCCGGTCAGCAGCTTCGGGGGATTGGGGCTGTCATTCTCATATCTTACCTATGGCTCGATAAAAAGCTATTCTGAAACGGGTACCCCTCTGGGAAACGTGGAAGCCTATGATATGGCATTGAATCTATCCTACGGTCACAGGGTCACGGATAACCTGCTTATGGGATTGGGAATTAAAGGCGTTACGGAGAAACTGGATAACGTAAGCGTTAAAGGATTCGCGGGGGACTTCGGCCTGCAATACAGGGCTTATAAATATACGGCCGGATTATCGGTTATGAACTTCGGGCCGAATTTGAAGTATGAAACGGCCTCATCACCCCTGCCGACGACTTTCAACGCCGGGGTATCTTATAAACCTTTCGGACCGGAGCTTTCACTTATGATGGGCGGTTCTATGCCGCTTCACGGGGATTTTTCATTCAAGACCGGGCTTGAATATTCTTATGACAACCTTTTTATGATCAGGGGCGGATACGATACCAGGCGGAACTATGACAGTAAAAGCGGGATCTCTTTTGGAGCGGGAATCAACGTCTCCAATCACAATCTCGATTACGCTTATAACCTAAACGACATAATGGGCGGAACCCATCAGATATCATTTGTATTTAAATTCGGCAAGACCAGATCGATCAAAAAGAATGAAAGGCCCGACCCAATTCGAAAAAGCGAGGTTTCGGTACAGGAAATCTATACCGTACGTGATGATAATGTATCAATACAGGATATCCAGCCCGAACCATTAAAGGATAATTCGAAAGATAAGGGAAAAATCTACCAGGTTTGCGCCGCGAGATATCATAACGAAGAGTCGGCTCGGAAACATATCGAGACCTTGAAAAAATTCGGTGTGAAAGCGAAACTCTACTATGATGGACATAAGGAATACAGGATCGTGTTAGGGGAAACTGATGATAAGTCCAAAGCCGAGAAGAAAAAAGCCAATTTTGAAAAAGACGGAATATTTTGTTTTATACAGGAAATGTAGCCTGACTTCCTCCTTGTTTTTATAAGGTCGAAAATGCCTCGCCTATCGCGAGGCATTTTTTATTGAAACGACACATTTTTTACTTGACAAGATATATTGCTAAATTTATTTTTAGCGTGGATGGTTTGTGTTAGGAGATTGTGAAAATTATCACAATCAATAGCAAAAACCAGACATGGTGTGGTAGGTGGTGATTGGGTTTCTGATGTACTGGTCAACCCCCCTGTTTCGGCAGGGGGGTTAGTTATTCGCGGTTGTATAAAGCTAAATATCTCTCGACGGAACTCTACTCTATAAATATTATTGCCTGATATATTTTCGTATTATTTTCTTTTTCTTAAAAGAAGTGACCTGTTCGGATCGCGGGTTTCGCCCGCTGAGGTGACATAGACCCCCGGTTTACCCGAGATCGGGCAGGCGTATTCGCAGGCGCCGCATCCGGTACACTTATCTATATCGACATGAGGCAAACGGACTATTTTTTTGCTGCCCTGTCTGTCGATTACCTCCACGTCCTCCAGCCAGATCGCTTTCGGAGAAGTCGGGCACCACTCCTCGCATACGATGCATGTTGTTCCAAACGCCCAGGGCAGGCATCTGCCTTTATCGAAAAACGCCGTGCCGATTTTAAGGGGCGGGGGTCCCGTCTGACCGAATTTCTCATCGGATTTCAGTTTGAGTATGGCCCCCGTCGGGCAGATCTCACCGCATAGAGTGCAGTAATGCTCGCAATACCCGATTCTCGCCATAAGAATGGGGCTGAATATACCCTCCCAACCGGTTTCGAGCAGGGTGGGTTGGAGGGCATTGGTTGGGCAGATTTTCATACACTGGCCGCAGCGTATACATTGTTTGAGAAAATCCTCCTCGATCAAAGATCCCGGCGGTCGAATAAAAGAAGCCTCGTTTACGAACTTGTCGCCGCTTCGAATCACCGGAAAAGCAACAAGCCCCGCAATACCGGCCAGGATTGTCCTCCGCGTCGTAAGATCCGGTTTGGGATTGTATTGTTTTAGATAAGGTTGAAATCTGAACGATAGAGCATTTTCGGGACATACCGCTATACAATTCAAACATAAATGGCATTCCGCTCGTCGGTGCGGGATATCTCCATGAGGATCGTCACCCCCCTGGCAATGCAGGAGACACAGGTTACAATCATTGCACCTCTCCGTATGTTTATACAATCCGAATAGAGAATAACGGCTCAGGATTCCCAGGAAAGCCCCCAGGGGGCACAGTCCTCTGCACCAGAATCGCGTGAAGATGCGGTTGGCGACAAGGATAAATAAGAATATAAGCGCCAGCCAGAAAATACCGTGGAAGTGGGGTTGTTTGAGATAGGTAATTGTCCCGGAAGAGATTTTGAAGATAGCCGCTCCGAAAAATCTGAAAATCGAAAAAGAAGAATCGGAAAGAGCAGTCGCAATATAATTTACGGCGGAATTTAACGCCGGGATTATTACCATGCCGAAGGATCTTGCCGCAATGGTAATGGGGTCAAAAAGCCCGGTTTGAACCGATCCGGCAATGGCAAGCGCAATGAGACCGAAAAGGATATAATATTTCCAACTCTGGTATCTGTGGTATCTGTTGGAATCAATCAGGCTTTTGCCCTTCCTGCTTTTTCTTTCGGACTTAAAGCTGGACATGGCGTGATTGAGCGTTCCCAATGGGCAAACCCATCCGCAGAAAAAGCGTCCGAAAAAAATGGTACCTGCTATGACAATCAGACCCAGTAAAAGCGTGGATAACAATACCCAGGCGGAAATGCCTGTGGCGAAACCTGTAAGGGGATCGATGTAGAAAAAGAGGTTCAGCCACTGAGAGGGCGCATTTATTTCTCCGGGATTTCCGGATGAAGTGAATGAAAACTCTGCCAGGTACAGCAAAACGATAAAAAGCAACAGGAAAAAACCCTGAGATAATCTGCGTATGTTTCTTATCCTTTTAATCCGACGGGTGGGATAGAATTTCTCGGCCATATTTTAAATCTTCTCAATAAGTTTATAATCTTTGATTTTACCCAATCCTCGCGACTCCGCCGTTTTCAGGAATCCCAGGGAATCGGGCTTTAGATCCAGAAACCTGCAGGAGTAGGAATCCGCGGCCACCTGGTCGGTGGAAGCGATGATAGTATGATAGGTTTTGACATCGGATAAAGATCCCCCCAGAGGGCCGTTACGGAAAAGAACGCGGGTGGCATCTACGATAATCAGGGTGGGTCTGAAAAAATCCGCCAGGTCGGCGATGGAGGTATCGATCTGCTGGTGGAGTCGACCCCGGGGCCCCCCGAGAATCCCGTACCAGTTTTTCATGCCCACCGTCATCCTCGTCAGGTTGTGATGTTTAACGACGGGCATGTTTATCAGTTTATCGGTCTCGATAAACGGCCTTAGAACCGGCCACTTGCCTAGAATCTCACCGCCCAGGTCGACATTTACAAAACGATGCTTTTCCGGATAGATTATTTTTACGCCGATTTTTTTTGAAAGCCCTCCTATTCCCGATCGAAGGAAGGTCCGCCTAAAATCGTTACAGGGAGCATCGGTTATTATTACTTTTGCCGCTCCCGCGTCGAAACAGAGTTTCGCCACAGCTTCGATTAAAACAGGATTGGTGTTAGCTCCCTGCTCCGGCGTTCTATCCCAACCTATATTGGGTTTTATGGTTATGATATCACCCCGGGATACGAATCTGCCGATTCCCCCGATCAATCCGATGCCCGTGGCAATCGCATCATTGTAGTCTTCGGATTTTATACTCACCAGATCAGGATATTCGGGGCTCGGAGAAACCGACTTATCACAATCGATATTAATCGCGATTTCCCCCGATGGCCTGTAGACGTTTTTCGAGATTAAATATCCGCCGCTTCCCATAACGGCCGTCAGCAATGACGCTTTTCCCGCCAATTTGATGAATTCCCGGCGTTTCAATTTGTCTTCACTCATGCCAATCCTCCGACAGGTATTAATATTGTATTAGTTTTGCTAATTTGCAAGGGAATGGTGTACAGCTCGGAAGGCGCCGGATATTTATAGTGTTAACCATCCATGATTTAAAAATTACTTGTTTTTGGAAATAAATCGATTAGATTTTATGTTTTAAATGATGCCGGATATTTAAAAGAGGTGTAAATAAATGGAATCCGGGATCGATAGTAATTAGAGAGGATTGATATTTTTCAAATAATTGGTTTTGCAGACGGGTTTATCCCGTTTTTGTTTTAAACAGGCAGGGTAAATTGGCAGAAGTTATGATCAGGAAAATTCCCAAGGCGTACGATCCTCATAAGGCGGAAGGATTATGGTACCCGCGATGGGAAAAATCGGGTATGTTTCACGGAGACCCGAATTCCGATAAGAAACCGTTTTCTATAGTTATCCCTCCGCCGAATGTCACAGATATCCTGCATCTCGGCCATGCCCTCAATAATACCCTTCAGGATATATTGATTCGCTGGAAACGTTCGATGGATTTCGAGGTGGAATGGCTGCCCGGTGTGGACCATGCCGGCATAGCTACACAAGTTGTCGTGGAAAAAAACCTTACAAAAGAGGGCAAATCCCGTCAAGAGTTGGGTCGCGAGAAATTTCTGAAAAAAGTATGGGATTGGAAGGAAGAGAAATTCGATTTAATCCTCAATCAATTGAAAAGAATCGGATGCAGCTGCGACTGGGAACGTAAAAGATTTACCATGGACGAGGGCCTGTCTCGCGCCGTAAAGGAAGTTTTTATAAGATTATATGAGAAAGGGCTGATTTATAGGGGAAATCGCCTTATTAACTGGTGCCCTCGCTGTTTGACAACCCTTTCGGATGATGAGCTTGAGCGCGAGGATATCGATTCCCACCTGTGGTATATAAAATATAAAATTAAAGGTTCGGACAGGTATTTGACGGTCGCAACCACGCGTCCCGAAACCATGCTGGGTGATACCGGCGTGGCGGTTAATCCCAAAGATAAGCGTTATAAGGATCTGGTGGGGAAATCGGCGATACTTCCTATACTCGACCGCGAACTTCCGATAATAGCCGACGATTACGTTGACGTGGAGTTTGGCACGGGCGCCGTTAAGGTAACTCCCGCGCATGATCCCAACGATTTCGAGATCGGGAATCGCCACAGCCTCGAAAAATTGAATATCTTAAATGACGACGGCACTTTGAATGAAAACGCCGGCAAGTTTTCCGGTATGGATCGCTTTGCCGCCAGGAAAAAACTGGTCGAAGAATTAAAAGAACATGGCTATCTGGACAAAATTGAAGATCATAAACTGGCGGTGGCAACCTGTTATCGATGTGAAACGGTGGTGGAGCCGTATCTCTCGATTCAATGGTTTGTAAAGATGGAGCCTATGGCGAAACCTGCCATCGACGCTCTAAAATCCGGGGAGCTCAAATTCCATCCCGCCCACTGGTCGAAAACCTACCTTTACTGGATGGAAAATATTCGGGATTGGTGTATATCGCGACAGCTCTGGTGGGGGCATAGAATTCCGGCATATCATTGCAGGGCTTGCGGGGAGATAATGGTTTCCCCCGAAGCTCCGAAGGAATGCAAAAAATGCCAAGCATCGAAAATCGAGCAGGATTCCGACGTTCTCGATACCTGGTTTTCATCATGGCTCTGGCCTTTTTCGACATTCGGCTGGCCGGAAGATACGCCTGAATTAACGAAGTTTTTCCCCACGAAGGCATTGTTCACCGCTTCGGAGATAATCTATCTCTGGGTTGCCCGGATGGTAATGGCCTCATATGAGTTCACCGGTAAGCTTCCTTTCAATGACGTTTATATACACGGCACCGTGCGGGATGAAAACGGCGAGAAGATGTCGAAATCCAAGGGTAATGGGATCGATCCCATCGATATAATTGACAAATATGGCGCCGATGCGCTCAGGGTATCCATGATCCTCGCCACTCCCGAAGGGCAGGATCCGCTTATCACTGAAAAAAGCTTCGAACTCGGTAGAAATTTCGCGAACAAAATCTGGAATGCCGCGAGATTTGTAGTTACGAATATGAACGGATATGATCACAGGTCAACGTTAGACACAGATCTAAAAGAGCTGGAGCTTCCCGATATCTGGATTTTATCAAGGCTGGCTAAATCAATCGGTCAGGTGAATAATTATCTTTCGGGGTACCGGTTCAATACCGCGGCCAAAACGGCATATGATTTTATCTGGAAGGATTATTGCGACTGGTATTTAGAGATGATAAAACCGCGTCTCGCGAAAAACCAGACCGAGGAGGTCAAAAAAAAGGCGCGTCTGGTTTCCGGATACGTGCTTGTTCAGATTTTGAGGTTGCTGCATCCGTTTATGCCGTATGTCACCGAAGAGGTTTATCATATATTGCCCGGCGTTGGTGAGGATGAATTCCTCAATAATCTGGGCTGGCCAAAACCACCCTTGAAATATATAAATGATGATATAGAGAAAGATTTTGAGCTGGTTCAGACCGTTATCGGGGCGATCCGCAATATCAGGGCGGAGATGGATGTTCCGCCCGGCAAAAAGGCGGATGTCATAATAAAAATCCCCGATAAAAATGCGGCCCGAGTTTTAGAAAATCAGAAAACTCAACTTATCACTCTGGGAAAAATAGGGAATCTCGATATTGGCGACGACGTCAAGAAACCGCCTCTGTCGGCATCGGCGGTTATCCCGGTAGGGGAAATCTATATTCCGCTCGAGGGTTTAATAGACCTCGAAAACGAGCGGGCCAGACTCGAAAAAGAGCTTCAAAAACAGAGGCAGTATCTTGAGAGAGTCAAGAAAAAACTGGCTAATACAGATTTTCTGAACCGGGCTCCCTCGGAGGTTATAGAAGCGGAGAAAGAGAAAAAGGTTCTCGCCGAGGATAGCATTGGCCGCCTGAATAAAAACCTGGAATCTCTCGCCGGTTGGTAGTAATAAACCTGTTTTATATCCGCAGGTATTTAAGCATATTCCCCCAAAAATAACTTGCCCCATATAAAAATTTGCGATATGTTGGAATACGTTGTAGGTTGGGGCGTATATATTGCAAACGCTCTAACCGGGAGGTAAAGATGAAAAAGTTTGTTCTAACATTAATGGCGATTTTATTATTTTCCTGGCATATCCATGCCGATGATGTTTCGCTGACCATTTACAACAATAATCTCGGGCTGGTAAAACAGACCAGATCCCTGGAGTTCGATAAGGGAATTAGCTTTGTCAGGTTTGACGAAGTGGCGGCGTTGATTGATCCCACCTCGGTGCATATCAAACCCTCGTCGTCGGGCATTGCGATTCTCGAGCAGAATTACCAGTATGATCTTATCAGCACGCAGAAGATGATGCAGAGATATCTGGGCGAGGAGATCAGCCTTCTCACCGAAAACGGAGATTTGCATCGAGGAAGTCTATTATCCTTTGACGGCAAATATATCATGCTGAAGGGATCATCCGGCGAGATAACCATCACCAACGCCGAACAGGTCGTCGATTATCGGTTCGGTTCGATACCCGAAGGATTGATTTTGAAACCGACCCTGGTCTGGCTTGCGGAGTCGGACAAAAAACAGAAGAGTGGATGCGAGGTAAGTTACCTGACTGACGGTTTGAACTGGCATGCGGAATATGTAGCGGTTGTGGACAAGGATGATAAAAATCTCGATCTTTCGGGCTGGGTATCTATTGATAATAAAAGCGGGGCGACATACCAAGACGCTACCTTGAAGCTTGTGGCCGGCGACGTTCATAGAGTTGTCGAACGACCTGCGCCCAGAGGACGGGGAGAAGTCACCTACATGCTTGATGCAAAAGCAACAGCGCAATTCGAGGAAGAAGCATTTTTTGAATATCATCTGTACTCGCTTACCAGGCCGGCGACGGTGGCGGACAATGAAACAAAACAGATTTCGCTGTTCCCGGAGACGAAAACGACCGCGGAGAAGGTATATACTTTTGAAGGTCAGTTCTCCGGCTGGAGACCGCAACAGGGAAAATCAAAGATCAAGGTGAATCTGGAATTTGTAAACTCCGAGGAACGCGGTCTGGGAATGCCCTTGCCAAAGGGCAAATTGAGAGTATACAAGGCTGACAGCAAGGGCCAGTTGCAGTTCATCGGCGAGGACCTGATCGATC
Source organism: uncultured bacterium (assembly GCA_965602185.1). Lineage (GTDB taxonomy): Bacteria > Zixibacteria > MSB-5A5 > UBA10806 > UBA10806. The sequence continues at coordinate 23,708 of CBFCYP010000003.1, forward strand.
ATACGCCCAAAGACGAGAAAGTGCGGGTATTTCTCGGCGAAGCGTTCGATATTACCGGCGAGAGGAATAAGATTGATGTGGTCGATCTCGGAAGCTGGCATAAACGCGAGACATATGAAATCAAGATTAAAAATCATAAGGATGAGGATATCATCGTTACGGTGATCGAATCTACGCCGGGATGGTGGGAATGGCATATCACCAGATCAAACCATGAATTTAAGAAAGTGAGCGCTTACAGGGTCGAATTCCAGATCCCGGTTAAGTCTGATGGAGAAACGGTGTTAACTTATACAATAGAGTATTAATATGGAGGAAAGATGAGGAGAGGATGGCTTGAAATAGCCGTAATCTTAATGATCGTCGTCTTTACTCTTTCCGGTTGCGCGAATAAATGGGTGACATCCGGAAAGATCGCGATGAACGGGAAGAACTACGATAAAGCTATTGTCGATTTCAAGAAAGCGCTGGAAGAAAATCCCGAAAACGGGGAGGCCCATTACTATCTTGCCGTTTGTTACAAAGAGAAGGAAGATTACAGGGAAATGCTGACGCATCTGGAATCCGCGGAAACGCTGTATCTCAAAAAAGCCGACGATATAAAAGAATTGAGACAGGAAGGTTGGACGAAACTCTTCGAATCGGGAAAAAATAAGGCGGAGGAGGATAAGTGGGAGGAATCCCGTGATGATTTCTCGTTGGCCACTGAGTTTTTGCCCGACAGGTACCAGTCGTTTAGCTATTTGGGTTATGTCTGGCAGCAGCTAAATGATAACGATTCCGCCTATTTCTATTATTCCAGAGCATATGAGATTGCGCCCGACGAGATGCTCGTTTTGGAAAATTTTGCCGCTCTTTGTTTCAATATCGGCAAATACGATCGCGCTGAAGAATTGTATAGGAAATTAATTGAAAAAGATCCCAATCACGCGAATGCAATGGCCAGGCTCGGTGATATTTATGGCGGGAAAAAGGAATTTCAAAAAGCGGTGGACTATTACAACCAGGCGCTGGCTATAGAGCAGGATAACAGCAACCTCTGGTTTAATCTGGGAGTTCTTTATTTCCAGCAGATGAAAGACAATGAAAATGCTATTACCGCTTTTACGAGGGCCGTGGAATTGAGTCCGGAAGATTTGGATGCCTTCATAAATCTCGCGATAGCGTTGATAATGGCCGGCCGCTACGATGAAGCGGCGAATAAACTATCGGTTTACGTCGAGGATAATCCTGACGATTGTACCGCATGGGACCTCTACAGCCAGGCGCTTCTTCGCAAGGGCATGAGAAAACAGGCGCAGGAGGCATATAAGAAATTCGAAGAGTGCTCCGGAAAGTAAGAACATTTAAAAAATAGTGATTACGGCAGCCTGTGCGTTCTAACGATACGGGCTGCCTTTAATTTCCAAGTTTATCGTAAGATTTATGTACGTTAAAATCGCCTTTTCCATACCGTACGTCGAGTATTTCACCTATAAGATTAGTCCTGATTTAGCCGAATCGGCCAGACCCGGAATGCTGGTTTTGGCTCCATTCAGAAATCAGTCGGCGGTGGGAGTGATTCTTGAAATTACCGAAGATTGTGATTTGCCGGAAAAGGAACTTAGAGAGATAATCGGATTCGGCGATCCCAATCTAACGGTGGCTTCCGATATTATGGCTCTTGTGCGGCTGGCGGCCGGGCGCTACGGCACAACCCGGGGAACTGTTTTTAAGTCGGCGTTACCGCCCGGTTCTCTTCAAATGAAAAAGGCGTATTTTCATCCCGGTCCATTGATGGAGAAAAGAAAATTCTCAGAAGACGTAAATAATTTCCTGGAATATATCCGGTCTTTTCGGGGCAAGGTATCCTACAAGGATTTAGAGCGTTTTGATGGAATCAAACGCTCCATGGTCGATGAGATGATTAATAATGGTGTTTTATCTTTATCGCGTTTTACGCCTTCAAAAAGACCTGAAAGAAAGGGACAGGAAAGGTGGTTGAAAGCAATCGTCGCTCATGTACCGGACTCGACAACTATGAGCGAGAAATCAAAAAACCTGCTAAAATTTCTAAACGGTTTTAAAAACGGAATCAAGTACTCTGCATTGAAAACCTCGGGTTTCTCACCGTCGACTGCAAATACTCTCTACCGCAAAGGATTTATTGAATATGAATACAGGGAAAAGGATCTGCCCGATACGATCGGTTTAAAATCGCTTGAAAAAGAAAATATATTGGAATTAACCTTATGGCAGAGATCCGCGTTGGAAAAGATTGAAACTGCTTTGCGGGCGAAAATTTATTCCGGATTTCTACTTTACGGGGTCACGTCATCGGGGAAAACCCAGGTATATCTTGAGGCGGCCAGGATAACTTTGAGCCAGGGCAAGTCGGTGCTTGTGCTGGTGCCGGAGATTTCGCTCACCCCGCAGATAGTGGAAAGATTCGAACGATTTTTAAGACTCAAGCCTTCGGTGTGGCATTCCGGCCTGACGCCGTCGGAAAAATACTTAATTTACCGCGCTGCCGGAAGCGGGAAATCACGGTTAATAATTGGGGCGAGATCCGCGGTTTTCTGTCCGCTTCGGGACCCGGGATTGATCGTGGTCGATGAGGAGCAGGATCATTCCTATAAGCAGGACGACCCGGCGCCCAGGTACAACGCCCGCGACCTGGCCCTGGAGCGAGCGAAAATTAATAAGGCTGCGGTCATTCTCGGTTCGGCAACCCCTTCCAGCGAATCGTATTACGCAGCCCGTTCGGGCAAACTGGAAATGTTGAATCTGCCTCAACGGGTAACCGGCGGTCCCAAACCTGAAGTGCGAGTTATATCGACGAGGATCGATTCCGAAAAAGGGCGAGTTTCCGTATTTCCAAAAGGGTTCTGGCCGATTTCAATCCCTCTGTACGAGGAACTTTCGATCAGGTTAAAGAATCGTGAGCAGGTAATAATTCTGTTAAACCGCCGCGGATATTCATCCGCCCTGGTTTGTTTCGAATGCGGTTGGATCGGGAAATGTCCTGATTGCGAGATAGGATGGACATACCACAAAACCGGCAATAAGCTTGTCTGTCACTTCTGCGGGAAGGAAAAAAAGGGATTATCTGTCTGCGAGCAATGCGGATCTACAAGATTGAGTTATAGAGGGGCGGGGACTCAACGCCTTGAGGAAACGTTAAAAAGCATATTTCCGCGGATCGATATGGAAAGGCTTGATTCGGATATTGCCTCAAAACGCAGAGAATCGCAGAAGATCCTGGAAAGGTTCGGTAGAGGAGACTTCCGGATACTGCTTGGTACCCAGATGGTGGCCAAGGGCCATCATTTTCCCGGGGTCGGTTTATCGGCGGTAATCGGGGCGGATATCGGGATATCACTTCCGGATTTTCGAGCGTCCGAGAAGGTCCTGCAGCTTCTTATTCAGGCCGCCGGCCGGGCCGGAAGATCGGTAATAAAAAAAGATCCCGGGCTGGTCATGGTGCAGACTTTTTCGCCGGACAATCCGGTTTTTAAATATCTAAAGAAAGAAGATTACACGGGATTTCTGGAAAGCGAACTGAAGATTAGAGAGGAACTGGAATACCCTCCATTCAAAAGAATCATACTGATTATTGTTTCTTCAAAAGATAAAATAAAAGCGAAAAACGGGGCTTTGAGATTGAAGGATCAAATCGCGAGAGTTATTATTGAAAAAAAGATTAAAGCCCTGGGACCGGCGGAGGCTCCCATCTTCAAAAGGGGAAATTTATACCGTTATCAGCTACTTCTTAAAACGGATGTTCTTTCGGAACCGGATCCTGTTTTTGAAAGTATTAATAAATTCGCAAAGGAGACGAAAGGAATTTCGGTTATTCTCGATGTCGATCCCATGAACTTTCTTTGATTCTTGACCGCGGGAATGTAAATGCATAAATTGGGATTTTTGAGATGGTGATTGCGAGACAATAGATGATTACAATAGATGACGTGGAAAAAAATCCTTCCGTAACGGCGCTGGTTGAAAAGGCTGATAGTGTACTGGCCGAGATAGGCTATACCGAGCATGGCAAAAGACATAGTTCCCTGGCGGCGAAGATAGCTTACAATATAATGATCCGCCTGGGAAGGGGTGAGAGAAAAGCCCAGTTGGCCGCCATTGCAGGCTACATGCATGATATCGGCAATCTCATCAACAGGGATTATCATGCCCAGACCGCGTCTGTTATGGCATTTTCCATACTGAGGGAAATGGGGATGGATATAGAGGAGATATCCGAGGTCATCGCCGCCATCGGAAATCACGACGAGAAAGACGGTTTTCCCGTTTCCGATATTTCCGCCGCGGTGGTTCTGGCGGATAAATCCGACGTCCACAGGTCCCGGGTTCGCAATACTGATCAGATCAAAGTCGATATTCACGATAGGGTCAATTACGCCGCCGAATCCTCTTTTCTCAAGATCGAAGAGAAGGAAAAAGTCGCCAGGTTGGAGTTGAAGATCGATACTTCGATCTCCCAGGTAATGGAGTATTTTGAGATATTTTTATCCCGTATGCTGGTTTGCAAAAGGGCCGCCGAGTATCTGGGGCTGAAGTTTGAGCTTGTGATCAACGGCAATAAACTCCTATAATAATAAAATGAAAGAAGCGGAACGGTATAGAGAAGCGGGCGTCGATCTGGAATCCGCCGATAGAGCTAAGTCGCGTTTAGGTGAACTGGTTCGGGGGACGTTTTCGAAAAAAGTCGCCGGGGATTTCGGGGATTTCGGATCGGCGTTTTCTTTAAAAGGTTACGGCGGTAAAGAGAAATATCTGGTTTCCTCCGTTGACGGAGTCGGAACTAAGCTCAAAATAGCGTTTATGTCCGGCCGTCACGATACGGTGGGACATGATCTGGTCAATCATCTCGTCAACGATATACTCTGCCTCGGCGCCAAACCGGTCTTTTTTATGGATTATATCGGTCTGGGCAAAATTGACGAGGATGTTGTTTTCGATATAGTTAAGGGAATCGCCGAAGGTTGCAAAGAAAACGGTTGCGCGCTTTTAGGCGGCGAAACGGCGGAAATGCCGGGGTTTTACACCGAGGGTGAATACGATATTGCCGGATTTCTCGCCGGTATCGCCGATAAAGATATTCTGCCAGGAAAGAGCGCTTTAAAACCGGGGGATCTTATAATCGGATTTTCATCCAACGGGCTCCACACCAACGGATATACCCTGGCGAGAAAAGCGTTTTTTGATATCGGAAAAATGGAACTCGGCGATATTATTCCCGAGACCGGAACCAGACTCGGAGATGAGCTTTTAAAAATCCATTTCTCATATTTTGATACTATTTACCCGTTAATGAAAAAGAAACTGGTCAAAGCGGCCGCCCATATCACCGGGGGCGGTTTTGAGGGTAATACTTCGAGAATTTTATCTCCCAAAGTGGACGCGGTCATAAATACCTATCACTGGTTCCCGCCCGGGATTTTCAAGGCTATTATGAGACTGGGAAAGGTTGGAGTCGAGGAAATGTACAGGGTATTCAATATGGGTATAGGATTTGTGGCCATAGTCGGCGAAAAAGATCGGCCGAGACTCAGGAAATACCTGGAAACCAGCGGCTGTGAAGTCATTCCTATTGGGGTGTTGAGGAAAGGCACCGGGAAAGTCATTCTCCAGTATGAATAAAAAAATCCCCCGACCGTTAGCGCTTATAATTATGGATGGTTTCGGGCTCAATCCCGATTCGCGGGGTAACGCTATTTACGCGGCTAATAAACCACACTATGACAGTCTCATCTCCAAGTATCCGCATACGACCCTGGGAGCGTCGGGTCTGGACGTCGGTCTGCCGGAGGGACAGATGGGCAACTCCGAAGTGGGGCATCTGAATTTCGGAGCCGGACGGGTGGTTTATCAGGAGGTAACCAGGATAGATAAGTCTATCAGCGACGGTGATTTTTTCGAAAATGAAATTTTGATACAGCAAATCGAGGGGATTAAAAACCGCTCCGGCAAACTTCACCTTCTGGGTCTTGCCTCGGACGGTCTCGTTCATTCATCACTGGAACACCTTTATGCTTTGCTGAAATTGAGCAAACAAAAAGGACTCAAAGATGTGATCATACATGCCTTTCTTGACGGCCGGGATACATCTCCTACGGGGGGCGCGGCCTATGTTAAACAGATAATCGCCGAAACTGATAAGATCGGTATTGGGAAAGTCGGAACCATAATCGGGCGTTATTACGCCATGGATCGGGATAAAAGGTGGGATAGAGTCAAAAGGGCTTATGATCTGGTGGTGAAAGGAATTGGACCGAATTCTTCAGATCCGGTTGTCAGTATCAAAGAAAATTATAAAAAAAATATTACCGATGAATTTATGGAGCCGATATCGTTGGATGGCTTTGATCATACATTTGAGGAAAAAGACGGCGTCATATTTTTCAATTTCCGGGCCGACAGGGCGCGGCAGCTAAGCCATGCCATAGCGGATAAAGAATTCGATCATTTTGATAGAAACGGATGCACCATAATTCCATTGGTAAGTATGACCCAGCACGATCTGGATCTGAAATCGAAAGTAGCTTTTCCGCAGCAATCCCTCAATAACATCCTGGGAGATATAATAAGCAAACATGGATTAAGGCAGCTCAGGACTGCTGAGACCGAAAAATATCCTCATGTGACCTTCTTTTTCAACGGGGGAGTAGAAAAGCGCCATGATGGTGAAGACTGGGTCATGATTCATTCGCCCGGGGTGGCGACCTACGATCTGAAGCCGGAAATGTCGGCCTTGGAGGTGACTGACTCGACGGTCAACAAAATAAACGACAGCATTTACGATTTTATCGTCTTAAATTTTGCCAATTGCGATATGGTGGGGCATACCGGTATTTTTGATGCGGCGAAAAAAGCCGTCGAGACCGTAGATAAATGCGTCGGAAGGGTAGTTAAAACGATCCATAATGCCGGCGGAGTTGCGCTGGTAACGGCCGATCATGGAAATGCGGAAAAGATGGTCGATGCTGACGGGAGCCCATTTACGGCTCATACCACTTTTCCGGTACCGTTTATAGTTGTGGACGACAATTTCGATGGTGAATTGCGCGAAGGCGGCAGGCTGGCGGACGTTGCTCCGACGATTCTGGATTATCTTAATTTACCAAAGCCCGATGAAATGACCGGAGAAAGCCTTATTGTGAAAGGCTCTTGATGGATCTTTTAACCTTCAATGTTACTATTATGAATTTATAATGGAAAAAACCCGACCATATTTAGTAATTTTCTCTGCCTTAATCTCAGTCTTTTGTTTTCCCCCCTTTAAATTCGGTCCTATAATTTTTATCACGCTGGTCCCATTATTTCTCGCGATCGAAGGTCTTTCTCCCTCGAAGGCGTTTAAATATGGTTTTATCTGGGGATTTATCTTTTACCTGGGATATATTTACTATATCGCCTGGGTGACTTTTCCGGGGATGCTCGCGGCTGTACTTATAATGTCATTAATACCGGCGACTGCGTTCTGGGTTTATGTTCGTATTTTACCTAGAAGCCCCGGTATGGCGCTGGTATTTTTGCCCTCGTATTTCGTCGCCTGGAACTGGCTATTCACCATGTCGGATTTTAACTATCCCTGGATGGATATCGGTTATGCGCTGGGATATTATGTGCCCTTTATTCAGGCCGCCGAGATTGGCGGCGTGTATTTAATCTCGCTGGTGATTTTAGTCGTTAATACCTGTTTGTATGTTTCCATTTCGGAGAAATTTCATCTCGGGCCACAGTATAGGGCTTCGCTTCGAATATTTTCCGTAATTTTGATTAGCGCGCTGTTCTTATACGGTTACTGGCGTCTGGGCGACGCATCCCAACAGCATGAGAAAGAAGGGCTTTCGGTCGGTCTGATTCAGGGGAATATGACCCGTGATGTTAAGTGGAAACCCGAATATTTGCAGGAGAATTTCGAAAGGTATTTCGACCTGTCAAGAAAGGCGGCAAATGCTGGCGCCGACCTGATAATCTGGCCGGAAACGGCGACGCCGACATATCTCGTACAATATCGAACTCATTTCAATAGATTTAAAAATTTCGCCGATTCGCTTGGCGTTCCGATCCTGACCGGAACGCCCTTTTATGAACCCGTCGGGCCAGGTGAGTACATTTATTTTAATTCCGCGATCCTGGCTGAACCGGGCAAGGAAGGATATGAAATCTATAAAAAGATCCATCTTGTCCCGATGAGCGAGAAGATACCGCTTTCGGGACGATTTAAGGTTTTAAAAGAGATCAGGCTCGGCCAGGCCGACTGGTCATCGGGATCGGAGCGAACAATTTTCGATCTGGATGGGTATAAATTTGCGACGGTGATATGTATCGAATCGGTTTATCCCGGTTACTGCCGCGAATTTGCGCAGAGGGACGCGGAATTTCTGGTAGTGATCACAAATGACATGTGGTTCGGGCGGACGTCGCTATTGGAACAACACGCCATGATGTCCGTGTTCAGGGCGGTAGAGAACAGAATTCCCGTTGTTCGAGCGGCCAATACGGGAATATCGATGTCGATAGATAAATGGGGAAGAATTGTGGAGAAATCGGATATATTTACAATTGAATACCTGGTTTCGAGGATTTATCCGGAGGAGTCAAACAGCGTTTACGGGCGTATCGGCGATATAATACCCAGGGTGTTGCTGGCGTTTGTATTTATATCGTTAGTAATTGCCTTTGCAAAACGAAAACGCTATAATTTGAAGTCATGGTGATCAGGAAGTTATTTTTAATTCAGCTTTTTATAGTCTTGATGTTTTCAGGCGGCCGATCGCAGGATTGGTTCAGTTATACGAATTCGAATAATATACGCCAGATCGTATTTGATTCCGACCGCGTCTGGGGAGCCACATCCGGAGGAATAATAAATTACTCGATAATTAGCGAGGAAATTAATAAGCTGACGAATACCGACGGACTCGGAGGAATCGATTATAATTGTGCCGGGGTTGATACCGCGGGAGAGCTGTGGTTCGGGGCGGCGGATGGATGGCTGAGCAAGATAGGTCCTAATGGCGATATAATCAATTATCCCGTGGTTGAAAGCGAAGGCGGTTATTTTGACAGGAGAATTACCATTTACGATCTTTCGATCGACGGTGATGTTTTGTGGATGGCCAACGATATGGGAGTCAGCAAATTCCTGATATATTCCAATGGCGGAGAAATCAAGGATACGGCCAAAAAGCTGGGGAACCTCGAGGACGAAGAGGACATCAAAAGCATCGCGGTAATAGGGGATCATATCTGGGCGGGCTGCGATCGCGGCCTGGCGTTTACTGAAAAGACAAATCCCAATATCCAGGATCCCAATTCGTGGAGATCGTTCGGCGGAAGCGATTTTCCCATGGGCAGGGCCGGCATAAATACCATAGCGGCCTATTATGATACGGTTGTGGTGGGGGTAGACAGCGGCCTGTTTAAACTGCAGATAGTCCCCGATACCAACTGGGTGGAGATGGGTAATTTTTCGAACCTCCGCGTATGGAAAATTTTATTCTATGAGGACGATTTATATGTGTCGACTAATGCCGGAATAAGGATTTTCGATGGAACGACCTGGTCGAGCATTACCAATAACGGATTGATATCCGGGATCGGCGATATAACTTTTGATGATACCGGCAATCTCTGGGCGGCCACCCTGGGATCGGGGCTTGCGGGATTTAAGGATTCATTGTGGGTTCTATATTCAATTCCCGGTCCGGCGTCGAATTTTATCAATAAAATGGCTATTGATTCAACCGGTGCGCTATGGATGACGCATGATTCAAAGGGTTTGAGCAGGTTCGGGGATGATGAATGGACCATTTATAACAGCTCTAACTCCGATCTGAATGATAACAGCGCGCACAGCATTGCGGTCGCGGGTGACGGCGCTATCTGGGTCGGCTCCTGGGGAGGCGGATTATATCGATATGACGAAGGAGTATGGGATCACTGGACCACGGATAACAGCCCTATGTTCGGGGTTCCCAACGCCCTTTATTATTGGGCGGCGGCGGCAGTCGAGATAGACCAGGTTGGAAATGTTTGGGTTTCATCATTGGACGCGGATTCGGGATTGGTTATGGGAGCATTTAATCCGGTCGATTCCATCTGGCACGTTTATTACGAAGGACCGATTACCATTCAGGAGAATACCGTGGGGGCGTTGCTTGCGCAGGGAAATTCATTATGGATCGGAACAACCCAGGGACTTCACAAACTTAATCACGCGGGCACGCCGTTTAATGAGGGTGACGATTCCTGGCTGAATTATGTTATTCGGGAATTCGTGGCCGACATCGCCCTGGATCCATTCGGCAACTTATGGCTGGGCGCGCCGACAGGTCTCTATTATGTGGAAAACACGACAAATATCGTCCGGCAGGTCGAGTTGCCGCTGGAGATTTCCGGCAGCGTGCAGGCAGTGGCATCGGATGGCGTCGGGGATATCTGGGTGGGAACCGTTACCGGCGCCGGGGTTTTAAGGCCGGATAAAATTAACTGGAAAGCGACATATACAACGGACAACAGCCCGCTTTTAAATAACGAGATTTCGGATATCGAGATAAACCTTGAAACCGGTATGATATACCTGGGCACCTCCGGAGGTCTTTCTATTTTCGATTCCGGAGTGGAACAACCGTCGGAGGACCTTTCTGACGTAGAGGCATTTCCCAATCCCGTTCTGGTTCCGCAGGGGCACAACGCCGTTTCCTTCAAAAGGGTACCCACGGAAGCGGTTATTTCAATTTATACCGTATCCGGGGATCTGGTAATATCTTTTAAACTGAGCGATATACCGGAATGGGATCTCGAAAATTCGAACGGTGAGCCGGTCGCCGGCGGGGTATATTTCTTCGTCGTCGATTACCAGGGAAAATCCGGCACGGGGAAATTTGCGATCATCAAATAAAATAACGTTTTCCGAAGCCGTTCCCGAGGACAATCAACTTTCATCGATATGGGGCGGCGCTTTTTTTCATCCATTGTTTGTCAAAAACGGCGCCAGATATATGGGCCTGGAAGGAAGCGCGAAAATTATCGAGTATGACGGTAACAAAATCGGAATTTCAAATATGCTGTTTCGAAAAAGGTCTGGAATTAAAGTAGCCACTATTCCCCTTCTCTTCCAGTATTTCGGACCGGTTTTTTATGATTCCTCATTTGAGGAAAATTTTTTAAAGCCTGTTATAGATCATTATAAGGAAACCTGTGATTTTATTTATCTTTCTTTCACTCCGGAATTTAATTCCATCGGGGAATTGAGCGGCGGCTGGAAAATTCGCAGGTCCTCGACCCTGGCGATAACCGATTCCGAATTAAGCTCCTGGGGAAATAATTTCCGTGACGACGTTAGGAATAAAATAAATAAAGCGAATCGCGAAAAGGTCCAAATCATTCAATCCGACGCTTTCAATGAGCGCCTGTGGGAACTATCCTTTGCGCGCAAAGGAATGAAACCGCCCATAAAACCGTCGTACCTTAATAAGTGGTGTTCGGAGCTTTTGAACGGCTCCCTACTTCACATTTATACCGCAGTCGTGGATGGCAGGGAGGCGGCGTTCCGGGGACAATTAATATATGGACGATTCGCCTATGATTGGATAGCCGGTTCCGATCCCGAATATCACCACCTGGGGACCAATCAATTGCTGATGGCCGAGATCGGCCGGGAGTTGAGGAAAAAGGGAATAACCATATGGGATCTTGTGGACGGCAGCATAAAAGGCATAGCCGAATTTAAAAGGTCATTTGGCGCCGTGGAATATCATCATTGGCAGGTCTATAAAGCTATCGGCGTAAAAGGGAAATTATTCGGGGCGTTGCGAAGAATGAAGAATGCCTGAGAATTTTATAATAAAATATTGGTATAATAACGGGAAACTAAGTAGGGCGGCATCCGATCATGTATTCCGCTACCTGTCCGCATTCGGCGATTATAAATTTATCGAGGATAAAGACACGCCCGTTATCTGGCGAGATACCGAAAGTAAGGTTCCCCCGTCCGCGAGGATAATTCTATCGAACGAAATAGAGAAGGCGGACTCATTGAATGCCCCGGCCGGCGGTAATAGTGATTGTTTATATGTATCGCCCGATCCCATAGAGAGAATTTTCGAAAAGATATCGATAAAAACGGCCCTGGGGCCGTATTCCGAATCGGAACATAGACCTGAGAACTCTCCGGGGGAATCTCTGGGCGGGATTATAAAGGGCTTTTTCAATCAGTTACAGGATAAGGATATCATACAATCGAGCGAGGGCGGTTTTTTGCTTTGGCCGAGAGGATATAATTTCGCGCTTGCTGTTACTCATGATGTTGATATAATACGGCGTTCGGTTCGCGGCAGCATTCGATTATTATTCAAAAAGGACGTTCCGGGCGGATTTAAGGGCCTGTTGGATTCCGTTAAATCGTTTTTGGGTTTGTCCCGCAATCCCTATGATAGAATTGCCGACTGGATAGATCACGAGAAGAGAAACGGACTGAAATCGACATTTTTCGTTTTTCCGGGAAACAGGAATAATAAAAACGATCCCAAGTATAATATTAATCAATTGAAGAAATCAATTGAAGACATCAAAGAAAACGGCTTTGAGCTGGCGCTGCATTCCGGAATCGAATGCTACAAAGGTGATAGCATTGCAGAATCCATAAAAATCCTGAGTCAAACGACGCGAATTTCAATATCCGGGATCAGACCTCATTATCTATCGGCCTCTTTGCCGGAGTACTGGCGGGCGGCGGCCGAAAACGGCTTTGAATATTCATCCTGCCTCGGCTTTGACGAGGATATCGGTTTTTATCAGGGTATCGATCTTCCTATTATACCTTTTGATATCGAAAACGATATTTCTTTGGATATTGTGGAGATACCGATAGCGATCATGGATTGCGGTCTTATTGAACGCAACTCCGCGAATTATGCACAATTATTGGATAATGCGAAAAAGCTGGTAAATAGAGTTAAGGACGCCCGTGGGATTTTGGTGTTGGATTGGCACCAGAGAACTATGTATAATGCTGATTACCCGGGCTGGGCGGAGGTTTTTTTTGATTTGATTGATTACGCCCGAAATGAAGGCGCTTATTTTATCTCCCCGGGAGAGACGGCGCGGCTTTTGAAAAGTAAAATGGCGGTTAACGATTGAAAGTTGTCTATTTGATTCTAAACAGTCTCGAATTCGACTCCCGGGCCAGGCTGGAGATCGATGTTATAGGCGGGATGGGGCATGACGTCGAGATAATCTGCACCGTGGGGGCAAAGTCTAATAATTACAATGGACATCCCCTACATAGAATCAAGCAATATACCTGGCCCACGAGGAAAATTAGGTTTGTACAATTCAATCTATTATCCGGCCTGATCGGAGCCAGGATTAAGGCGGATATATATCACGCGGTTGACCTCGATGTTTTATTCGGGGCTTATCGGGCGGCCAGGAAGACCGGCGGGAAACTTATCTATGAAGCGCGGGAGCTATACACGGAGCTTGAGCCCTTGCAGGGACGCAATACCATAAAGGCGTTCTGGCGCGGACTGGAAAAGCGGCTGATCGGGAAGGCGGATAAGGTTATTACGATAAACGAGTCCATAGCCGACGAACTATGTAAAAGATACGGAATTGAAAAACCCGCAATAATAAGAAATGTGGCCATGCCGATTTCTGAATTGAAGCCTGTCGATTTGCACAGGAAATTCAATATTCCGGAGAATTATAAAGTAATTTTGTATCAGGGGGTATTGAGAAAAGGCCAGGGACTACTTTACCAGATGGAAATTATGAAGTATCTTAATAATATTGCAATGTTGTTTCTGGGCGGGGGGCCGATCGAGGATAATATCGGAAAAAAATCGGTGGAATACGGGATAAAAGACAAAGTTATTCTCGGCGGTCGTGTATCGCCTGATGAGTTATCAAATCATACTGCCTCCGCGGACGCGGGGTTGCTCTTAATGGAGGACGCGGCGTTGAATAACAGGCTGGCGCTGCCTCAGAAACTGTTCCAGTACCTGGTGGCCGGAATCCCTCAGATAGTCTCGCCCATGCCGGAGATATCCCGGTTTGTGAAAAATGAGGATACCGGAATAGTGATACCGTTAGACCGACCTCAGGAGGCGGCCGAGGAGATATCGCGGTTTTTGAACGATAAGCGTCGATATGATGAAGCTAAGGAAAATTGCCGGATATCGGCGAGAAAGAATAACTGGGAAAACGAATCTGAGAAACTGATAGAAATCTACCGGGAATTGGAAGCGCGTAATGATTAAATATTCCATTTTGATTATCACATACAACCAGAAGGACATTCTTTCCAGGACATTGCGCAGCCTGGCGGCGCAGATAAAAAATCCGAAGGTTTTCGAAATAGTAATCGCCGATGACTGCTCGACGGACGGGACCGGCGATTTCGTTAAAAGACAGAGGCTGCCTATATTCTTGAAATATATCAGGTCCGAAAAAAATGTGGGACGTTCGATTATTCGAAATATGGGATTTGAAAAGACCTCCGGTGGGCAGGTCCTTTTCCTGGACGGGGATATGGAACCGGCGGCGGGCATGATGGATGCTTATATGTCATCATGGGAAAGGTATCCCGATTCGGTCATAGTCGGCTCCTGGAAAAGACCTCCGGATTTTAATTATGACAGGGTCATGAAATTTATAATGTCCAGGGGACGTTTCCGCATTACAAAAGGGAGAAAGATTCCCGGAAACTGGTTTAACAGCGGCAATTTTTCGATAAGAAAAAACATTTTTGCCCGACTGTCCGGCTTCGACCTCGATTTCGAAGGCTGGAAAGGCGAGGATACCGATTTGGGAATTCGTCTGGAAAAGGAATCAATTCCGATACGGGATAATCCGGAGGCGGTGTCGTATCATTATCATTCAAAAACTCTCGAGGAGATGATTTCCGAATACGAACGTTTCGGAAGAACCAGTTACAGGGTATTGCTGAAAAAACATGGAGCCTCTAAAATTTTTAAAAACGGGTGGCTGTTGGGGCTGCCCGATCCCGATGCCGGTATTTTTAAAAAGACAATCGCCTGGACGATTTCACCATTCAGATCGAAGTTCGCTATCGCTATTTTAAAATCCCTGGCGAAAATGGGCGGCGGGAAGTATCATTTTGATTTCTGTTACGGCTGGCTGTTATACAGCTGTATGGTTCAAAGTTTTAAAAAAACGAAATAATGGCAGCTTATAAGAAATATATTCTATTAATTGTTATATTAATTGTTTCGGGATTATACTGTTCGTACTTTTTTGATGGTTACCTGGGTTTATCGGACGGCAACGATTATGCCGGCCTGGCCAGGAGCATAATCAGGGGAGAGGGTTTCAGTCTTGGCCATCTGTATCCGCTGGCCTTTTCATTCGGCTCCGATATTCCCCGGCCGAATAACCTCTGGGCCCCCGCTTACCCGGTTTACCTGGCGTTATGGTTTATAATATTCGGCGCGAGCGACTCGACGATTCTGGCGGCCATAATATTTTCAATATGGCTTTTTATTTTGGCGGTATATTTCGTTACAGGAAGAGTAGCGGGAGGGAAGTGGGCGATATTGGGAGCCGCCCTGATCGGGTTGAATCAGGGTATGCTCTCGACGGCGCTGGAGGGATCGCCGGAACCCCTCACGGCGACGTTGCTTTTGTTTTCCATCTATCCCCTGATATCTAAAACAAAAGGCTTGAGAATAGTTATATCGGCGATTCTATTTGGATTGGCGGTATTGACCCGGTACCAGATGATCGTACTGGCGATCCCGGTCTTGTTTTTTCTTACCGATAGGAAGTTGCGAACCATAATTTTATGGTCGGCGGTAACGCTATTGGTCCTGTCGCCCTGGCTTATAAGAAATTATGTTATTTTCGGAAATCCGATTTTTACCCTCCAGGCTTATGGGGAATTTACCAAGGGCATGGGACATCTCGATTATTACTATTACACCTATAGATCTTTTACACCCATGTCATTCTCTTATGCCGTTTCGCATTTCCCGTTTTACGTCTTAAAAAAGTTCGTAGCCGGCATATTATTATTCTCCTGGTGGACAATAATCGTGCTTAATTTCTTCGGCGCTGTGCTATTCGTTTTCGCGCTTATGCGGAAAAAATATTTCAACAGTCTTCAACAGAGATTTATCGGGTTTGGTATAACATCATTAATACTATTAATAGCGCTGTCTTCATTCAACGGGATTCATCTGCGGCATCTGGTGAATGTCCAGGGCGTTCTGATCGTTCTGGTAATTCTGGGATTAATCCAATTCAGAGAACAATTGCCCTTTTTCAGAAAAAGATATTTATGGGTTTTGGCGATAATATTGCTGTTGTTACCGTTACGTTTTCCCTACCTGGAAATGGAGCTTAAGGTTTATACCGACAGAATCGAAAAAAACAAGGACGTTTATCAGATAATAACGGAAAAAACCGAGCAGGAAGCGGTAATCGTATCGGACGCCTCTGACGCTGTGTGGTGGTATTGCGACAGACCATCCATCTGGGTACCAGTACTTTACAGCGATTTTAAGACGCTCCTGGAGATTCAAAAAGTGGATTATATTTATTTTGAAAACAGCTCCGAATATCTGGGACGCCTTGAAAATGACGAACTTGTAGATTTCCTGACGATCTCCTCGATCGTTGACGGAACTCCTTTTGGCTGGAGCCTGTACAGAATAATCCGATAGAGTAAGTTGGAGACGCGCGTGAGAATACTTATCGTATCAACCAGTTTTCCGTTGAAGCCGGGGGACAGCCTCTCGCCTTTTTTATGGGAGTTCTGCCTGCGTTTGCAGGAGCGGAGTTGGGATGTAACAGTTGTTGTCCCGCATCATAAGGGAATAAAAATGGAAGAAGACTGGGCGGGAATAAAGATTAAACGATTTAAATATCTGCCAGAGAGGATGGAAAACTTCGCTTATTCCGGCGGGCTCCTGCCGGGGTTAAAGAAAAACCTTTTTAGAATTTTTGGTATTGCGTTATTCATAAACGCCATGTATCGAAAAGTTCTGAACACAGTGAAGGAAGGGAACTTCGATATCGTAAATATTCACTGGCTGTTCCCGGCCGCGTTCTGGGCGCGGAGATTATACAAAAAAAGTTCCTCGAAAATTGTCTTTACCGGGCATGGAACCGACGTGCAATTGGCGCGGAGATATCCTTTTAATATATTTGCGGATTCCGCTTTGAAGGTCGCTTCCGGGCTAACCTTGAACAGCGATTACATGCTGCGGATTTTAAAAGAAGGGGCGCGGCCGGATAAAATTGAAATTATTCCGATGGGAACCGATACTGAAAAATTCAAACCGGGCGATATGAAACCGTCAAAATCGAACAAAATTCTCTTTATCGGCAGGCTTATAAAGCAAAAAGGCATCGATATCTTGTTGAAAGCATATAGACTATTAAAAGATTCGTTTCCGCAGGCGGAACTGGAGATAATCGGTTACGGGCCGGAGAAGATGCCGTTGTTTGATATTGTCGAAAATCTGGATTTATCAAATGAAGTAACATTTTCCGATGCGGTAGAACACGATAAACTGGTTGATAAATACCGTGGCGCCAGGGTGCTGGCGTTGCCTTCCTTGATCGGAGAGGGTTTCGGGATGACGGTTGCGGAAGCGGCAGCCTGCGGGATTCCGACCGTCACGTTTGGATTGGGCGGTACGGGTGAACTTGTGGTCGACGGTGAAACCGGCATGATAGTGAGCCAGAATGCGGAAAGCCTGGCGGAAGGGTTGAAAAGACTTTTTTCTGATGATGCCTTGGCCGACCATATGGGTGAGCGCGCGCGAAAGAGGATGGAGGATCACTATAGTTGGGATATCATCGCCGATAAATTCGACAGATTCTTCAGGCATATCCTGAAAACGGAATAAAAAAATAATCCCGCCCCCTGCAACGCTTAATAAGGGGACGGGATTTTTTGAGGGATATAATTACTTCAATAATGTCATCTGTTTTATTTCGACGCTATTTCCGGATGAGAACCTGAAGAGGTATATTCCGCTGGCGACATTTTCATGGTTTTCATTGTTGCCGTCCCAGACGATGCTGTTCTCTCCCGCCGAGTAGTGTTGTGACGCCAATCTCTTGACCAGCCTTCCCCTTATATCGAAAATATCAAGATCGACAAAAGCGTCCCGTGGAAGCTCGAATTCGATGACGGTGGAGCTGTTGAAAGGATTGGGGTAGTTCTGATAGATCTTCGGTGATTTAGGTATAATTATCTCGTCGTCAATCCCGGCGGGCGAACCTATAACGACCTCGAGCTGCGCGGGGATGAAATTCTGCTTGGTAGCGGTAACGGTGGCGACGCCGTCGAATTCGGGTGTAATCTCAAATCTAACTCCACCGTTTTCATCGGTGATACCAATATTGAAAGCATATCCGGGAAGATAAAGGCAAACTTGCGTTCCCTGAATGGGATAAGCGCCGTCGTGAACGGTGTAATTAATTTCGATCGGCTGGCCCAGATTTATTCTCGTGGGTCCATCGAGAGTCAAATTACCTTCGATAGAGGTCCATAATCTCATTTCGGGATCTCCGAACAGGGTATGGCCGTAACCTATATCCCTGTAATTGGGACAATCGATTTTCGAAAGAGCTTCGGCCTCCGATAGCCTGCTGGTTGAATCGTTGAATATATGTTCCAGGAATTTCTTTTCCATGTTGTAGGACGAAGAAACCCAGCCCCAGCGGGTGTTGCCCAGGAATGCGACTCCGCCGCCCGGTTCGAAAAGATACGCTTCGGCGTAGGTATAAGTAGTAGCGTAAGGATTTGGTGAGAGTATACCTTTGTCAAAATCGAGCGCCCCGAGATCGCAGCTGATGGAATAATGTACCGCGGGCTGGTCGTAGGCGGTCAGCTGTATCAAACCGCCGCAACGGCCCCATTCCGGTACAATAGTCCCCCAGACCCCCGACCATCCATAATGGTTGTAATAGCATGATTTTGTTCCATACCATTCCGGGCTTCCGTGATTCAGGTTTGAAATGAAACCCCACCCTTCGTTCATAATATTGATAACCTCATCGCCATAAGGACCAGTGGGGGATGGTGACCCGCCGCTGGGCATTTCCTCCAGCCTGTTGACGTCGTAGGTGAAATTTCCAGGCAAAAGACCCGCCAGCGTATAATGCTGGCCGTAATCACGCATTTGATCGGCAGCTATAAACAAAGCTTTTGTTAAATAAGAAGAATCTCCGTTGCCGGGATTTTTCTCATATTTTATCGCCTTGGCACTCCAGGTCTGGGCCTGGTCCTGGTCTCTGGCGGGAACCCGACCCACATATAATTCCGGGTAAATATCGGGAGAATCGTGATAAGATTCCCCCCAAACACCGTCGCCATCAACGTCCCACTCGCCGGTTAAATCGGAATAATACATATCGGAAATCTGTTGAAGATGTAAACTCGGTATATAAGTATATACGTTCCCGGGATACAGATACCTGATCGGGACAACATCCTCATCACCACCCAGAAGAACCCAACGAATCCCGTCATTATAAGCTTGGATCAGATAATTCCTCAGTTGCTCCGCGGGATCTGATCCCATAGATGTTGCCAGAATGTCTTCAATTAAAACCAGGTCAGTCGGGACACCTTTCTGGTTTTTCCATTCGACAAACGGATAAAAACCCGGGGCGATCGCGCCCGACGTTATGATTAAATATTCGGGCGAGGGTATTCCGGATGTAATCTTCGGCAAACCGAATGGCGGAGGCGAACCGGCAGCCAGCGGAAGATCCATTTTGTTTTGAACGATCTTATCAAGGGCATTATAAGCGATTCTGTCGTTTTTTGTATTAAGATAAGGATTTTGCGAGACCGGTTCGAGTTGCAGTTCTATCGTTATTTCAGGGAATAGCAGTACCTCGCCCGATATGGGTTTGTACCCTACAGGATAAATGGCGAGACTGACCAGGCTTATTTCTCCCCAATCGCCTTTGCCCAGTATTTCAATCCGTTTTTCAGGATATACTTCATCAGATCCGAAAATTTCGGGATCGGGCATAGTGGCGATATTTTCCGGGTAATTGCCCGTTTTTATATCGCCTTTTACATAATCGAGATAGACGGAACCGGCAATTACCGGGTCGGCCGTCTCCACCGAATAGCCGGAAACTGCTTTTCCCAGGGGCAATACCAATCTAACGATTTTATAATCGATTCCCGGCGCCCCCGGAACTGGATTCTCAAATCCTCTATCAATATGGACTCCGGCACCATCTATGTGGATTGAACTTAAATCAGTCTTATCGATGTAGACATACTCATCTTCGGCCCCAACATTACCTGCAATAGATATTATTAAAAGTATGGCCGAAAATAGGGCGAATAGTTTTCTAAACATTTTAACCTCCCTCAAAAGTTCATTTCAAATTCCGAAAGTTAAGATGCAACGTTAGTGCCGTCCGATCTTCACGATGAAACACCTGAAACGACTTTATAACTTATTGATAAACAGTAAGTTATTTAACAATTTACATTATGGGGATATTGACCTCGTGGCGATATTACCATCTGCATTATGGGAGGAATCCCATATTCTTTGTTTAGAAGCAATTTTCGGGCAATTTCTGTTTATCTCAACGCCCGAATAGTTGGCGAAGGCGGAATAATAAGATCAATTAAGTGAATACATTGACTTACAAAGAGTTACAAAGCCCATGAAATAATTAAATTGCAGTTTTGATCCTCGAAACAGGTAGAGTTTTTACGCACGATAAAAATCTGTGTTTCTATCGTTATGTAGATAAAAGGAATAGGATTATAGGAAATTTTTCACTTGACTCTGGTGGGTTATAATGACAAATTTGTGGGAGAAAGTGGGAGAGATGGATAAATGGTAGCGTTTAAAGGAACATATCTTCATTCTATTGATCATAAAAATAGAATTAATATACCCGCGAAATTCAGGGGCAATCCCGAGTCTCCCGAAAACGAGCATTACGTTATCGTGCGCGGGTTTGAAGGCTGTCTTTACGTTTATCCGCATAATTCCTGGCTCATTATCGAAGAGAAACTTTCCGGTTTAAAAAGGCTCTCCGATCCCAGGGCAAGATACTTCGAGAGGCTGATGTTGTCAAATGCTTCCGATGCCAAGATTGACAAACAGGGCAGGATCGCCATCCCGCAAAACCTTCTGGACCTGGCGGGGATTTCCAAAGAAGTTACTATACAGGGGGTTTTTGATAAAATCGAATTATGGGATCCGGAAAGACTTAAGGTATATAAATCGGGTCAGCCGGATTCCTATGAAGATGTAGCGGGTCAGTTGTTAATTTGATATGGGCCATTTACCGGTAATGGTAAAGGAAGTCGTATCGGTTTTCGCTGACGTACCGGAGGGAGTTTTCATTGACGCTACGATTGGCCTTGGAGGGCACGCGCTGGCGGTAGAAAGAAATTTGCCGGGGAAATTCATTTTTATCGGTTTTGACCGCGACGGAGAAATGATTGAACTGGCGAAGGAAAATCTGCCCGAAAGTTTTCGCCTGCTTAAAATGACATATTCGCAAATACCCTCAATTCTTGAAGGAGAGAATACGGGTCCGGTAACGGGAGTGTTGTTCGACCTGGGGTTGAATTCCATGCAATTGGAACGAGGCGAAAGAGGATTCTCCTATCAAGAGAAATCGCTTCTGGATTTCAGGTTTGACAGAAATTCGGGACAAGCGTTCCATAGGATGGTCGATAAATTCAGGCTGTCGGAGCTGGTAAATATTTTAAAAACCTATGGGCAGGATAAAAACTCCCGCGCCATAGCGAGGGCTATAATTGATCAACGTCCGAAGACCACTGACGGGCTGGCGGAGATCATAAGAAAAATCGTCGGTCCGCGAAATTACAATAAGGCCTCCTCCAGGGTATTTCAGGCGTTCAGGATATACGTGAATAATGAGCTGGATGAGTTTGAAAAAGCTCTAAAGGGGATTGTTCCTCTGATTTCGAGGGGAGGTAGAATAGCGGTAATCTCCTATCATTCGCTTGAAGACGGCATCGCCAAAAGAATCTTTAGATTATATGCGGGAAAATGCCAGTGCGGCCCGGGAAGGGGTATTTGCGAATGCGGCGCCAGAAGGATTATTGATATAAAGACCAAAAAACCGGTTCGCCCGAACGAAACGGAAATCCGGAAGAATCCGCGGGCGCGCTCCGCGAGATTA
Source organism: uncultured bacterium (assembly GCA_965602185.1). Classification (GTDB taxonomy): domain Bacteria; phylum Zixibacteria; class MSB-5A5; order UBA10806; family UBA10806. The sequence continues at coordinate 45,890 of CBFCYP010000003.1, forward strand.
AGATATGCCGAAAAAATATAAAAAAAAATCAAAGCCGGGGAAAAGGCCGGTTTTGAAACCGGGCATTCTCATCATATTGATTTTTACCCTGGGGCTCCTAATGATCTGGAAATCGAACAAGGTCAAGGATTACTACTCGAAAACCAGGGATCTTGAAAAATCAAAAGGCGAATTGATCTCCGAAATTTCCGAGTATAAGGCGGAACTGATGGATTTAAAATCCATAACTCAGGTGGGCGAAGTAGTCAAAAAATACGGATTGACCCAGAATGTATCCGAGAGGTTGAAGATAGAAATCCCGGCGATTGAAAAAGTCGGGGATACCAGGAGGTTGTTCGTGAACGTGGATCTGTTCGCGGATTGGCTCGAAGAAGCGGTATTCAGATCGGGTAAGATTAACGCCCGGGAACGCGGCGAGAAATTATCGAAATCGGAATGATAAATATGGCTGATCTTAGAACTGTAAAAAGAAGGGGCAAACTAATCAGGGCGGCATTTATAATAATCGGAATAGTATTTCTGGCGAGATCGGTCGAGGTCCAGATATTTAAGCATAATACTTTCAAAGAATACGCCGATTCGCAGCAAAAATCATCGATGCTGTTAAAATCGAAGCGCGGTTCAATACTCGATTGCCGGGGCAGGCTTCTGGCTTATGATATGGAAGTGAAATCCTATTCGGTTAATCCCAGGTACATGAAGAACTCCGGCGAAGAAGCCTCGAAACTTTCCAGAGTAACGGGCAAATCAAAATCATACTGGATAAAGCAGTTTAAAAAGTATCCCGGTTTCTTGTATGTCGCGCGAAAGGTCTCGCAGAAAGATCAACCCAGATATGAAGATGCCGGAATACAAACGCTGAAGTCTCGTGTAGAATCGGTTCGGATTTATCCATATAAGGATCTGGCATCCGAAGTTATAGGGCGTACGGATACGGATAATTACGGAGTTTCGGGGCTGGAGATGTATTACGAGGATACTCTCGCCGGCAGTGACGGCCAATCAATATATCTTCGGGATGCCTACGGAAACGAGATAACCAACTGGGAACATACCATTGTGGAACCCGTTGACGGTTCGGATATTTGCCTGACCCTGGACCTGGATTTTCAGCAGATAGTGGAGGAGGAACTTAGCTGGATGCTGGATTCAAGCAAGGCGCTTTACGGTTCGGCGGTCTTTATGGATCTGGAAACCGGCGGCGTGGCGGCATGCGCTACGATAGAAAAGGGCAACGTTTCCTTTCAAAGGTGCCGCAGCGTCGTGGACAGAAACGAACCGGGGTCTACCGCCAAAATAATTCCCCTGGCCGCCGTGTTCCAGGAAGGGATATTCGAACCGAACGATATCATAAACGTAGAAGGAGGCAGGTTCAATCTCGGCCGGCATGTTATCAGGGATGACCATCCCTACGACACGCTTCGTTGCGACGAAATAGGCATCTACTCGTCAAATATCGGGGTCAGCAAGATGGGTCTGGCGGCCGGATCCGAGTTGATATATAAGACCCTGATAAGGTTCGGTTTCGGCGAGAAAACCGGCGTGGATTTTCCGGGCGAGGTTTCAGGTCTTGTTTATAAACCGGAGAAATGGACCGAACATTTCCTGGCCAACGTATGCTTCGGTTACGGGATCGCGGTGTCGGGTCTTCAAACAGTTCGGGCTTATGCCGCCATAGCGAATGGCGGCGAGCTGTTGAAACCTTTTTTCGCCCAGGAGATGATATCACCCGAGGGATCGGAAAAAACACTGAACGCGAAAGTGGTGGAAAGAAACATTCTGGATAAAAAGCCCCGCGGTATTTTGAATGACATCTTTTGCGGCGTGGTTCGTGAAGGTACCGCCAGAAAAGCGGACGATCATCTTTGCGCCATCGCGGGTAAAACCGGCACGGCCCTGAGAATCAAAAAGGAGGGCCGCGGCTACGATCCCCGGAGGTCGCTGGCGTCGTTTGTGGGCTATTTCCCTGCGGATAATCCTCGCTACGCCGGCATTGTTATCTATGACGAGCCCCAGACGAGCATTTATGGCGGGGAGGTCTCGGCGCCGGTATTCAGGAACATAGCGAGGAGGTTCGTGAGTCTTCCTCGAAACAACGCCCTGGTTAAAGGCGGGGCAGAGAACCAACAGGAAGAATTGCGGTTAACGCGTATTTCCCACGGCGATTCTGAAACCTCGCCAAAAGCCGAAACCCGCTATGCCAGCGTTAAGGACGTTTTCGCGGGTAATGACCTGGAAAAGATGTTGCCGGATTTTCGGGGCAAGACTATCCGGGACGCTTACCGGGCGGCCAGGTCATTGGGATTGAAATGTGAAATTTTTGGGAGCGGCTTGGTCGAATATCAGAAGCCCGCCCCTGGCATAATTATCGATCGTGTCGATGCGTTGATTCTATATGGGAAGTAAAATATGAACTTCGCTATTATGAGCGATAGTGAAAAAATCTACAGGTCGATGAATTTATCGGATTTGTTCGCGGGATTAAACGTCAAATTATCCGATGAAAGCGGGAAACTGAAGTTAAGCGGTATCACTGTTGATTCGCGTACCGTTCAACCCGGGAATTTATTTATAGGGGTTCCCGGCCATTCACAGGATGGCAGGCAGTATATTTCAGAAGCCGTATCATTGGGAGCCTCCGCCGTACTAACCGTTGCCGGCAAAGATATAATCGCGGGCGTTCCGGTAATTTTGGCGGACGATTTAAAAGAAATATTACCCCTAATCGCAAACCGTTTTTATGATTTTCCGTCGGAAAAGATCAAAGTATCGGGGGTAACCGGAACAAACGGCAAGACCACGACAATCTATTTGATCGCGGCCATCTTCGATTCCGTCGGGGAAAAATGGGGAAAAATCGGAACCGTCGGTTATGATACGGGTTCGAGAGTCGTACCGGCGCAGAACACCACCCCGGGACCGCTTGATATCCGGAAATTGCTGACCGAGATGGTGGAGAATGATCTGGACGGCTGCGCCATGGAAGTATCGTCACACGCCCTCGAGCAGGGAAGATCCGACGGGATAAATTTTTATTCCGCGACCTTCACGAATTTAACCCAGGACCATCTTGATTATCACGAGAATATGGAAAAGTACTTTTTGGCAAAGGCCGGATTGTTCGAGAACGCCGCACGTTCAATTATTAATATCGATGATGACTATGGCAGAAAACTTCTAAAGCGAATCGCAGGCGATATTATTACCTATAGTTTTAAACAGAAAGCCGACCTGGAATGTAAAGCGATAAGTGCCGATATCGATTCGTCGCTGCTGCAATTCAGATATAAAGACGAACTTCTACAATTCAGGTTTCCATTACCGGGGATATTCAATCATCTGAATGCGGCCGCCGCCGGGGCCACGGCTTTATCGTTTGATCTTTCGCTGGATGATATAACGAATGGTTTATCTCAGGCAACTACGGTTCCAGGAAGGATGCAGGCGGTATCGATGGGACAGCCCTTCGGCGTATATGTTGATTACGCTCATACCCCCGGCGCCCTGGAAAACCTTCTTAAAAGCATAAGGAGTTTCGAGCCCGATCATATTCATATTGTCTTCGGCTGCGGCGGGGATCGCGATGTAACAAAACGTCCCCTGATGGCCGAGGCGGCGACGAAGTACGCGGACTATGTGTATCTCACGTCGGATAACCCGAGGACCGAAGATCCCGAAAAAATTATTAAAGATACGCTGGCGGGTATAACGGATAAAAAAAGATGCAGTGTAATTGAGGACAGGGCCCTGGCCATCAAAGCCGCAATTGCGTCGGCCGGAGCCGGCGATATCGTGGTGATCGCCGGCAAGGGCCACGAGGAATATCAGATCGTGGGCGCCGTAAAAAAATATTTTTCGGATATTGAAGCGGTGAAATCTGAACTGCGAAAGCTTGGCTATGAAAATAATGGCTGAAAAAAAAGACATGATGTTTACCGCGGGTGAAATCGGCGAAATTCTGGGGGCGAAAACGGAGGGGGCCCCCGAATTTCGCCGCGCTCCCATATCGGGAGTAAAGATCGACAGCCGGCTGGTTAAAAGCGGGGATCTCTTTATAGCGATAAAGGGAGAGAATCGCGACGGCCACGATTACGTAAATTCCGCCTTTGACAACGGGGCGGTGGCGGCGGTGGTTTTAAAGGAAACAGCCGTAAGCAGGGATATCACGGGTAATAATCTGTTTATGGTCGAAGATACCGTTTATGCCCTGGGCGAAATAGCCAAATATTATAGAAGTAAAATGCCCGCGGAAGTAATTGCCATTACCGGTTCAAACGGCAAGACCACGGTGAAAAATATGGTTTATGAAATAATATCGCGTAAATCGTCATCGATAAAATCTCAGGGGAATTATAACAATTTCTTCGGTCTACCTCTTTCAATATTTCAACTTAAAGACAAAACCGATTATGCTGTTTTTGAGCTCGGTATGAGTCGCAAAGGAGAAATCTCGCGACTCGGCGAAATATCCTCGCCCGATATGGGCGTTATAACCAATGTGGGGCCGGTGCATCTTGAATTTTTTAATAATCTGGAGGAGATAGCGTCGGCGAAACTGGAAATTGTAGACAAAATAAAATCCGGGGGCGCCCTGATTGTAAACGGAGACGATGATTTTTTACGCGAGGTTAAAACACGCCAAAATTTAGAGTTAATAAAATTCGGATTATCTTATAACAATGATATATATCCTACCGGCCTGGAATTCGACGAAAACCAGCTGCCCCGCTTTAAAATTAACGGTACCGATTTCAGGTCAGCCTTTCCGGGAGTTCAAAATGTTTACAATGCGGTTGCGGCATATAGCGTTGCGGTTGCGGAGGGCATTGATCCGTTAACCGCGGCGGAAGCGATTAATGGTTCTCAGCCGGAGGGGATGAGATCCCGGGTGTTCCATAAATCCGGAATATTATATTTCATAGATTGTTACAACGCCAACCCGGTATCGATGAAATACGCCATCGATTCTCTGGCATTGATGAAATGCGGCGGCAGGAGAATAGCGGTACTGGGGGACATGCTCGAACTGGGGAAAAGTTCCGAGCTATATCACCGGGAGATCGGCAAATACGCGAAAAAGGCCGGAATCGATCACGTGATGGCATATGGAGAATTATCGGGGAACCTGATAGCCGAATTCGGGAAAAATGGCGAACATTTCAACGATAAAATGAAACTTTATTCGAGATTGAAAAGCCTGGTAAAAAAGGGCGATCTGGTTCTATTCAAGGGATCGAGAGGTATGGCTTTAGAAGAGATAGCCGACAGAATTATGGAAGCGGCATAAGATGTTATATCATTTACTGTTTCCTCTCAGCGAGTATATTTCGGGCTTCAACCTGTTCAAATACATAACCTTCAGGACCGCTTACGCGACGGTTACCGCCATGCTTATAAGTTTTATTTTCGGGGCGGTGTTTATAAAACTGCTGCAAAAATATCATATGAAGGAAAGCGTCAGGGACGACGGCCCGAAAACGCATCTGGCAAAGGAAGGAACTCCCACTATGGGAGGGCTTCTGGTTTTGATATCTATCGTACTTCCGACACTTCTATGGGCTGACTTATCGAATCGCTATATTCTGATAATTCTATTTGTCACGGTCTGGATGGGCGGCCTCGGTTTCATGGATGATTATCTGAAGGCGAAACTGAAACAGGGAAAGGGGATGGTGGCCCGGAAAAAATTCATAGGGCAGGTCGCCCTGGGAATAATTCTCGGTTTGTATCTTTACTGGTATCCGCCGGACGCGAATTTCGGAACCAGCACCGACCTCCCGTTTATCAAGGATATATATCTTGAATTCGGTTTATTCTACATTCCTTTTGTTGTTATTGTCCTTACGGGCTCATCAAATGCCGTTAACCTGACCGACGGCCTGGACGGGCTCGCAATCGGGCTGGTGGGAATCTGCGCCATTACGTTCGCGGGATTATGCTATGTAACCGGACGCGTTGATTTCTCCGGATACCTTGATATACGCTACCTCAGCAGCGCCGGTGAATTAACCATTTTTTGCGGCGCTTTATTGGGTGCCTGCCTGGGATTTTTATGGTTTAATTCAAATCCGGCGAAAGTATTCATGGGCGATACCGGCGCCCTCGCCCTGGGGGGAGCCCTGGGAGCGCTGGCGCTTTTGATTAAAAAAGAATTTTTGCTGGTCATAATGGGCGGCGTTTTCGTTATGGAGGCGGCCTCGGTTATAGTCCAGGTTATGTATTTTAAGGCCACCGGGACCCGTATATTTAAAATGGCCCCTCTGCATCATCATTTCGAGCTGAAAGGCTGGAAAGAACAGCAGGTGGTAGTAAGATTCTGGATAATAGGTATAATTTTCGCTTTGATAGCCTTGAGCACTTTGAAAATAAGATGAAATTCGATCTTAACAACAAACGCGTCTCGATTTTGGGCGCCGGAAAGACCGGGATAGCGACCGCCGAAAAAGTAAAAAATATCGGCGGAATCCCTCTTGTGAGCGATTCCGGGAACATCGATGAGAATGCCCTGGATTGGCTTAAAGAGAGTGAAATAAAATTTGAATCCGGTGGTCACAGCGACGCCGTTTTGGATTGCGATCTA
>CBFCYP010000004.1:0-51467 GCA_965602185.1 uncultured bacterium
GCTTGAGTTCAATTAAAACAGAATTATCCCACCTAAGATCAATACCCGGCGCAGACAAAATATCGGGGATACTTTTTCCCATTTTAAAATTTACCAACGGGAAATAACCGTGGTTAAACAAAAATTCTTCAAGGATTTTAGATATTCTTCTCTCTTTGTTGTCCGTATCAGGTTTAGGAAAATCCTCTTTTTTTATCCACCTGCAGTAGGTAAGTAAGCGATATATGAGAAAGCTCTTAGATTCGGACGACATTAGAAATTTATCAATAGCATGGTATAGATTTTTGCAATCTTGAATAGTATCGAAGTTCTCTACATCAGGGGGCGAAATTCTATGCCTCTCTATTGTCTGTCTTACAACATCTCCAAAATCGTTGTCTTTAAGAGTTGATAAATATGTGGTTTCTGATAACAAATAAACGGGCAATAAATTAATAAGAGAATCTGCACCATCATATTCGGCTTTACGTCTTAAGAATGCTATCAACATTCGTTTACATTCAAATATCTGATTTATAGAATTCTGTATTATATCCATTCTACAAAAGTTGGATCTGATACTCGCATTTTCAAAAATGGAATTAATCATACGCTCTATAGATTCCAAGCCCCATTCGGTACAAGCTACTTCTGCATATTTTTCGAATTTTCTAAGTCCTTGTAGATACTGATCAAATGATAAATTCCCATTAACGACATCAGGTCCGGACAATTGAAAAGGGTTATCAAAGTTGGCCTGTTTTCCTTTGATTATCTTTCCAAATTCTTTATCAATTAGCCCTACTCGATCTATTTCATTAATAATATTTTTGACAGCCTCCATAACGTCAATTTTTATCTGCTTAAACTTCTCTGAACTTTTAAAATCTTCATGAAATCGAGCTAAGCTCAATAAAAACTCCTTGAGAAAAGGCTCTGAAAATAAAGCATGTAAGAAGTTGATAACAAGTCGATTACGTTCATCCCCATTATCGCCTTGGAAATTTTTTATTTCTTCATACCTCCGCTCCAACTCTTTCCGTATTATATCGATTCTCATATTAAACATGTTATCCTCCCCTTATTAACATTATTCCCCTCGTAGGGGTCGATCTAAGATCGACCCGCTTCCATCCGGGGCGAGGAGATCTCGCCCCTACGGATTATATCCGATAATTCCCCTATGCATCAGGATGGATATCCACGCCGCAGGCGGGGATGACATCCTGATGCCGTATCGATACCCTCAGGATGTCGTCCTGCGGTCGCCGGACATCCATCCTGAGGGATCCAAATATTCACCGCTCCCCCCTTACATTCTCCTCAACAAGCCGATCACCTTGCCGGCGATGGCGAAACCGGGGGTGTTCTTATCCACCACGATGGGGCCGTAACTGGGGTTGGCGGCCTCCAGGCGTACCCTTTTTCTTTCCGGGTAGAACCGCTTGACCGTGGCCTCGTCGCCGATCTGCGCCACCACCACCTCGCCCTTGTTGGCGGACTGCTGCCTTTTCACCAGAACGAAATCGCCGTCGAAAATACCGGCCTCGATCATGGAATCGCCCTGCACCTTAAGCGAGAAAACCTCCTCGCCCGACACGAAATCCTTATCGATATAGAAACTTCCCTCGATGTTCTGCTCCGCCCAGATGGGCGTGCCGGCCGCCACCCTGCCGACCCAGTGTACTTCCCTGAGACGGCTCGACGCCACCGTGTCGTCACCCTCCTTCAATAGCTCTATGCCGCGGGAGGTGTAACGGTCGCGCCTGATATATCCCTTGCGCTCCAACGCCTCCAGAACCGCGCGTACGCCGTTGGTGGAGCGTATCCCGAAGCGCTCGCCGATCTCCCTGATCGACGGCGGCCGTCCCCGGTCCAGGATCATATCCTTGATATAATCGAAAATCTCACGCTGCCTGGCGGTTAAATCTTTTGCCATGGGGCCCTCCTTGTATCTTTATTCAAATTCATCATTAAATCCCTCATCAATTTCGTCTCCCCTGTCCCCGGTCGGGCGTCGGGTTTCTTCAAACCCGACCTACGGACCCTGTTTTTCACACCCCCACACACCTAAATATTTGTTGCCTGAATAGAAATATACTGTTCATATGTTCAATCGTCAAGAAAAAAATAAACTTGAAGGATTATAATGGGATAAAAGTCAGCCCAGCACAACCTCTTGCAATACAGTGCCTTGCGTCTTTAAAGCAAATTCTTTTGGAAGGCAGACCATAATACTGGTTCCGGCTTCCGGAGATGATTCCACCTCAATACTACCCCCCAGGCAATCCACAATTCGAGCCACGATGGGCAATCCCAACCCGGTGCCGTCGGTCTTGGTGGAAAAGAAAGGATCGAACATTCTTTTCCTGATGTCTTCCGGTATTCCCGGGCCGTTGTCGGATACCGTCAGTTTGACCATATCATTCGAACCATCACTGTAATCCTCAGTCGTAACGAGAACCGTACCCTCGCGGTCAATCATGGCCTGAGCGGAATTGAGGATAAGATTCCAGAGTACCTGTTTGATCTGCTCCTCCCCTCCCACGGCCATTATCAGCGGACGATGAATACCGAACGATATTTCAACTTTTTCAGATATCTGTTTATGCCCCTTAATAAGATCCATGATTTCTTTTATTACCGCGCTGAGATCGCATTTCCCCGAAGGGGCCTTACTGATCCGGGCGAAATTCAAAAAATCCGAGAGAATGGTATTCAATCTTGACGATTCCTTTAATATCAGTTGAAGGAGCCTGCCATTGTCGCCTTCCAACCGCAACTCATCTTTCAATACCTCCACCGACCCCGATATGGAGGCCAGCGGATTCCTGATCTCATGAGCGATGCCGGCGGCCATCCGCCCTACGGCAGCCAACCTTTCTGCCACCATCATTCTTTCGTTCAATTTCTTCACGTCAGTAAGGTCCTGGAAGAGGATTATTATGCCCCTGAGATTGTTATTGTTATCGCGAAGGATTGATGATGACAGGCCTACAGGCACTTCTCCCTGTTGGGGATGTTTAATGGTCAATTCCGACCTGGCTTCGGCTTTTCCCGCCCGCAATCCGTTGATTATATATCTCCTGAATCCATCCAGACCGCTCAATAACACGTCATCGATATTTTTTCCTCTGGCGTACTCCGGGTCGATATCCAGTAATCGGCCTGCCGTATGATTGAAATATACTATCATTCCTTCAGCGTTAACCGTCATCAGCCCCGACCGCATCTGCTCCAGAATCTCCTCGGTCTCGAGTTTGATATTGGTTAATTCCCGCGACGTGAAAAACAGTTTCTCCGCGAAATACCCCGATATGAACGCGAAAAAGTAAAAAAGACAAAGGTGCAGAAAAACCGTGTAGAAAGCCTCGTCGGATGAAATGCCCATTCCGGCCAGCCCGGCCGGTTCGATTATTCCCTCATATATATTCGACAGGTCAAAGAAAATCGGCAGGGCGTATAAAAGCCCGGCAATCGTGGATGTGATAACCGATCCCAATAGATGGAAAAAGGGCGCCGCCGAAATAATAGTTAATATAAAAAACAGGATGAAGGGAGAAAAATTACCTCCCACCTGATTAACCAGCAAACCCTCTATCAGCAGCTCGCAGGATAGTATGATGATAACTATACCGCCCATGTATTCTTCGGAATAAAACCGCGATGTAATGTTGTAAATTATGTACAGAAGCGTAAACGCTGCGTACAGGGAAAGTAATGTGATATTGAATGCCGAGGGTTTTAAGAAATTCGCGCCGGAAATCAGCAATAGAACCGCGGTAATCGATCTGAAAGTGAGGAACCAGGGTTTCTTGCTGATTATGCTGACCGGTTTCTGGAATGTCATGTTATCTATAAAAAAACCGCTCTTCCGCAAATTTCACAACTTGAGAAAGAGCGGCATCCCCCTTTTACCGCTTAACTGATTTTGCCGATAATATCGAACATAGGCAGATACATGGCGATAAGTATACCGCCTATTATGGCTCCCATGAAAACGATAACTACCGGCTCAATAATCGAGGTCAGCGCCGCGACCGCAGTATCGACCTCTTCATCATAGAAATCAGCGATTTTGGCCAGCATATCGTCCATACCACCGGTTTTCTCGCCCACCGAAATCATCTGCGTTACCATAGGCGGGAAAACGCCGGAATCCTTCAGCGGCTGAGTGATGGTCTCGCCCTCGGCAATCGATAACATCGATTTATTGATGGCGTTGTGAAGCACCATATTGCCGGCTGTCTTGGCGGTTATACTTAAAGCATCCAGAATGGAAACTCCGGATGATAATAGGGTCGCCAGCGTTCTGGTGAATCTCGATATGGCGCTTTTCCTCATCAGCGACCCCAGAAGCGGCATCTTCAATTTGAACGAATCCCAGGCAAGCCTTCCCTTGGGATTTCTCAGAAACATTTTAAATCCTATAATTCCAAGCACTAGGACAAACAGAATCAACAACGTTTGATCTCTAAGAAAATTGGATATTCCCAGAACGATTTGTGTCGGACCGGGGAGTTCTGCGCCCAGGCCGCTGAACATCTTGGCAAAAATAGGGACAATAAATCTCAACATCGCAAAAGTAACGCCTATAGCTACTATCATAACGACTATGGGATAAACCATGGCGCCTTTGACTTTTCTTATCAATTTATCGGCTTTTTCCCTGTACTGCGCCAGCCTTACCAGAATCGTATCCAGCGCGCCGCCAACTTCACCCGCTTCAACCATGTTTACGTATAGATCATCAAATGCCTTCTTATGCCTGCCTAAAGCCTCTGATAAGGTGGCGCCGGATTGCACGGAATCCTTGACTTTCATTATTATCTTTCGCAATTCCGCCGACTCCATCTGGGTACCGAGAATTTCCAGACACTGCACCATGGGCAATCCCGCGGAAATCATGGTGGCGAACTGCCTGGTGAACCGTGAAATGTCAATCTTCTTAATGCCTGATCCGATTTTAATCTGGATCTGCTGGGGTTTCTTTGACACATTGGTTACGAGGATCCTGTTTCCCCTCAGGAACCTTTCCAGTTCAGCCCTGTTTTTGGCCTTGAGTTCGCCCTGAACCTGTTTTCCGCCCAGGGTCTTTCCTTTATATTCATATACGGGCATCGATTACCTCACTTCCGGTTCGCGAAACTCACATTTGCGTTTGCGGATTGCGAACTGTGCCTGTTTATCATTTCTTCGAATTCCTGAATATTGGACGATCTCCCGATGGCGTCATTAAATGTAATCTTCTTTTTGGAATATATATCAAAAAGCGATTGATTCATCGTTCTCATTCCGTATTTTTGTCCGGCCTGTATGAGGGAATAAATCTGATGGATCTTATCGTCGCGAATTACCGCCCTGATAGCCGGCGTGGCAACCAATATCTCTAACGCCATCACACGGCCGCCCCCGACCCTGGGAATCAGCTGCTGACAGAGGATAGCCTGCAAAACGAATGAAAGCTGAACCCGGACCTGCTCCTGCTGGTTTGTCGGAAATACGTCAACAATTCTGTTTACCGCTTCGGCCGCGGAATTGGTGTGAAGCGTCGCGAAAGCAAGATGGCCGGTTTCCGAAATCGTCAGCGCCGCTTCCATGGTCTCCAGATCTCTCATCTCGCCTATCAGAACGACATCGGGATCCTGTCTCAGCGCGTACTTCAACGACGTCGCGAAAGCTTTCGTATCGGAATGTATCTCCCTCTGGTTCACAAGACAGTTTTTATGTTTATGTAAATATTCAATTGGGTCTTCAACTGTTAAAATATGCATGTTCCGTTCGTTATTAATCTTGTCTATCAGAGCAGCCAGGGTCGTGGATTTTCCGGATCCGGTCGGCCCGCAGACCAGAACTAGCCCTCTGGGCAATTCTCCCAGTTTCTCCACCGCTTCCGGCAATCCAAGCTCCTCGAATGTCTGTATTTTAAACGGAATCTGGCGGAGGGCTATGGCCACATTTCCCCTCTGCATGAAAACGTTGCACCGGAATCGCGACAATGACTCTACGCCGAATGAAAGATCCAGTTCGGAGTTTTCCTCAAAGGCCTGACGTTGTCTTTCATTCATAACCGAGTAGGCCAGCTTCTTGGTCTGTTCCGGCCCCAGAATATCATATTCCGTCTTGGTTAATTTACCGTCAATTCTTAAAATCGGCGGCGAACCTACCGTTATGTGGAGGTCGGAGGCATTCCGTTTAACCATATTATCCAATAATTCGCGCAATGTTAACATATCTTATTCCCTTTTACCTTATCGACTTAATCCTTCATATCTATAGTTTAGACGGCGGTTTCGGCCACTACCTCTTCCACCGACGTTATTCCCAACTTTAGTTTTTCCAGTCCGGCGGACCTCAACGCATGCATACCCTCGTTTACCCCCTGCTGTTTTATATCCGACGTTGATGCGCCTGCAACGATCATTCTTTCAATAGCCGGGCTGATCGGCATAACCTCGAAAAGTCCCGTTCTCCCCGAATACCCGAGATTGTTGCAATTACCGCAACCCTTACCTTCATAAATTTTTAAATCGGCTCCCTCTTCCTTAGTAAGTTGAAGCATTTCCAATATTTGCGGAGTGACTTCTATCTCCTGTTTACAATAATTACATATCTTTCTAACCATTCTTTGGGCCATTATGAGCTTCGTCGAAGCCGCTACAAGATAACTGGGTACTCCCATATCCACCAGCCTGTTAATCGTAGATGCCGCGTCATTGGTATGCAGGGTGGAAAATACCAGGTGTCCTGTTAAGGCAGCCTTAATAGCTATATCTGCGGTTTCGCCGTCGCGAATCTCTCCAACCATAACGATATCCGGGTCCTGCCTTAGAAAAGACCTCAAAGCGGCGGCGAATGTTAAGCCAATATCCGACCTGACAAGAACCTGATTGATTCCATCAAAGTTAAACTCAACAGGATCCTCGGCGGTCAATATATTAACGTCCGGTGTATTTAATGTTTTCAGCGCCGAATAAAGAGTGGTTGTTTTACCCGAACCGGTTGGCCCCGTAACCAGAATCATTCCATATGGAAGATGGATCACTCTGTCGAAATTGTTCAAGGCCAGTTCGGGGAATCCAAGCTTGGTCATATCGACCATCAGCGATTTGGGATCCAGGATTCTCATAACCACCTTTTCCCCGAATATGGTAGGCAAAACCGACACTCTTAAATCAACTGTACGCCCTCCCAGCTTGACTTTAATCCGGCCGTCCTGGGGAAGACGTCTTTCGGAGATATCGAGATCGGCCATAATCTTCATTCTCGAAATAATGGCCGCGCGGTATTTAAAGGGAATCGGAGCCGATTCCTGAAGAGATCCGTCAAACCTGTAACGAACCCGCACCCGTTTTTCGTAACATTCGAAATGAATATCCGAAGCTCCCTTGTTAATCGCCTCGGCTATGATTCCATCCACAAGCTTAACCAGCGGCTTATCCTGAACCTGCGACTGTAGATCCTGTTCGGATATGTCTTCCTCGGTTTCCTCTATTAACTCCAACTCCCCGTCGGCGATCCCCTTAATAAGCTCATTAAGACCGGAACTATCTTTATAATATGCATCAATGGCTTTCTGGATAGTATTTTCGGGAGATATTACAGGTTGTATGTTGCATCCCGTAATAAACTTGATAGCGTCAAGTACATATATGTTGTTCGGATCGGAGATGGCGACTATAAGGGTCTTGCCTATTTTCGATACCGCGATAACATTAAACTTCTTAGCAATATCCGGCGGGATCAGCTTTACTATTTCCGGATTAAGCTCAATATCGGTAAGACGCAACGCCCCGATATTCAGCTGCTTGCCTATGAATTCCGATATTACGTTCTCATCGGGTACAGCCTCGAGCTTTACCAGGATCTCACCTAACTTGCCCTCGCCTTTCTTCTGCATTTCGAGGGCTTGTTGCAGCTGTTCCTCGGTAATCTTACCGGCTTTCACCAGCATTTTGCCGAGTTCTATTGCCATCTAGTATTCCTGTCCGCTATCGCTTGCAGGTGTTTAGGGATTAAGTTATTCTTCTTGAAATATATCATCGAGCTTAGCATCTGCCGATTCGGCAAAATCATCACCGATTTCAACATCCGATCTTTTCCCGTCCATACTGGATTCAAGAATCTTTTTGAGTTTTTCTCCCACTTCCTTGGCGTAAAGTCTTATCATTCCGATTGTTGTACGATCATCAAAAATGATTACCAGAATTGTTCTTTCGCCTATCAAAGAAATATGAATATGATCCTTTTTGCCCTGGTGAAAAAGAACCGAGAATTCGGGCTCGCCAACAAGCCTTGCGATCTCTTTGGTGGACGCGAAACTTCCGGCGAGAAGGGCTGCCAGCGCTGTAGTATCAAGTGTATGAGTAAAACCCTGTCTGGTTATAAGATGCCCGTCTTTATCCACAAGCAATGCGCACTTTGCCTCTGACTCTTTTATAATCTGGCCTAGAGCTTTATCTATATCCTTTATTTGATCCTCATACAGGACCTGCTGCTCCTGAGTCAACGCTGACCTCCTTTATCTAAAAATACTATTTATTCGATTTTTTAAATATTCCCAGCAAGCCAAACTTCCTGCGCTTATTTTTCACTTTTCGACTTTCCGCCATCTGTGGCTTCCCGAGAGGCAATGGGTTTTTCAGATTCAGATCGGATAATTGGGTTGCCTCCTCGTCGAAGCTCTGATCCTCCGATGATCTTTCATATAGTGGTTCCCGTACGGATTCTTTGTCGCTATCATCAGGCTCCCCATACTCGGCGTCCTTCAAGGATTCCGGCTCTTCTTCTCCCTTTTCATCAACTGCGGTCTCATCTTTAAGAATCGCCCGTTCGGTGGTATCCTCGAGATCCCCGTCTTTTGTCTCCTCTTCCTCTTCATCCGGCAAATTCTGTGAGTCGGAGACCACCACATTTGCGAGCGTATCGGAATCCTCCACTATTCCCGGGACTTCGCGTTTTTGTTCGGTTTTCGATTCTTCCTCGGTTGTGGATGATACAGTATCTGCCTGCGGCGCTTTTTCAGAGGTCGCCAGGGCCTTTCCCTGAGCGGCGGATGACGGCGGCGTTTCGGATTGCTCTTCTACCGCCGTTTTTTCCTTCGATCCGGAAGCGGACACGGAAACTCCCACCGGTTCTGGTTTCGGCTGTTGAGATTTAACCGCGTTCGGAGCGCCCATCTTGTTTTTTCGAATTTCCTCAAGTACCATTTTACTTATCATTTTCAGGGTTTTGAAAACCCCTTCGCCGGTCGGCGCAACGGCTTCAAAATGCGGAAATCCCTTTTTATTTAAAGCCTCCTCCAACTCCGATATATCCATGGCGTTGGGAAGATCCCTTTTGTTATACTGAATAACCGTGGGAATGCTGTCAATATCATATCCGTATTCGGCAAGATTGTCATGCAAATTCTGAAAGGATTCTATATTTTCATCAAGCTTCTCGGCCTGGCTGTCTGCTACAAATACAATACCATCGACCCCCCTGAGCACAAGCTTCCTCGTGGCGTTATAATAAACCTGCCCGGGGACGGTATACAGCTGGAATTTGGTAGCGAATCCCTTAATCGTCCCGACATTCAAAGGAAGAAAATCAAAATAAAGGGTCCTGTCGGCGTCGGTCGCCAGGCTTATAAGCTCCCCTCTGGTCTCCGCCGGAACCTTTTTAAACACATATTGCAGATTTGTGGTCTTGCCCGAAAGTCCCGGCCCGTAATAGACGATTTTGGAAATTATCTCTTTATATGCGTAATTTATCGATGCCATCGGGTTCTATCCCTTCTATTGTCCTTTGATTCTCGATATGGCGTTTTTAATCTCCAGTCTTACCATGCCTACATTTACTTCCGGTTCGGTAACCACGGCAAGTATTCCCACGCCGGCGTCATTAAGGAATATCTTTCCCTCGCCTGCCTCGATAGTAATCCTGTCAGGGTTATGCTGTTTCAACCTTTCCATAGCTTTGTTGACATTTGAGACTATGGAGGCCGCCAGAGCCCCCACGGTTTCATCTTCGAGACGCTCATCGAGGTCGGCGGCGATTATAATTCCGTCGCCTCCAACTAGCATGGAACCCTGAATACCGGAGGTTTTATTTAGATCGCCAAGGATATTATACATGTGAAGCCTCCATTGCCTCTTCCTTTTTTATCGCTTCCGGCGTGATGGAATAAACTTCAGCCGGATATTTTTCTTTTATGTGATTCGCTATCATCTCGAGTGTTCTTTGAATACGAACATTTAACAGATCGTCCGCCTTTTTGTCCGCAAGCACGACAAGATGAAAATTCATTGTGGCCGCAACAATCAACCATCTATCATCGGTCTTGAGCGAAACATATCTGCAACCGGGATTGATTGTTTTTTCAATAATTCGATCGGCAATATTAAATATCTCCGGCCCCATTGCGGCAAACGTTTCTCCATGCAGCAGGCTGGGCGGACTGCAGGCGACAATCAGGCCTTCATGATCCGCTATAACGGCCCCGATAACCCCCGTATAGTCGGTAAGATAGTCTACGGCCGTTTGAAGTCTGCAGTCTTCTTTTAAACCTTTCAAAACTTACTCCTTGTCATTCCACTTCGATCGATGTATCTGCCTTGCTGAGCAAATTCTCGATTTTCAGTTTCAAAGAACCCATGCTGACATCGTCACGGGCAAATATCGTTAAAAGGAATTTTTCTTTATTAAAGATCCACAACTTTGAGGATTGCGTCTCTATTAAGATTTCCTTGGCGGCGCCCAGGTTTATCTTGTTTCCGCCGACGGACGCCATATCGAAAATATTTTTCGATAGAGCTCCCATCTCCTCCTTTGAAATAAAACCGTCAAAACGCCCTTCCAGAACCAGGCCATCTTCCGTTACCACAACCACTCCCATAACCCTGGGTAATATTTTTAATAGACTCACAATATCCGAAAAGGAATAACTTCTCTTCTGTCCTACCGATCCGACCTCGCTCCCGGTTCTTTTTTTAGGGATTATTCTCTCCTCCCCGATCATAGACATTAGATTCAATACCAACTCATCCTCGGGATCGGACGAATACAGTCTCTCCAGAATTATTCCGGCTTCGGTCAATTTCCCCAACCTTATAAATATCTCGGCTTCGAGAATATCTATGGCGCGCGACCTTCCAGATGATTTTATGGCTTTTCCCAATTCTTCTTGGGCCGCCGCATAATTCCCATCGGACATATAAATTTTGGCCATCACAACGCGAGCCGAAGAATAACCGGGATGTATGTTCAATCCCTCCAGACATATTTCGCGAGCTTTCGTTATTTCCCCTTTTTTACGATATGCGTCGGCCAGCGCCGCGAATATCTGGCTGTTGCCGTCGCCCGCGAGAATTTTTTCGCATTTTGCAATGCGGTCGTCTAATTCCATTGTATCAAACATGGCAATCCTTATAAGTAGTTTTCAATCATATAAGATATCGACATTTTATAAGGGAAATTTAGAGATATATGAGGGGATTATTAACAGATTTATTCAAGGCCGCGCTTATAATAAATCAGGCCGACAAGGAAAAAAATCATGGACCCGCAATTCGTAATTAACAGAGCCGGCCTGAGGTCGTATACGTGTATCAGAATCTTAAACAAGTCAAGAAGATGGATTATTCCGCCCACGGCGGCGAGTAAAAATCCTATGCAAATAAAAAGCCATGGGGTCCCGAGGCTGCCGCCCTTAAGAGAAAGGAAAATAGTTAACGCGAGTATTAAACATCCTATGGATGTTGCAAAATATAACGATTCCTGAACCACACTATATGTCCGGGATGATATGGCCCAGCAAAAATCATAATTGATCAGCACCAAAGCCGATGTAAGACAAGCTGTTAACCGGTTCATTCTATCTGTCTCTTAAAATCCGGGTGAATTCTTCCTCGAGGCCGTATTTGACGGAAATCTGACGATTTTGACTAATTATGTTATGAATGTTAATCCTTATTTCCGACAAAAGTCTCTTATATATTTTTGAGCCCAAACTCTTGTTAACGGCGTTCAGATAATCATTCAAAAGGGAGTTGAAATTCGATACTATTTTCCAGATTCTCGCTTCCTCGGGCAACTTTTTGTACATCTCCAGGAAATAATCAAACCTTATCTGGCCATCATCACCGATAAAATTCTTATCGAGATTGGGATAATAATTTTTATTGATTTGAAATGTCTCCGAGATCACCTTATGCCCTTTTCCACCGAGCTTTTCCTTGATATTTTCAAAAATATAATTCAGGTTGCCCAGATATATCTGCGCCAGAAGTTCCGCCAGAGCCTTTTGTTCCATCTCGACGGTTTTTTCCTCGACCACCTCTTTGGCGGGCTTTAATAAGCCCTGCTGAAGCAGGTTGGCAAGCGCTTTACAGGTGATAAATCTGTCCAGATAGCTGTCTTCGATTATTTTGGATAACGTCTTTCCCGATCCGATCAGGGCCATCAAAATGATTTCGTTTTTGGTTAGATGTATCTCGTCGGTTTTGAACGCCGGATCGCGGGCTAATTCCAGAATCGTGTTATCCGGCGGCAGCACCTTTTTCAGCTCCTCCCATTCGTCTATGCGCCGGGTTCCCTCCATAATTATGTTCATGGGATTTAATTCGCTTAGAATAGAATCGGGAGGAGGGGTCTTGTCCTGCAGGAATTCGAAAAGCCCATCTTTCCATCCAAACAGGCTATAGACGATTTCCTCGATCTGCATTTTTAAACCTTCGATTATCTCCTCGCGGGTAAACAGGTTTTTTTCAACAAGGAGCGCGCCTATTTTTTTGCCGCTCTGCTGGCCGGCGATTACCTTATTTAAATCCTCCCGTGAAATCCTCCCCTTTTTGACCAGAATATTCCCGAAAAGATCCTGGCTGTCGTTGGAGGTCGCAAAGATCAGCATGCCGCTTTTAAAATAAATAATCTTCTCATCCTTGTCCTTGGTGATTTTCAACGCGCCCGTCATTTTAGACGTAAATATCAACTGAAATACGTCGGGTAATGATACTGTGTTCAGGTTTCCCGCGAAGCTCACCTTTTCACTCCTCTACGCCGACAGAATCCATGGTCTCAATTCGCAACTCGCCGCCAATCTCGGATACCCTGAAACCGCCGCATATTGACGTCGCAAAAATCCGGTCGGATGAATGTGTCAGATCGGATCTACTCCTGGGAGCGCCGGCCGAATAGCGATCCGGAGAAAACACGACACATTCCGGATTCAATCCGTCAATCGAATTCATACAATCGGTCCGGGCATATACGCCCCAGGGTAACTCCAAGAGAGCTACCCTTTTATCAAATTGAATCTTCTGCATAATCTGCGTACCGGACCGGCCAGCCATAATCAAATAGTAATCCCCTGCATCAACCTGCATACAGGGCGGAATATGACTTCCTCTCTCAGTATTATCGGATTGCTCCCATATAAACTTAATCCAATCCGGGAGCCTCGAATAATTTTTATCGGAAGCGATTCCCTCATTACCGCCTTTTTCGAATAATTTATTCAACTGTACGATCTTAGGTGAAAATAACTCTTTTATCGATTCGACGGCGTGAGAACCGGGTGTCGAGGTCACCAGCCATTCCAGCCGCTCGCCATGATAATTCAGAATATTAGACATAAGAGTATTTTCGATATATTTATCCTCGCGGTAAATATCGAAACAGCCCAGCGCTCTCCCGGTTTTATCCGTGTAAATCCACGCCCGATTCGATCCCACATCAATAAATTCGATAGTCCATAACGATTTCTTTTCAAATACCTTCGGCCAGACCAAAAGATTAAAACAGAAAAGAATCGCGATTACTCCTTTTACGCTGAACCTGCGTTTGAATAAAAGTTCGTACAAAAGGTAAGACGCTATCCAGTAAAGAAATATCGCCGGCCAGCCGAAGGACGGCGTCTGCACAACCGCCAATGGAAGATCATAGAAGAATCGGAGGATGACTTTTACCGCGTCCAGCATAAATTCTAAAAGACGGCCCGATATAATTTCCAGCCAGCCGCCCGGCAGCGAAATAAAATAAAGTGCAATCCCCAGTGATGACGCAAAGGAGGCCAGCAGGCCAATCGGCAGGTTGGCAATAATCCCCACTAGGGGAATCCTGTTGAAATATGACGCCATTAACGGCATTACCGCCGCCTGGGCGGCGATGGTGGTGGCGACCGCAACAGCGAACCACCTGATCCAGCGCAGCTTTTTTCGAGTTAAAGGCTTAATACGCTTATATATATCTGGTACGACATAGACGATTCCGAAGGTCGCCGCGAAAGAAAGCTGCAAACCCACGTCGAAAAGTTGCAGCGGCTTCCAGAAAAGCATAATCAATCCCGCGAATCCCAGAAGATTTATATAGTCCGGTTTCCGGAGCCATCCGTAGGCCAGCAACCCCACCGAAGCCATAATGGATGCCCTTACAACGGAGGCCTCAAGTCTCGTAAGAACAGCGAAAAATATAACCACAACCAGCAGGGCCAGGACCTTCTGTTTTCTTCGTAATCCCAGCAGAGTCAGAGGGATGGCGATAACGGCCAATACCAGGCCGACATTGGAGCCCGATACGGCCATCAGATGAAGCGTCCCGGTATCGCGGAACATGGTTTGATATTCCTCCGGTATATCCCGTCTTTCGCCCAGGATAAATCCCGATAGTATGGCCGCGGAAACCGGAGACAGGTTCTCCCGGGCAACCTCGACCATATAGTTCCTGACCGGCTTTACCACAGATGATAGAAATGAAGATCCCTTTTTTATGATCGATACATTATGAGGGCCGCTCACCGACATGGCGGCGAAAATATTTTTGGTGTGAAGATATCCCGCATAATCGAAACCGCCCGGATTCCTGGGACCTCCCGGTAGGTAAAGATAGCCTCTTGCCGCCACATAATCCGAATGATCAAAACGTGCGCCGCCATTTGAGACCTTCGCCCGCAATCGTCCGAATGACGGTATTGTGTAATTTCTTATTGTGACGGAATCCGTCTCAATAACCAGGTAGGTTCGATCCTCTCTTATATCCGGCTCATCCACGATTTTTCCGTAAAGTATGGAACTCCCGCCGATGCTGGCGAGATTTTCAATATGATTCGGCGGAAAAGGACCCCCGGCCAGATCGGCCCTGAACCAGCCCAGGAAAAAAAGCATGATGCAAACCGATATTCCAGCAGGCTTTAGATCGTTTTTAAAATAAAAATACAATGAAAATACTGTAAATATTATAAATGGGATAAGAGAATACAGGTAATTAAGTTCAAGGATTGTTGAAAAGACCACGCCCGCGATAAAAAACGTCAACGCCTTAATCAGAGGACGGTTCTTAAAAATTGAGCGGTTCTCTTTAATCAAGTGGTGGATTTCCAACGTCGATGCGGCCAGAACCAGTGATCCGGGCGTTTTTTTACATATCCCTCAATCAGCGACGTATAAGCTTGAGTTAGTTTTTTTATATCTTTTTCTTTATCTCCCGATGGATAAAATTCAATAGGCGGCTCAATAATCACCCTTTGCCGGGCGCCGTTTCTGATTATGAAGCCGCACGCCAGCGGAGCCCCGGTTTTAATAGCGAAAGCCGCCGGCCCCTTTGGAGTCGACGCAAGACGGCCCAGGAAATCCACGATTACGCCGTCATTCCCGGCATCCTGATCGGAAAGCATACAGACCATCCGGCCTTTTTTGACGGCTTTGAACACGCCGCGGGCCGCAACCCCCATCTCGATCAAACCTATCTTGAATATCCGCCGATGATCGTTCATTATCTCGTTAACCAGCAAATTGTGCTGTTCCCCCACAAGGTAATCTATGGGCCATCCCCTGCTGGAAATAAATGCTCCCATCAGCTCCCAGCTTCCGAAATGACCGGCTACCAGCACCGCTCCCTTTCCGGATTCCCCTATTTTTTTTAAATTTTCCTCTCCTTCAAGGGATAAATAATCCGAAAGATCTTTTTTGCTCAATGAGGGAAACAGCCCGTATTCGATGAAACCCCTGGCGATATTCCTGTATGATCTCGCCGCGATTTTCCCGTATTCCGAATTGCTATATTTATCGCCGAACGATTTTTTCAGATTATCGAGAGTCACCTCTCTCCTGATCCTGAAAACCGAAAAAGCGAGAAAACCTATCATATCCCCGAATACCAGGGCGAGCCTGTAGGGAACAAGATTCAATACGAATATCAATGTCGAAACGGCATAGTATTCAATTTTATATCTTGTCTTTGTCGTCATAATAACCGTCATAATATTGATTGTGGCTGTCGTCCGGGGGATTTATCCGGTCCTCGATTCTCCAGCGTTTTTTAACTTTGGCGCCCTGTCTCTTTTTTAAAATAACCAGCATAATAAAAAACAACGGAATTAAGAGCCAAAACAGCCTCGCATCAAGCAAAAACAGAAAAAAGTGGTAACGCATAGACATCCTTTCATACCAGTTAGCGGTCCAGTTCTGATAATCGTCGCCAACCGCGATTTTAAAACTTTTATAGAAATCTCGATTGTCCCGGTAAAAACCCAGCATGTCAGCGAGGAGATATTTATCGGATGATTTCACCAGTTCCGACGCCGCCAGGTAAGATTCCGTATAGGCCAGGTTAGCCTCCGCCCCGCTGAACTCCGAAAGGCCCTCGAGTCTGTAAAGATTAATAAGCCTGTTTGTCCAGACCGCCCTGGCGACCAGGATATCCTGCCCGATATCCCATTCGCCGGAAACGCGCATGGACAAACCCTCGTGTATCCAGCGCGGAAGCCATTGCGATCCCGAAGCTCGATGCAACATGATATGAGTAAGCTCGTGCCCGATGAGTTCCCTGAATGATTTGCCCGTGCGAATGTATTTTGGAGATTTGATTACGATAGTGGCGCGGTCAAGCGAGGCCGCACCCGCTCCCCAATCGGGGAAGGACGATCCCACCTGATTCGTGAATTCCTTATCGCTGTCGGCAATAAATATAACCACAGTTGTATCCAGCGGAAAATTCAGCAAATCGGAAAGGTATCTGCGATAATGACCGGCATAGTGTTGTGCTGAATCGGCAAAAACATTGTCGGCCGGCAAAATTACTATTTCACCTTTACCGTCCTCCTGAGCTATGGAATGGCCAAAAGACGATAGTAATAAAATTAAAAAACAAAAGCCCAGAAACAGATTCCGGGCTTTATACCTGTTTTTTTTCATAACTCTATTTTAACTCGTAGCTTTCCCCAAAATTGAGAATTACACCTTCGGCACCTAACGGTTTTATTCCATCGGTAAAATCCTTCGGATCGCAGGCGATCAGATCGAAGGTGTTGTAATGCATCGGAATAGCCTTTTTCGGCTTTAAGAATTCAACCGCCTTTATGGCATCGGAAATATTCATGGTGAAATTATCTCCGATCGGCAACATGGCCAGATCGATTTTATCCAGTTCGCCTATTAGTTTCATATCCAGAAACAGCCCGGTATCGCCGGCATGATATAAGACCTTGCCGTCCGTGCGGATAATGAAACCGACGGGATTCCCGCCGTATTGCAGCTTATCCCCCAACGTCGAGCCGTGGTGGGCTATGGTCAGTTTAACGGAGCCGAACGGAAAATCATGACCGCCACCGATATGCATCGGATGGATCTTTTCCACGCCCTCGCTCTGGCAATAGGTACATAGCTCGTAGTTTGAGATGATCATGGCATTATTTTCTTTGGCCAGGCTTATGGCATCGCCAAGGTGATCTCCATGACCGTGCGTTACCAATATAAAATCAGCCTTTTTTTGGTCTTTCGTCGATTTGGCAACCGGGTTTCCGGTAATATACGGATCAATCAAAATCTTTTGTTTACCGTTATCGAGCGCGAAACATGAATGTCCTATAAATGTAACCTTGATCATATATCCTCCCAACTTTGCCGTTTAATTTATTCATAACAAGGCCCGCTGTCAACCCGATAATCCGCCTTTTATATGATCATTCCATTACCTCGTCGATTATCCCTCCCCCAATTACATAATCGCCCGAATAAAATACGGCCGACTGACCGGGAGTGATGGCTCTTTGAGGATCTTCGAATGTTACCGTCATACCGTCGCCAAAAAAATCTACGGCCGCCGGGCTATCCTGATGTTTGTACCTGATTTTAGCCGTCAGATTTCCCGGAATATCCTGAGTATCCATTAAGAAATTGACCGATGATACCGTAAATTTCTTCGCCAGAAGTTCATCGTCTTTTCCCAAAATCACACTGTTATTTTCTCTTCTGATTTTCAATACATATAGAGGTTCTGCCGATGAAATTCCCAGTCCCCGACGCTGGCCTATGGTATAGTTCGCCAATCCTTTATGCTCGCCCAACTTTTCACCAGCGGTATTATAAACCGGCCCCGGTTTAAAGGCCGGAGAATCACCTCCGATCCAATTTTTTAAAGCCCCGGCATAGTCGTTGTCGGGAATAAAGCAGATTTCCTGGCTTTCGGGACGATCCGCGTTACGAAAACGATGTTCCAGGGCGATTTTTCTGACATCCTTTTTAGAATATTCACCGAGGGGGAAAATCGTCCGGGACAGCGCCGGTGACGGTATCCCCCAGAGAGCGTAGGATTGATCTTTATCTTTATTTTTTGAACGAAGCAGACTATATCCGCCCGATTCAGCAACAATCCTCGCATAATGGCCGGTGGCGATATAATCGCAATCCAGTTTTTTAGCGTAATCAGACATCTCGCCCCATTTGATATAGGTATTGCAGGCGATACAGGGATTGGGAGTGCGGCCTCTGTTATACTCGGATATGAAATTGTCTATAACGCCCTTCCGAAAGGGCTCCGAAAAATCAAGGACATAATGGGGTATTTTGAGCCTGGCGCATACCAGCCGGGCATCGTCTATCAAGTCTATCCCGCAGCATCCTCCCATCGGAGTGGTGATCCCCAGCCCGGAATAATCGAAAAGCTTCATCGATATCCCGATAACATCATAGCCGCTTTCCGATAATAATAGAGCCGAAACTGAACTATCCACCCCGCCGGACATGCCGAGCAATACTCTGCCTTTACCCATTATGGCTTCCGCAATTACAGGATATTAATCGATGCTCTCCGGTTAACCGCTTGAATTTGCATAAAGCGGGGAGATGCTCCTCAACCGGTTTACTTCCTTTGCGAGTATATCTACAACGTAATCGACGTCTTCGATACTGTTGCTGCGGCCGAAGGAGAAACGGATCGAACCCTGCGCCATTTCGCGAGTTACGCCCATAGCCCTGAGCACATGAGAGGGATCGGTGGCACCGGAGGTGCAGGCCGAACCGGTAGAGACCATTATCCCCTTCATATCCAGACTCAACACGATGGCTTCGCCTTCTATCGCCTTAAAGGAGATATTGACCGTGTTGGGCACCCGTTTTTCGAAATGACCGTTAAAATGAATATCCGGGATTCTCGCCTTTATCGATTCGTAGAACTTCCGGGTTATCTTATTAAGCTTTTCGGTTTCTGCGGCAATATCCCTGTGGGCGATTTTGATGGCTTCGGCGAGCCCTATTATCCCGGCTACGTTCTCCGTCCCGGCCCGCATCCCTTTCTCATGGCCGCCGCCCTCGTTCCAGGGGATAATGTTGGTCCCCGATTTGATATACAACAGCCCGACTCCCTTGGGGCCGTACAACTTGTGAGCCGAAATAGAAAGCATATCGCAGCCGATATCGTCAATTTTATAGGGGATCTTTCCCGTGGCCTGCACGGCGTCCGTGTGGAAATAGACTCCCGCCTCTTTCGCAACTGAGTTGAGGGCTTCTATATCCTGTATTACGCCGGTTTCGTTGTTAGCATACATTATCGTTACCAGCGTGGTATCGGGACGTATCGTCTTTTTGAGATCATCGGGATCCACAAAACCATAAGAATCAACCGGCAGGAATGTAACCTCGAATCCCTCCTTTTCGAGAAATCTGCAGGAAATCTCCACCGCGTGATGCTCGATCGAAGACGTGATAATATGCTTTCCCTTTTTTCTATTGGCAAAAGCCGTGCCCTTTATGGCGAAATTGTCGGATTCGGTTCCGCCCGAGGTGAAAATTATCTCCGAAGCTCTGCAACCCAGAATTTCAGCAATCGAATGCCTGGCGTTCTCAAGAGCCGCCTTGGCCTCCCGACCGCTTTGATGAAGCGAACTGGCATTGCCGAAAGCCTGTGAAAAATACGGGAGCATGGCCTCCAGGACCTCCGGATGCACAGGCGTTGTTGCATTATGATCAAGGTAAACTGTTCTCATTTCATCACTCCTGTTGTCTTTTGAGGAATATAAATATATGACTGGGGGATGTCAACAAAGACTTTTATAGTCTACTTTTAACGGCACGTTTCGATGAAAGCCTTAAATAACCTCTTGCTATGAAACCGCTTGGGGGTCATCTCCGGGTGCCACTGCACGGCCAGGAGGAACCTAAAATCCGGACTTTCAAGACCTTCAATTACATCATCCGACGAATAAGCCGTCGCTTTCAGCTTTTTACCGATTTTATCGATAATTTGATGATGACTCGAATTTACTTCAATATTCCCAGTTCCGATTATTTCGTACAGTAATGCGCTTTTCTCGATTTTTACTTTATGAAAAATATTGCCGTTTTCTTTTGGGTCCGCATGATTTAACGTTTTAAACGGCGCACATGAAAGATCCTGGAATATGGTGCCGCCCATGGCTATATTCAAAACCTGAAAGCCCCTGCAGATTCCAAAAACCGGGATGTCTTTATTTAATGCTCGCTTAATTATTTTAATTTCAAATTCATCGCGTTCGGGCGCGGATAAGGTTATACTTTTATGAGGTTTTTGCCCGAAATATTTCGGATGCAAGTCCTCTCCGCCCGAAACCAGCAAACCGTCAATAGATTCGACATAGTCTTTTATAATCGATATATCCGACGTGTTCGCCAATAAAACCGGAATTCCGCCGGCATCAATAACCGCTTTATGATAATCTCTTTTCAGGTAATCAAATCCATGGCGCGACGGCCACCGCCATTTTTTTGAACGAACGGTGGCGGAAAGCGTTATCCCGATTTTCGGTTTCTTAGAACGCATACAATATGGAAAGGTGGATGTTGCCGGCGCTCAAATCAAACTCTTTTTTAAGCCTTACGGCGTAGTCCAGCCTTAGAGGACCTATGGGGGTAAAAAACTGTAATCCCAGGCCTGACGAAAAGGCGACGGAAAGGGGAGTTATTTGCTCTAATCGCGAATATGTGTTCCCGGCATCAACAAAGGCGGTGCCTCCGAACCTCCAGAAAAGCGGCCGTCTGATTTCCAGGTTACCCACCATCATGTAACGTCCGCCCTTCGGTTTCCCGAGTTTGTCACCGGGATCATCCGCCTCCGTAAAAACCGGGCCGAGAGTGTTTTCGGCATAGCCCCGAATCGTGGTGGCGCCGCCCAATAAAAATCTGTCTTCCACGCTCGATCTACCCTCTTTGCCCAGGTCATCCAACCAACCGAACCAGAGGCGGGTAGCTATTATGTTCTGGCCGGTTAGAATCTGATACCTGCTCCAGGAAAACTGAGCCTTCAGATAATTAAAATCGCCGCCCAGAATATCTCCGACATAATCGATTCCCGCATAGGAATACGATCCCCTCTGCGGAACGAACAGGTTGTCCCGGGTATCCCGATCGCCGTACAATGAGATTTTCCTTCGTATCTGATTGTCGCCCTCCTGACGAAACGCCTCCTCCTGATCCTCCGGGACGTTTTTTATATCGATATATTCGGTTCTGATATTCATTCGAGCGGTGGTAAAACGATCCAGTTCTCTTAGAAGCGACAGCTCCCCGGCGATCCGGTCGTATCTATATCCGAATACCGGATTCAGCGTACTCGGTTCATATGTAAACCCGAGAGACGTCGGAATCCGCAAATTGAGGGGCCAGGGCTCCACGTAATTCAACTCCCAGGTGGTTCGGATCGATTTGAAAGCTATTTTCCGGTCGAGAGTTGAAAAACTGAAGCTCTCCACGGGACCTTCGAAATCAGTCAGCTGGTACAACGGCCGGACCCCGATAAATATTTTCCTTCCCGTCCCGAAAATGTTTCTATCGCCAAACCTTATGGAACTTCTCAAGACCACTTCAAAATCCTCTTCACGCCCGATTCCCACCCCGGCGTTGACGAAATATGATTTCCTTTCAACGTAGCTGAGATTGAGATCGACCCTGCAGGTATCGTTTGAAATTGCCGCCGTTGAATCGGTTTTTCTCAGGTTTATGATCTTGAACAAGCCGGTGGAATATAGTCTCTGCTCGGATTCTATAATATCCTTCTCGCTGTACATTTTTCCCCGTTTGACAATCAATTCCCTCTTGACGACGCCGGGATGCGTATAACCTTCGCTTTCCAACGATACGTCACCGTTAACGGTATAAACGGATTCGGCGACGGCGTAAGTTACATTGACGTTCGAGGTATCGCCGGCAAATTCATATTCTCGATTAATCTGCGCGTAAGGATAACCGAAATTGCGATATATGTCTCTCAGTACGAATCCGGCCGAACGGGCCATGATGCCGTTGAGAGGTTCGCCCGGTTTGAGATTCTTCAGTGTCTTATCGAGCCTGCGGTTGAGTTCGGGAATACCGCCCTCAATCCCGATTCTCAAAAGATATGTTCTTGCCCCCTCGTCGACTTTAAATAATACAACCGCCTTATCGTTATTCCGAAATATAACCGAATCGCCGACATCGGCAAAAAGATATCCCCGGCGTTCGTAGAATCTTTCTATAATATTGATATCCGCCGCCACGTTTGACCTGGAGAGTTTCCTTTTTTTAATGATGTTAAACCAACGATTCGGTTTCGTTAATAAAAGCCCTTTTATTTCCGAGGTCGAAAAAGACCGCACCCCGGAAAACCGGACTTCATCGACCGTAACTTTCTTATACTGCGATCGTCTCGGTAATGACCCCCCGTCCTGACCGTGAGTCTCAGATACGGAACAAATAAAAATAAAACTAAAACTCGTAATTAAAATTGATGTCGAGCGAAATCCCCTCATAATCTGAACCCTGCTGCCCCTGCGAAGCCTTCAAAAAGAAATTGTTGTTAAGGTAATATTCTACGCCTAACAGCCAGACGAAATCGGTCGAAAATCGTTGGGAATACCTCAGATACAAATCCGGAGAAATATATTTTGCCACGGAGATCCTGGTTTTTTCCCGGTCTCTTTCATCCGCCCCGATTTCAATTTCCTCCAATAAATCCTGCGTCGTAAATGGATCAACACCCATAGATTGGAATAAGACTCCGGCGTTTTCAATTACACTTCCGGTTCCTCCCGAAGTCACCAGGTTGTTTTCCACCAGTAATCTTATGACGTCTTCTCTCGACAGAACAGAGGTCTCAGTCGTATTAATCTTGGGCTCAAACAATGTACCTGTAATATTTAACTCAACTTCCGTAATGGATGCCTCGCTTTCACGATTTCTCAACCGCGTACTGACTATAAAATCAATTTCAGGATTGACGTTGGCGACATTATTAAAAGTCATAATGCCCGATTTGGTTTTAAACTTTCGGCCGGTCAGGCTGTAAAGGATTCCCTTATAGTCTCCCCTTATAACCTCCAGCGTTCCCAGAATGCCTAGAACGCCGACATTTCTTTCGACGTGAATATCGGACTTGAATTCGGCGTCAACCTCGCTGTTTTTAATCCAGATATTGTTCTTCGCGGAGATATCCAGATCGAGATCCCACATAGATGAATCCTCGATCGCGGCATCCGCCAGTTCAAATTCCGGATCGTAAAAACTGTTGAATTCCTCTTTCATATCCAATCTGGTAATATTGATATCGCCACTGACGGCCGGTGGCGTGGGACCGATGATGGAAAGGTTAAAATCAGCTATCCCGCTCAAGTCATACTGATCCGACTTAAAAAAGAAATTCTCTCCGGTTACGTCGATATCATATAGGAAATTTCCCAATCCCAACAGTTTCATTGTTCCGCCTGCCCGCACAATGGGACTTTTATCTTTTCTATCAATTCCCAGACCTTTCAGGGCTTTGTCAACCTCGGTCTGCCTGACGGACACGGTTGCGTACGCGTCGGCAATATAGATTATCTCGTTTTCCATATTAATCGTGGCTCGAACACTGTCCAATGGAGTCTCCAGATAAAGCGTTTTTAAAAAACCGTTTTTTATTTCACCGGTGCCGGTAATCAGCGGCTTTTCATAGGTACCCGTAAATGACACATCAAATAAATAATCCGTAGAGAAACTGTCAATTATCGAAATAAAAACCTCGCTTAAAATCAGACGGTTTCCACTGGCCGTCAATCGCATGTCTACCGGATCATTAGGAAAACGGTTCCCGACTTCTTCAAAAGATAGGTTCATCGGCAACCTACCGAAAAACTCATAATTTCCCCGCGGCGTCTCCAGCCGACCCTTTTTCGTAACCAGATAGCCTTCACTATAGTCGGTTTCGGCCTCAAAATTCCCGATAAAAACATTATCAACTTCCAGGCTGTCCACATTAATAAAAGCGACAATATTCGGGCTGTTAAAACTACCGGATAATTCAGCGTTGCCCGAAAAGGCGCCCTCAACTCTTCTTTCCGGATATACCTGTTCCAGTAACGGTTGAATTTGGAATCCGTCGGCCAGAAAATCCAGGTCCATCTCCAGCTCGGTCGTAACAACGCCTTTCAATTCAATCGCACCGGAACCAGACAATAATTTAAACCTGCTGAATTCCGTCTCCCGGTCATAAAGCGCGAATACCAGGGGATAATCTGACGATATTATATTTCCATAAATATCCGCCGTCAGGGTATCCACGGTAAAAACCGGCGGAACGGTCGTGCCGTCGAAATTTCCCTTAAACCACATCCCTCCGTTGCCGGCGTTCACATGCGCCGAATCTATGAAAACCCTGTCGCCTGATACGATAGCCCTGAAACAACCGGAATCAGTCGCAACGGAATACAATTCGCCGCCGGTCCAGTTGCCGTTAACAGTACCGACTCGATGGCTGATAAATGACTTCAAGTCGGCATTTATGGTAAACTCTCCGGGTTCAAGCCTATAAGTCCAGCAGGAATCGGAATAGAAGGCGCTTTCTATGTCAAAATCCCTGGTGGGACCCGTAACGTGAAAATCGGCGGTTCCTCTGCCCCCGAGATTTTTTATGAAAATCTGCCCGGTATAATCGGTCAAATCCTGAAAATCGGCTTTTCCCCGGACATCGATATTACCGTCGTATTCCAATCTCCCGGTCGCGGAAACGCGGGTATTTTTATAACAGGCTTCAAAGCCGTCATGAAACTCGAGCCTGGCCAAATCAAGATCGAAAGGGCCGGATACCCTGTCAAAATAGTAATCTTCTATACTGACGGAGTCGAGTTGGCAGTCGATTTGCATAAAAAAGCTGTTGGCGCCCAGACCCTCACCGCGCATATCGGCATATCCGGTGAAATCGGTCCGCAAATCCGGGCCGATATTAACGAGATTCAGATGTTCGATTCTTCCTGAATATGAATATTTTTCCGGCATCGTCGAAAAATCGAGCCTTCCGCTGCCTGTAAATACCGAACTGAATATTTTTCCATCTATATTTTCGAAATTCAGGGCCTTATCCGAATAGCTGTATTTAAGATTCAGATCCTCAAATCGCCGATCAAAAAACAAACCGTTAACCACGACATTTCCGGAAAAACCGGTCAACGAACCTTTAATCGATCCGTTCGCTCTTAAACTTCCAGCGACCTTTACGCCGGTCAGATTCCTGACCTCGATAAGATTAACAGGATTGCAGTCATACATTAAGTCGATACCATCGATAAAATTACGACCCACAATCCCTTCCAGGTTTATTGAAGAACGACTCGAAGTGATATTTAAATCGTTTACCGAAATTCCGTCGATGTTATATGAAAAATCGCCCGAAATGGAATAGACCTGAATATCTCGCGCCAGCCATCTGCCCGAGATATTGTCCAGGTCGATATCGAGTTGATTGTCATGAGCGGTCGCCGAAAGCGCCAGGCCGTTTAAGTTGATTTTTTCGCCATTTGAAAGGACCATATCGATCACATTTATAAAAACCCTGTTTATCGTCGCATTGACCGGCAATTCGAACGTTCTTTCCTCCGGAGAGGTTTCATCCGCGGAATCGAATGAGGAAGGGAATTCTATCAAGACCGTATCTATCACCAACGAGCGATACAGATTTTTATTCTGTAAAATATGGATTATATCATAATCGAGCGTTATTCTGGAAATGTACACCGCGGGAGCCCGGCCCTCCCCGCGAGGCGCAACAGAAACGCCCTCCAGCGTCAAATGATCCCATATATCTCTATTAACTCTTCTTACGCCAATTGTAATATCCTCCTCCGATGAGATCAAAGAGCTGATCCAGTTGTTCAACTCCGATTCCGGAAGGGTGGTGAAATAATACACATAGAAGCCAGCAAGAATGATAACCAGGATTATGCCCAAAATATACGACGGGATCTTAAATGCCAGTCTCATAATATATTATACGCGCTATAAAATAATATTGTCAATTGAATTCGGGCATTCCCTGCCTGTAATATCCGACCATAATTCCATTGAGTCCTCTATTTTCCCCCATTCAATCCAGGCGATTCCCGTAACGATCGCTTCATAAATCTCAAGATCGACGCATCCAACGTTTCCGGCTCCCCTGATATGCGAATTAAGCTGACGACCGGCGTCGAGAGATGTCAGGGTGGCTATTATGGCAAGTTCGCGAAGTCTCGAATTTAATCCGTCCCTGCATAAAATATGACCGTATCCCTCGGCAATCATCAGATAACTCAAATCCGGACACAGCTCGTCGATTTTTCTCTTAATTTTATCATGTTTATCTTTATGAACGATTCTGGATAAAGTCTGGCCCCTTTTTAAAAGACTGTCGCTGTCAACCAGAGTCCCGGATTTTATTTTCGATAGCTCGAGCTTTTTCTTGTTAACCAAAACCTCGTTCACACAGAAAAAAGATTCAATCGCCCGGGGATATCCGCAAAAAAGATAACCCTGCAGAAGAATCTCATAAGCCCTTCTAAAATCGCCTTCATTTTCAATATAAAGATCCAGAACTTTTTTGAGATTTATCCAATCTCCTTCCGCCTGCAAATACGCTAAAGAGCATAAAAGCCTGGTATTCCTGGAAAGACCTTTTCGGGATAATATCTTTTCCAATAACTCGCATTGCCCTGAAGGGAAAATTTCTTTCAACCTGTCGGATTTACAGCTCATTGTTTTTCAAATAAAAAAAGCCACCGTTCCGTAATAAGAAACGGTGGCGATCAGGTAAAGCAGTTTTTATGTCAAACCTTTTCTGAAGGTCAAGCCCATCTTGAAGAAAGGCAGATAAATGGCGATAATTATAGCTCCGATTACAATAGCGATTAAAATTATGAGTAGCGGCTCTATCAGCGATGTCATCCTCATTATAACAGCCTCGAGCTGTTTATCGTAAAAAGTCGCCGCTTTGGAAAGCATCTTATCCATATCGCCGGTCTCCTCACCCGTGGCGGCGAGTGAAAGAAGGGTATTGGGGAAGACCTCTGTCTTTTTAAGCGATGCCGCAATTGAATAGCCGTCCCTGATCAGCCCGTTGGCCTGCCGGACCGCAGCCTTATAGTGGACATTATCCATAACCCGGTAAACCAGATTCATAGAGTCTACAACAGGCACACCGGCCGATAAAAGCATGCCCAGGGTTCGACAAAACTTGCTCATGAGAGAATTCAACACTATATGCTTAAAAAGGGGCATGATAAGCTTGATTCTATCCGCGATTTTCCTGCCGGTATCAGTAAGCGATCCAATCCTTAATAAAATGATGGCACCGACGGCGGCGAGCAATGCCGTAAGAATATTGCCCCCCAAAACATCGGATACCTGTATCAGGATCTGAGTCGGTATGGGAAGAGCCGCTCCAAAACGGGTGTATACCGCTTCAAACTGGGGCACAACATAACCCACCAGAATAATTGTTACAATAGTTAGAATAACGGCTACCAGAGTGGGATACATGACCGCGGAAACAATCTTTCTTCTCGTATCCTGAATAAACTCCAGGTAATCGGCCATTTCCGCCAGCACCCCATATAATGATCCGGACACCTCACCCGATCTGACAAGGGCGATATATAAGGGCGAGAACACGCCCGGATGCCTGTCGAGAGCGTCGGATAATGAAAAGCCCTTTTTCACGTCATTCAACAGTTGCGCAACAACCCTCTTAAACTTTTTCTGTGTTTCTTCATACAGAAGGTTGTTCAGAGATTTTTCGATAGTCAAACCGGCGGAAACCATGGTGGATAATTGTCTCGTGAAAAACACAAGAGTACCGAGAGGAACAGCGGTTTTAAGTTTATGAATATATAGCGCGATTTCATCGACCAGGGTTTTTCTTTTACCCGCTTCCGCCTTGCCGGCGTCAACTATAGTAATAACCGTTTGACCCGCTTCCCGAAGCTTATTCAGCGCGGCATCGAGATTGGTTGCCGATATGATACCTTCGTGTTTGTTCCCTTTGTTGTCTTTAATCAGATAAGAAAAGCTAGGCATTCAACAATCTTCCTTACAAATTATGCGATCTGCGTTGTAGCTGCGTTTCGCCGATTAAATTCCTTGTGATTTCAGTCTTCGTCGATGGTCTTTTTGGCTACTTCATCAGCCGAAACCGTTCCCTTAAGAATTTTCCTTATTCCGGCTTCCCTCAGGGATACCATTCCCATTTCCCTGGCCGTTATTCTCAGATCGTCTTCGTTTCCGCCATCAAATATGATTTTCCTGATAGGGAGTTTCATTTCCAGAAGCTCAAACAAAGCCGTCCGTCCGAAGAATCCGGTATTTCTGCAGCGGACACATCCTTTTCCCCTGTAGAAAACGGTATCTTTATATTTATCCGGATCCATATTCAATCCCCGTAATATCTCGGGGGTTGGTATGTATTCTTCCTTGCATCCATCGCAGATAGTCCTGACAAGCCTCTGAGCCATTACCAGGTTCGTCACCGATCCCGCGAGATAACGCGGTACGCCGATATCAAGCAGCCTTGTAATTGTCGAAGGGGCGTCGTTGGCATGAAGGGTCGTGAAAACCAGATGGCCGGTCAGAGCGAACTTTATGGCGATATCAGATGTTTCCTTGTCTCTTATTTCCCCGATAAGGACCCTGTCGGGGTCCTGTCTTAAAATCGCGCGCAGAGAGGAAGCGAAGGTCAGTCCAATAGATTCAGAGACCGCGACCTGGTTTATTTTATCCAGCTGATATTCGACAGGATCTTCGACGGTCACGATATTGTCTTCCTCGTTTTGAATTTCTTTAAGCGCCGCGTGCAGG
The DNA here is from genome assembly GCA_965602185.1 of uncultured bacterium. GTDB lineage: Bacteria > Zixibacteria > MSB-5A5 > UBA10806 > UBA10806. The sequence continues at coordinate 29,322 of CBFCYP010000004.1, forward strand.
GTGGTTGATTTGCCGCAGCCGGTGGGACCCGATACTATAACCATGCCATAGGGCATCAATATCCACTTCCGGAATATCTCCAGCATATCGCTGTCAAAACCGAGATTTCCAAGGGTAAACTCGAATCCCTTTTTGTCGAGAAGCCTCAGTACCGCTTTTTCCCCTTTGACGGTGGGTATAATGGAGACACGGACGTCAACCTCCCGGTCGGGAGATTTTATCGAAATCCGTCCGTCCTGGGGCAAGCGGCGTTCCGCGATATTGAGATTCGACATAACCTTTATCCTCGAGATAATGGCGGTGGAGGACTTTATCGGGGCCGTCATCACTTCCTGCAAAGCGCCGTCAACCCTGTATCTCACCAACAGCGCGTCAAAGAGCGGTTCGATATGAATATCGGTGGCCCTGCCCTTAATGGCATCGGAAATAATCAGATTGACAAGCTTCACAATGGGCGCGTCGTCCAGTTCCCTCTTAAGCTGATTGATATCTATATCATCCAGCTCGGCCCCCTCAGTGGAGACCACAAAGTCCAGGCCCGATAACGCTTCCGTCACCTCGCCGGTCGCCCTGTGCTCCTTATAATGACGTTCTATGGCTTCGTCAATCACCTTCTGAATGCCTATATTGATGACTATATGTTGCGATGTTATCTTCTGAAGGTTGTCAATAACAATTATATCCTCGGGATCAACCATGACAACATACAGCTGTCCCTCATCTCTCGCAAACGCCAGGCAGTGATACTCGCGCGCGAAAAATTCGGGGATATACTCCAGGGCTTCCTTGTCGATCTTGATCAGATCTTCAGCAGTGATAAAAGGGATATTGAGCTGCTCGGAAATAGCCCTGGCGAGGCTTTCATCGTCGATCATCCCCTCGGCCAGCAAAACCTCGCCAAGTCTTTTGCCGTTTTCCTTCTGTTTTTCTAAAGCCCTCTGGAGTTTCTCCTCAGATAATTTCTCTTTCCTTAAAAGTAGCTCACCAAGTTTTTCCATTCAGTATTCTCCAAACAATCTCTATTGGGGACGGGCGCAGATTATACTGACTTCTTCCTCAACATTCGGATATCCAAACAATATAGCGCGAACACCGGTTTCTATTTGAGGAATGTTATCCGGCCGCATGGGAATCTCGCACCCCCTGATCCGATACATGGTTTCCGCAAGACCCGTTATATCCGTATAAACGCTGGTCGGCCCTATAATAGACCCGGCGACCAACGCCGTAAATACAATCCTGCCGTTTTCAACGGGGCAATCTCCTCCGTCTTTCAAAAGCGCGGTGATATCCGAAGTGTCAGAATCGTCGCAAGAAAAACTGATACACCACAAGTTTCCGGGGTCCGCCAGAAGCGAAATATTAGGATCATAAATAGGCAATGGGAACGGCTGAGAAGTATCGCCCACCGCTACCGAATCACCGGCCGACATTGCCACTACCTGCAGCGTATCATTCGACGCGAAACAACCATAAATAATTCGCGAGAACGCCCAACCTTCCACCGAATCCGGATGATAAGGTCTGGGGGTGCCGGTAGTGGAGTTACCCTCAATCTCCGCGATATCATTCGGTATCAGCGTAAAGTATACGGCCGTGCCATATTCAACCGGGTTGGCGTAATAATCCCAAACCCCCGCGCCCACCTGAACAAATCGTTCAGGCGAATTGGGATTAGTGGCCTCGGCAATTATATTATAAGATACGACAACAGAGTAAGGAGGACCGGACGATATCGTAATCAATGCTTTCTCGTCGCAGACAAACAACGAATCCGGCGGCAGAGGAATAGTGCACGCTCTTATGGATACCGGTCCCGAAACCGTGCCGGAATAAATCTGGGTAACAGCCCGCCCGTTAATGTTGGTTTCAATGGTATCGTGATATACTCCCGGCTCTGTATCAAACGACGGCCATTCGGGAGTGCCTTGAATTCCATTCGCTACCATTATTTGAAATGCTACCACATACCCCTCGGAAAGCGGATTCCCAAAAGCATCCTGAAGCGTCGCTATAATCTGGCACGAAGCACCGCCCACCACTATACTGCTCTGGCTTGCTGATAATACAAGCGTTGTTGCCTCTGAGGAGAGACAATGATAAACAACCGGCTGCACAGTCCATATAGTGTCATCGGTATTTTCGGGATGCGGAACGAACGCGCGAACGTTATCATCGCCCGTCTCGGAGCCGACCAAATAAATCGACGTTGCTATACCGTCCATAGTAGGAGCGGAAGACGGAGTTAAGGTAGACGTTATTATATCATTTATAAAATTAATCTGAGTGCCGTTTGCGACAGGATTTCCGTTCGCGTCAACCGCCTTCACCTGAACAGTATCTATATCGCCGGAACCGGCAATCAAAGTAACCGTCGTCTCGGGTCTTATGAAATTTAGCTCGTCCACCCCACCCGGATCATAAGTTACCACCGCCGTGTCGGCTATAATCAGCGTGTCATTGGCATGCCCCCAGACAAAAACGGAATCTTTATTCGGAGAACCGACAATATTGGCCGGGGCTTTCAAAACGGACACAGCCTGGCCGTCCGTTGTGGTAGTCTGAGTGGGAGTTAAAAACCCGGTTCCGGTATGCTCCAGGAAAATCGTCGTACCGTCAGCGATAAGACCGCCGCTGGAGTCCTGAACCGTAATAAATATCTGCGTGGAATCTTCGCCGTTGGCGATCACGTTCTGTTTCTGCAGAGAAACCGTAATAAAACCGATAGCTCGTACGGGCAGAATCTCAATCTCCACGGAATCAATGGCTTCGTGAATGGTATCCAGCCTATATTCGGCGAAAATCCGCGTAACACCCAGATGCCCGGGAAACGGGTGATAGGCAGTCGAAGCTATACCGTTCTGGTTAGTCACAGCGGTACCGACAAGGGAACCGTCAAACGGCTGGTTTCGGAACCGGACCGTATCTCCCTGGATACCATGACCGTACGTATCCAGCAAAATCGCCCGGATTTCAGTAGAATCCGAACCATCCCCGTATACCGTAGCCCCCACTGCCTCCAGCGTCAACATATTTTCTACCGAAATAAGATTTACGGTGTCCGAAGCGGCCAGATATTCCAATGAATCGCCGGGAGTTGTCGATACAGCCTGAACCAACGCGAACGGCGGATTGTTTTGTTCATCCGCGGCGGTATTATAAAACAGAACCGAGACTATACCTTCATTATTGGTCACCGGGGTTCCGGAGCTTGAAGTGTCGACCAGCCTTCCCACGTTATTCAGAATCGAAAACTCCACAGGGTGTCCGGGTACGCCGGTCCCCGTGGTATCCACCAGGGTCGCGCTTATTGTATAGGGATCGCCGTTACGATCAATCAGTTTCGGAACCGTCGGCCAGTGATCGATTGAAAGAGAATATTCAGACGGTCCTGTAATATATAGAGCTGTGGTCCGGATCAGCGTATCGATGGTAACGCGAATATTGGCTACCCCATAAACGCCGGGTTGCGCTACGAACAGCGCCGATGTAACTCCAAATGAGTTGGTCGTGTCGGGAGCGGTTAAGTAGCCGATCTGGGGATTGCGCGTAATGCTTACCCTTACCCCTGGAATGCCAACGCCCTCCGTGTCCACTACGGCAATTGTAACCCTGGAGGAGTCTATCGCACTGGAGGTAGGCAAATTGATCTGGGGAGGATCGAGTGAAATAAAAATATCGTCAACCAGAGTCGTGATCTGTTCCTCGTTCAATTCCTCGGAATCCATCGCTTTCCTTTTGTCGCAACCGATAAAAAACAGCATGAAAAGCGCCGATATTAAAAGGCACGAGGCAATTGTTTTTAAAATCCCTTTTTTAGATATCATTGTCTCCCCCTTAAAAGGAGTTAATTTTATTTATATCCCTGCTCTTCCAATCTCTCTCCTAAAGGAACCTTAAGCTTATCCAACTCATTCTCTAATTCGCCGATGTCGGATTTTACCTCGTCGATTCCTTCCAATTCAGGATCGATAACTTCGCTTATATCGACAGTGTCGCCTTCGTCCAATATTGAATTTCCCTGGCTTGTCAGGTTTCGAGCGTCAGAATAGCTCACGTCTTGCCTTACGATCCTGGGCGTAATCTGAATAAGAAGGTCGGTCTTTCTGGTAGATTTATAATAATGAGTAAAAAATTTGCCTACTATGGGCAGATTGGCCAGCAACGGCATCTTATACTCCACCTCCGCGTCGTCAACCGACAGCAATCCGCCGATAAATATCCTTTCGCCGTCCTTTACGAGTACCGTTGTGCTGGCCGTACGAACTTTCTTTCTGGGATATAATCCCTGAACCAGTTCCGTAATCGACGATACCTCCGGATTGACCTTCACGGTTATATACCCATCGGTATTTATTGTCGGCGTTATATGCAGTTTTATGCCTACCGAATCGGTAACGATAATGGCGTTCTCTCTCGAAGAGACAGCGAATCTCAACGTTTCTCCTATCAGAATCGTCGCCTCACGATTGTTCAAGGTCGTCAGCTGGGCGTGAGCGAGGACTTTAGCTTTATTTCTCTTCATTAGAAAATCAAGCGTTATATCAAAAGCATTCAGCTGTCGGGAAAAATTAAAAACGTTATCGAATCCCTCTATTTTTTCAAATGAATATTTCTCAGGAAGTTCACCCAAATCCGGAAGGTCTCCTCCAAAATCGTTTTGGGTCGGCGCTCTGGATGTGCCTTCGGTCTGACCGTCCGCGTCCTTGACAAGAGGCGATTCCGCCAGAATAGTGGTAAAACTGGAGAGGTTCTCCCAGTTGATTCCGTATTCGTCAAGATCGTCGGTTGCAATCTCAATTAACCTGGCTTCGAGAAGAACCTGATCGGCCGGTTTATCCACCTGCCTGACTATTTCCGAGATATCCGCCGTCACCTTCGGACTGGCCATAACCAGAATCCTGTTGCCGGCCGTATCGACCTGGACTTTTTCGGTTAAATCTTTCAGCAGATCCTTGATCTCGGAGGCGTTGGAATATTGAAGATGAATCACGCTGGGAGACAGCCCGATTTCCGTCTCCAAAGCTTCAGCATTCGCGACGAGAAATGAGTTCCCGACGGTTTCGTAAGATAATCCCGCGGCCCTTACAACCAGGTTGATCGCCTCACTTATGGGAGTGTCTTTCAAATGGACTGAAATTCTCTCTTTGGTGTTTACCCCCGGACCCGTAACAATATTAAATCCGGATTTTTCGGCGAGGATACTGAGTATCGACGGCAGGAAGGCGTCATCAGCATCCAGTGTGACGGTTTTGTCAAGCCTGCGTTGCATCTCTTCCGGAGCGGATTCTCCGCTTATAGACCTTTGAGCAAAAGATATCCCGACCGACAAAATCATAGTCAATGCCGTTAATAAAAACAGTCTCGCACCCCTTATGGACGCTCTAATCAAGATTTCCTCCTTAAAATTGAACCAAAACCGATACGATTATTAATTGTACTCCCCTGGATTTGTATTATTGGAATATTCCGATTCCATTTTTTTCTCATCAAAGCCGGATACCGGTTTGCTCATTAGAACCAATCTTTTACCCCTGTTATCCAGCACGACCTGTCTTTCCTCGATCTTTACCACGCGGTATGCATCCCCGATATAATCCCCGGCCTGAACCACATAGCTCTTTCCATGATATTTAATGATCGCTTTGGGATTCTCGTCGACGACGGTCGCCGAGAGCCTGATGGCGCTCTCTTCTTCCAGTTCCCCGCCTTCGGTATTATAAGCGAAATCATTAATAACCCTTCCCAGAAACAGCGGATCCTGACTCAGTTTAAACTTGAAACCCTGCCTGTTTTCCCAGACGGTTTCGAGGGTATCCAGTGTGGCCCTGAGATCGTTGTTGGCGTCCAGAGTAACAAATGCATCCTCATTAATCTCTGAAAAATTCTGGGGAATACCATAATAGGTATTATAAACAGAAAACCCCAAAAACGCTATAAGTGCTATGGCAGCCAAGATGGCTAATCCTCTAATTAAACTCTCCCAATTCACCTCTGTAACTCGCTTTCACAATAGCTAAAGTGCTGATCTGCAGATTAATGGGATGTTGATTAGGCTTGCCGCTAATCTCTCCCATAAAACTCGATCTCTCTACGTCGTTCGAAAGAGAAAACGACACGACTTTTATAAGATGAGGAGATTTCTCCAGGACATCGAGAAATTTCCCGAACTCCTCGTAGCTGGCGATGATCTTCAACTCATAGGGAACCTCAATATACTCCTTCTTCTCGTAAGTATATTTATCAACCGCACCGATTACGTCCAAAGGGGTCAGCGCCACGAGTCTTATTCCGAGCCTGTCCATGGTCGCTGTAAGATATCGCAAGAATGGTATGGAGGACTTTTCCGTAAGGGTATCGGACGGACTATTTACAAGGTTGTTTTTTATCAAGGCGGTAATTCCTTCCCTTTGTTCCGCCAGAATCTGAGCCGCCAGCAGCTGTTTGTTTTTATCCTCAATCTCCAGATTCAACCTTTTAATCTCATCCGGTTGCGGCACAATATCCTTTTGATAGTAGAAAAAAGCGCCACCCAGCAATATCAAAGTTAAAACCAAGACAATCAAATTATTCTTCATCAAGTCTCCAATTTCGAGTTTAAATCAGGCAGGCGATCTCAAACTTCACCATCTCCTGCTCTTCCTGTTTTATCCTTTGAGAGGATTGGAATTTAATCTCCGAAAAATCCGAACTGAAATCCTCGTTCGATTTAACAACGTCGATGATGGCCACAACGAGATCGAGATCCTTCAATCCGGGCCGCACCTTGGAAATCCCCTTTATCAAAAAAACATGGAGCCTGTCATCATATACAAGCTCCGTTATGGCCACATCCCTGGGAAGGATATTTCCCAGAACGGAAACTTTTTCCGACCAGACCAGCCTGCTGGTTGCTACCTCCGAAAGTGTAAAAATATCTTCGGGAGACAAATAGTCGGTTGAGGATTCCAGTTTAGCTATCTTTTCCTCGATAGCCGCTACTTCTTCGCGCATACGGTCTATTTTCAGATCGGTTCTATAAGACCGATACCCTACCGCGGCCGCGATCAATATCATCACCGCATAAAAAGCCGCAATGGTAACCACTTTTCTTCGCCTCTGCATCTGCTCGAATTGGTCCAGGCGGTTCGATGCTTTGTTTAAATTTATCGAAAAATACTTGGCTTTCATCAATCCTCCCTTATGGCAAGTCCACAGGCCGTGGCGAGTTGCGTACCCAATGATTCATTGAATCCGGGAGGCACGGTAAAATATTCAAAAGGATTATAAATTTCAACATTCATGGATAATGCCTGCGCGAGGTGGGAATTAAGATTAATCATAAGAGCGCTGCCGCCGCATAAGAGAATCTTTTCGAATTCCCTAATGCCGGTTTCCTTTGTGTAGTATCTCAAAGATCTCCTTATCTCATCCACAAGAGAATCCATAGATCTCCTTCTGGCAATCCTTATGGAGGCGTCCCTCTCTTCATCATCCCCTAAAAACGATCCCATACCCTTGGTCCTTTTCATTTCCTCGGCCGCCAGATATTCAATATCCCGTATATTCTTAATGTCATCCGTTATCTTATATCCGCCGATCGCGATATCACGAGAAAATAACATCCCGTTGTCGGAGAAAACCGTAAGGGTAGAAAATTTAGCACCTATGTCGAGAAATATCAAGGCCCTGTCACTCTCCGGTTTACCGCGAGATAAAATATAGGAATTGACCAGTGACGTGCATTCGGCGTCCAATGTTTTAGGCCTTACGCCAATTTCCCTTAACAGCTTGATATGATAATCAAAAGCCTTCTTGGTGGTGGCCACCATGAGGATATCGATTTCAGAAGCGCTGGTGCTATCAGACAAGATCTGGTAATCCAGAATAGCCTCGGTATCCTCAAGAGGCAGATGCTTTCTGGCTTCGAAGGTCAAGGACGATTCCAGTTCCTCCGCGCTCAACGATATAGACTTTATTTGTTTTACTGCGACATCCTGGCCGCCGATAGAACAATTGAGGTTTTTTAAACGCCTGGGATTCAATTTCACCTGCCTGAAACAGCTTTTCACGGCAGCCGATTGCCTGCTGTAACTGGGGCCCTCAATATCATATTCCTCGCTATCGCCGTAAAGCTCGCCTATGGCGTAATTCTTCAATCTGTAGCGGTTGTCGTCTCTATCAACCTCTACGAGCTTAACGGAATAAGATCCTATGTCAAGGCCAAAAACAGACTTAGCCATACTCTCCTTCCTCTATACAGTTTCAGAAATTTCATCACTCTATTATCCTTCAGCCCCCGGATTCCATATAAATGGTGTTATGTTCACTGGCGCGGATAAAATGCGGAGGAGGATCCATCTGAAGCCTGGTGTCGTAGTGATAATCTTTTTCGATAAATCCTCTGAGCCCCCACCCGTTATGCGAGGTGTGTACCAGACCTCGGTTTCTCATCGCCAGAGAACCGTAAATAAACAACGATTGTTTTTCATTGTGGTTTGGATTATAAACAGTTCCGTAATCATAGATATCCCTGACCGAGATCGTCCCGCCAATTGACGCCAACGCGGCATTGACATAAACGGTATCGCCAACGCTGTCGCCGATCATAATACAGCTCTCCGAAATCAAACCCAAACAGTCGTTTATGTATGTGGGAACAGAATTGTCAGTATTGGAATATCTGTAAATTAAGTTATCATAAATAATCATCGTATCCGAACTCGCCACCGTTAGCCTCCCCTCAAAACCGATTGAATGAAAATACGGATCCATCAAATCCGGGCCGGCGCGGTTGGCCTTAACAAATACCTTCCCGTGAACGAAAAGCGCCCCGATAGCCGATGGCACCGTAAAATACTCGGCCGCCGATATATATTCCGGCAAACATCTCAAAACCGTGTCCGGATCGTCGAAAAACGGCCCGCAATATCTCACATATATTCTATTGCCGTCAAATGTAAGTTCGGTTACTGAATCGGGGTCCCAGGTGCCGAAATTACGCCGGTAGGACATGGTTCTTATCTCATCCGCCTGGTCCGGAAAATAAATCGAATCGGCGTTGGGAAAGAAACCCTCGTCAAACGTTGCCTGATGGTTGAACGGGAGAATATACGGAGCGCAGGAGGTGGTCTTTTTCATGAAGCGGGGCCTGTTGTAAGAAGAATGAATACGCATCGTATCGTTGGAATGAACCTTGCCGTCCAGTGTATCCGGCGTCCAGAAATAGATATGCTCATTCCTTAAAGGATCTTCCTCGCAATGCGAAAGATACAGGTAATCCGCGAATGTTTCCAGTATCTCCTTGGTCAGGCTGGTTCTTTTAATATAATAGTCGGAGCCGTAAAATGACGTTCTCGCCTCAGCGTATACATAATATCCGCGTAGCGATCCGTAGAAAAAGCTGTTATTGTCATTGCTCGTGAAATCCACATAGGACCTGTAAGAGACATTATCGCCGAAATACGGGTTCCACTTGCCGTACGCGCCGGGGTAAAGGCCGCCGGTTTTCACCAGAGTATTCGTAATCTGTGTTATGTAACTGAGCGCGTATATATTCTGTGCGAACGCTATTTCATCGCTGACCGAATTTTCAAAATAATCGACGCTGGTTAAAAAACCCAGGCCCATAATGAACATCGCGAATGATAGAACCACCGCCATTACAAGGACGCTGCCCTTTTCTTTGTTGCCTTCAAATTGTTTCATTGCGGCCTCCGGGGTATTTAAAATCCCTGTTTTCTAAAGTTCGTTTCTTTTCGAATGCACCGAGTACAAATAAAGGGTATCTCCCTGGTCATCCTCCAGAACCAGTTCGACTTTTATAAGCGAATATCCCTTTAAATAGGGGCTGGGAATTCCTAAATGATCCAGGGAGGTGAATCTGCAATCTTTCACTTTTAAATACGGCTCTTCGTAGGGACCGGTATCGATATCCAGCATCGGCAGAAGAGTCATATGTAGTTTCCTGTTATCCCTTGTTCTATCGCTCCATCTCAGAACCTTGCCTGCTTTGGAAAAATAAAATTCGGCGTCCCCACCCCCCCAGGGATCGTTATAATCAAGTTCCAGCCGGGAATTCGATACGCCTCCCTGAGATGCTATGCGAACGCGGGCCGCCTGCCTGATCAACCCACCCATCTTCTCCAATGCGGTTTTACCCTCGTTATGTAGCATCATCATGCTCGAATTCTGTCGCGTATACCGAACACCCTCCAGGTAGGTCACCATCATTCCCGTGAAGACAATGGCAGAGATCGCCATAACCACTACGACTTCAGCTAACGTCATTCCGGAATTTTTCGACAGCCTTATTTTTGAGTTTCCGATCATAATCAACTCCGGGTCAAAAGGCGCTCCTCAATTCGACGCGGTATTCCCTGCCCGATAACTCTTCCCATTCATAAAGAATGCTGACCTCGCTGTAGTAGGGATGCCCGGTCCTTATATCTATTTGCTGGCTGTATTCTACGGTAACAGTGCGCTCCGCAAAAATCGTCTCGCGGTCATCTCCCGTAACCAGGGTATCCTCTTCGGTTCCCCGGAATGAGGTGGGGACTTTGCCCAGTTCGCGACTGCTGTACTGCATATCCTCCATCAAGGCCCTGCCTCTCTCCAGGGCTACACGCCGATGATACTGCTCCGTAATCATCTCCCGGCCGTTAATAAACATTATGTACATGGCCAGAATCGAGATACCTATAACCAACAGACCGACCATAATCTCAATTAACGTCAGGCCCTTTTGATCCCTGTATTTATTTTTATCGGAATCGCCAGCCATCGATCTCATCCTAATCCAAAAATAGCTTGGGATTATCGGCCCTCCGAGCCGCCACCGAACGCTCGATCTTGCCCTCCGCCACGAGGTTTAACAGATTCTGATCCAGAGACTGCATTCCCGATTTTCCTCCGGCCTGAATAATCGACGGTATCTGGTAAATTTTATCTTCGCGGATAAGATTTCTCACCGCCACATTGGCAATCATAATTTCGAAAGCCGGAATACGACCTTTGACCTTATGAGGGAGAAGAGTCTGCGCAATTACGGCCTGCATCGACTCCGCCAGCATTGATCTTACCTGGCCCTTCTGCTCCGCCGGAAATATGTCGATTATCCTGTCGATCGTTTTGGTCGCCGATGATGTATGCAATGTGGAAAGCACAAGATGACCGGTTTCCGCGGCGGTTAACGCCAGAGATATGGTCTCCAGATCTCTCATCTCTCCCACCAGAATCACGTCAGGATCCTCGCGAAGAGCGGCTCTTAAAGCATTAACAAAAGAATGTGTGCAGGAACCCAACTCCCGCTGGTTGATCAGCGAATGACGGCTCGTCTGGAAATACTCAACGGGGTCCTCAATAGTAATAACGTGACATTCCTTATTCTCGTTGATCCAGTCCACCATGGTCGCGAGGGTGGTGGTTTTCCCGGAACCGGTAGGCCCGGTAATTAAAACCAATCCACGTTCCATCAGAGACAACCTTTTCAAAATATCAGGCAGATTCAACTCCTCAAATGAAAGAATGTCGGCGGGAATTGTACGAAAGGCGCCGCCAAATCCCTGGATCTGCCTGTAAATGTTACACCTGAATCTCGTGTTGTCGTCAATCTCTTTGGCAAAATCTATTTCGTATTGCTCTTCAAATCTTTTCCTCTGATCGTTATCCATCGCCGAGATCAGAAGAGACCTGATTCCTTCTTTATCAAGCCCGGGTAAATCCAGCTTGTGCATCACCCCGTCTATGCGAATCATAGGAGTCGATCCCTCGGACAGATGCAGGTCCGAGGCTCCCTGCTCCTTGGTAAACTTTAAAAGCTCGTCTATTGTCAGTATTTTTTTCTCGGCGGAAACAACGCCACCGGTAGCCTCATAACTTTTCACTACTTCAATCCAATGCTGAAAGGTTTATGGTTTATCAATCGAACCCGTATCCGCTCCATCTGCCCTGCTGGGCATCGAAACGCACGATTTTGCCTGCGCCGCCCGGCATCTGACCGGTGGAAGTTGCCTGGACTCTCTGGATACCCTGCGAACCCGGAATAATAGTAAACCGCCAGCGGTCTTCCGTAATCCGGTCAAGCTGAAGTCTTTTGAGCTGTTGGAAATTGGTTGGCCATTGGCCCGTTTCAGCATGCTGAACCTTGGCGGCAGCCATAATAGCCGCAATAGCTTCCTGCGCCTCGCCAGCCCTGGCGCTCTCAACATATTGTAGATACAGCGGGACCGCTATGGCCGCCAGGATCGCAAGAATTACCAACACGATGGCAAGCTCGACCATCGTGAAACCCTTGTTCCCATTCGTCTTGAAAAATTTCATTAAAAAACCCCTTCAATCAATGATTAACAACTACTCTATTTTCTGCTTAAAAAACCCGTTTCCTGATCAGTAAACCGGTTTGCCTGCAACTCCTTTGATTAAAGAATGTTATGCCATCCAACTAATATAAATATATTAACCATAACAGTCAACTTTAAAATGATGACCAAACTTCTCCGCTCCATACCTAATAAATAACATAAGCCCCAAACATGTAGTTCCATTTTCTGGACAGCAAAAAATAATAATTCTCACAGAAAAAAACCGGCGGATATGTGGATCTCCGCCGGCAATTAACAGACCTGTATGAATCTCAAAAAGCTATTTTTTCAAATCGTCTTTTAACCCGTCCAATTGGTAACGCAGTTTCTCCAGCTCATCTTTCAAACTCTGCAATTCCTCTTCCAGATTCTCTATATGGGGTAAATCTAATTTGTTGTTTATCTTTAGCTTAGGAAGAATTTTGTCAGAATCCAGGCTTCCCAGAAAATAATCGCGTTTTGATTCCCCCAGTTCAACATCGACCGTTCCCGTTTTTCCGGCCCTGATATAAGTGATGCTTACCTTATCCCCCGGCTTATGTGATCGGACTGTAGAGTACAGGTCACCTGTCCCTGCTATCTCTTTGCCGTCGATTTTAATGATTATGTCATCCTCGCGCAGGTCGGCGTCGTCCGCGGGTGAATCATCGACTACATCGGTAACCATTATCCCACCGTCAATATTGTTTTCCTGTTTCTGGTCGTCGGTGAGATTTTTCTGGTTGATCCCCAGAAAACCCCGCTTTATCTCGCCCTGGTCGATCAGCTCCTCGACAATATCCTTGGCCTGATCTATCGGCAATGCCAGAGCCGTCTCTCTTGATCTCCCCCTATCTTTGAATAAATAGTAATCGCCAACTTTCATGTCATGCTGAAGGAACTTTGTTGGACCGGGTGCGAACTCAACGGCGATCAGGATACCGATAATTTCCCCATCGGTGTTTAAGACGGCTCCCCCCGATGATCCCGGATTGACATTCAGGTTTAACTCCAGGAATCCTTCGGCGTCTTTGCCACTGTAGGTGCCGATATTGACCGACGAGGGATTGTCGTATGAATTGCCTACAAATAATACCCACGCGCCTTTATTCAATTTTGATGGAGTTCCCCAAACGGGGGCCTTAAATTCACGTTTTCCCTTGATTTTTAAAAGCGCCAGCCCGGTTTCGTGATCCACTCCCACCGGTTCGGCATCGTATGTTTCCCCGCTTGCGAATGTAATCTCGAAATCGGTTGCCATATACGCCGGCGATGAGGTTATTACATATCCTTCTTTGTTGTAGACTATACCGGTGGCAATCAGATTCCTCCAGATGCCGTCGCCTTTCACCGTCACCAGATACGGTTCCGTATTCTCGATAAGTGATGTCAATTCCTTATCCAGAGATCCCAATAATCCGGCATTGACGGCACTCCCGCTCAGGACAAAAATCGCCAGTATAACCGAAATGAAAATTTTAAAATTATGCAAGGCGGCCCTCCCTATATTTTAAAACTCTTTATTTACTTTTAAGCCTCTGTCGACCTCGGGAAGAACAAACTGGTCGATCTTCGAGGACGTATCCGCCAGAAGCAGACTGTCATCAAGCATCCTGTCCCTGGCGAGGATATCCTCGGGAACGGGTACCGACCATACAATAACGCTGGGATCATCGGCAAAATCGAGAGTCTCGGACTCCCCCGGCAACTCCAGGGCGGATTTAATATCGGTCTTAGTGTCAGCAATATTATCGACGGTAGTGGTTGTCGGTCCGATAATAAAAAATACCACGGCCGCGGCGGCTATAAAGGCCGCCGACGCCAATCCAAATCTGTAACTTATTTTCCCGAACGCCTCCTTATTTATGGAAACTGATTTTGTCGCCGCGATGACGCGATCCGTAAAACCGTCAGAGACTCTCAACGAGGGCAATTTTTGAGTTACCCTGACGATGGCCTCAATTTCTGCCAGCTTTCGCCGGCACAAGAGGCACCCTTTTAAATGATCCTCGACCGACTGCCTGATGGCGGGGCTTAATTGCCCGTCAAAATAGGCTGATAGTCTGCGGGATACCCCTCGACAGTTCATGCTGCAACTCCTTGTATGGTTTAAGTTTTTCTCTCAATATCGATCTGGCCCGGTTGATCCTCGATTTGACGGTTCCAACCGGAACTCTCGTTACTTCCGCGATCTGCTGATACGGCAACCTCTGGATATCGCAAAGAATAAACGCCGTTTTATATTCCTGAGGAAGCTTCTCTATGGCCTTTTGAAGAACCGGCGCCAGACCGTGCATTGTTTGTGTGGTCGAATCGGCCAGCTCTATATCGGATTCCTCTTTCAAGAAATCGAGGCTCAAAAACTTCCGCAATTTCCTTTTTCGCAATTCGGATCTACCTAAGTTCAGGGCAATGGTATATACCCAGGTGGATACGGCATATTGCGGCGTGTAACTCAGCTTTTGATTGAAAACCCGCAAAAATGTCTCCTGCACTATCTCTTCGGAGGTCTCTTTATCGGTAACGATCCGTCCCACGAAATTCATCAGCCTGTCCTGGAAACGGATGACCAGTTCGCGGAACGCTTTATCATCCCCCGCCTGAATCAATTCCATCAACTCTTTATCGCTGGCCTTCGGAAATTTCGATTTTTTGGAATCCATATTAATCCTTCTCTATTTACTTCATTATACAAAATGATTATGGGGGAGTTCCCGGAATATTTGTTTAAAATTCGGACAATCTGAAAAAAGGCGTTTATCTATTGACGTATTCGCGTTGATCCTTATTACTCGCGGCATTATTGATTCTGCCGGTGGCATTTTTCTTTAACGCTTCCTCAAACTTGCGAAATTTACGGATATGTCGATCCACTTTATCGTTGATCTTCGCCAACGCTACTGAAAGCAAGACTACGGATATCCCTATTATAATAATCGTAAGATCAGCCATATCGGTTCCTTTTTTAGTAATTATATCGGATTAAAAAACCACCCGCTTTAGGATGACCTATTTATATAGTGTTACAGATAAAATCCATGCCGCACAGGATGTTAAGATAATCGGGACGACCACCGTATAAAGCGTTCTGGCGATAGAGGCTTTGAAATACTGACTGGTCAAAACCAGGCATAAATGGACAGGTGACGCCATTACCCCCATAAAACCGCCGGCGAACGCTAAAATCATACCGGCATTGATATTAAGAATCTCGGTACCCATAAGCGGGACTATAATCGGGAAGGCGACACCGATATAGGCCGAGGTCACCCCCGTTAATAGACCGACCACAAAAGGCACCCCGAAAACCACAAGTCCCGATGGGATATTAAGTTGTAGCAATTCATTATAAAACAGAGAGGCTATTTCGGTGGCTTCCATGGTATACATCAACGTCATCACGCCAAAAATCAGGATTATGACCCCCGGCGCGAATCCCTTTTTAATCGAGGATATCAGTACAGGTTTCGTTGGCTTGTACCTGAAATATAAAATTACCAGTACCAGCATTACGGAGATTATAAGGTCTATCTTCAGGACCAGACCTATAACGACTATAAAGAGTATCGGCCATAGCGATTTTATCAGTTTTATATAATCCCCTTTTTCCTTGTTTCTGACCGACGATCCTACCTTCCCCAGCAAGAGGCCGACTAAAATACTGGTAACGCATATGGGGAAATTGATAATCGCCACGTCCCATACCGAAACACCCAGGACCGCGGCGGCGAGAATTATGCTGGGATAAAGGGGCCAGGCGGCCTCCCACACGTGACGCCACCAGTAATTTTGAGCGGTGATTCTTTCCGGGGAAATATCGGAGTCTCTTCCGATCTGTTTGACGATGGGCGCCGAGACCATGGCCCCGCCCGGCATCGGCAAAAGCCCGATTATGGCGGGGGCAGCCCTGGCTACCCATTTGGGAGGAAGAAACGATTCCAGCGACGATACCATCGATTTTACGAAACCAATCGACTCGAAAAGATTCGCAAAGGTTAAAATCAAAACAACCGTAATAACCAGTTTCCAACTCCGAATATTGATAAGCGAATTATATAGAAGCATCCAGAAATCGCCGGATAATCCAAAACTCCAGATCCCCAGAAATATCGCGCCTGACAATAGCGAAACGCCGATAGGGACTTTAAGCCTTATTAAAACCAGGACCAGAACAAACAGCAAAAGCAAAGGCAGCATAATTTTCTCCGCGGATAACATAAATGGCTTATTGCTCTTGTCAATTAAAAAGATCGAGAAATAGGTTGCATCGCGGGGAGTTTAGGTTTATAAAATAACCGATGGGCTGGCTTGAAATTACACTTTTTATTGCCGCTTTAATTATCATGCTCATAGGCCTCTTGGGCGTGATCCTGCCGGTGTTGCCCGGCATACCTCTCATATTCGCCGTGGCGCTGGTTTTTTCCATCCTGACAGATTTCAGCTACCTTAGCGGTCAGACTATAATAATACTCGGAATACTGGCCGTCATATCGCTGATCCTGGACTGGATAGCGACACTTTTCGGTGTGAAAAAAATGGGCGGTTCCTATTTCGGTATACTCGGCGCGTTTATCGGCATGATTGTCGGATTGTTTATCCCCGGCGTGGGCATATTCGGCTTCATCATCGGGGCGTTTATCGGGGCATTTATTTTTGAACTGCTTATAAACAAAGAATCCAAAAGAGCTCTCAAGGCCGGCATTGGAAGCTTTGTCGGATTTCTGGTTGGCGGCGTCATCAAGTTCGCCATCGGCGTGGTGATGATCGGCATGTTCATCTGGCACGTTTTAATGAAGTAATTGTATAGGGGCGTAGGGGCGTTCTAATGAACGCCCGATTTTGACAACAGGGCGTTTTTTTCAAACGCGCCTACATTGACATAAAAATCCGGATAATTTGTGGGGGTCGATCTAAAATCGACCGGATGAAAGTGTGGTGCCCCACCCAATGGGTGGGTGTAAGTCCTGTGTTTCGGCGGGGTGGCAACCTCAAACTTGTTTGGGGTTGATCCTGATTCAGGTCCTTACACCGCTCCCAAACCCCGCCAGCGGCGGGGGGAGCGCCACCCGGACTTTTATTGTATCCCGGGAACTGCGATTCCCGAAACAAAAAGGTCGGGGGTTTATCCCCCGACGCCGGGCCCGCGAGTCACTGCTTGCAGTGACCGCGATTCGTTGTCCCTGTTCTGCGGTCATAGTAAGTCTCTGGATCCCGCGTAGCGGGGCTATGACTCGCAGAAAAAACTGCCATTCCCGCAAAAGCGGGAATCCAGAACCGGGCCACCTCCTGGATTCCCAATCAAGTTGGGAATGACAACCCATGGCTATCCCTCAGGATGGAGTTTTACGACATCCTGAGGGCTTAGGGGCGTCAGGATGTCATTTCATTCCATCCTGACGCATAAAACTGAATATTTATGGGATGGCGAAAGCCATTCGGCGTGACGGTTAAACCTCCTACAACCTATACGAAACCGTCAACATAAAGCGGTTGGCCTTGTATTTCTCTATACTCGATATGTCCGGGTCCTCCCGTTTCCAGGAGCCGGTTAAAAAGGCCAGGTCGATCATGACGGATCTGTCCACCAGAAATCCCGCGCCGAAGGTGAAGAAATGCGGTTCCGATTTTATATCGAAACCCTGAAATCCCACCGGTTCCTGGTAGTATCCCACCCTGAGCCGTGTGCCTGAAGGCTGGATAACATATTCGGCGCCCACGCGGAATGTCACCGTTTCATCGTAATAGCGCTTGGCTGTTTGATTCAGGCCGCCCAGATCATCGAGGCCGGAACGGTACTGCAATTGGGAATAATCCATGAAACTGACGTCGCCCGCAAGAGTCAGATCCTCCAGCCTTACCTGAGCGCCGAGGCCCAACCAGAACGGCAGGGTGTATCTATACGAGGACGTCCAGTAATCCTCTTCGTAAAGGGTTTGATTGTCATATTCGTAGGATTCGCTGACCTGGTCGACCGTGATTGAAGTGGGAAAACCGATAACGCCGGACAGGCTGACGTTATTTTCCAGGTCGTAATTGAACCCCAGCTTCCCGGAGACGCCGGTATATTCATCGCTTATGCTATGAGAATAACTGTAGTTATAGTTGGTAAAGGTTTCCGTGGAATCGAAGAAGAAAGTCCAGTCGTCGGTGCCATCGAAAATATCGAGCGACAGCCCTACTGTCGCCCGGGGCGAAATCTCTATCGCTCCTCCGAAAGTCCAGGCCCAGAGACTACCGGTCTCGTCCTCGCCGCCGCCCCAGCCGCTGGTGGAATAGGGATTGTTCAGCCAATTGGGAGATGACGCGTATCTGAAAATCCGGTCGAAGCTTTTCACCCGGTTTACGGCGAATCCTATGACCATGCCACCCTGGTAGGTGGGGACTTTATACGTTCCCCAGAGGCTTCCCAGCCGGGTATTGCTCAGTTTGGCTTCGGGTAAAACGCCTGATCCATGGAGAATAGTTTCGTTTGTAAATTTCTGATGTGTCAACGTTCCCGACAATTCCGATCTCATGATACGGGTGAGCAATGCGGGATTATACCACAGCGCCGAACCGTCCGTACCGGCCGCAATCTGCGCCCCGCCCATGCCGGCGGCCCGGGCGCCCGGGAGTACCGAGTTCTCGGTCGCCGCTTCGTAAACGACTATAGGATCATAATAGAACTGCCCCTGGGCATATACCAACGGAGTCGCCGCTATCAACGCCGCAAGAGAAATTATTTTTAACTTATTCAGTCTCATGGTCATCCTCTTCATCTTCTTTTTCGAGTTCCCTTACCGGATCCGCCGCTGGAGGTTCCGGGATCGGATTTGGTCTTCGTCTCTTTTTTTATGCCCGATGCGCTGCTGCCCCCGGAGGGATTATCCTTTACCGTCCCGGCCGGGCGGAAAGGCGGGGATGGGGACGGGTTTAAGGCGGGCGGATTATAAATCGTTTGATCGATCCTGCGATCCCTCACCGCCTTTTTGTATAACCTGGTGGAGTAGTCGTCGCCATAGTAGTAATACCATGGGTCATACCACCAGGGACTGTAAAATGATCCATAACCAAAATAGGGATACGCTGAAAAGAATGGCCCCTGCCACCCGTAATTGAAGTAGAACGGATATTGCCCGTATCCCCCGTATAAATAATAGTCGTCATAATAGACATCGTCATCATACTGTTCCGCTTGGTCGCCGTATGATGGTTGGGGAGCCTCGAATTTCGTGTAGCACCCCGAAATTGTAATCGAAAAAAAAGCCGCCAACAGGGCGGCGAAAAGAAACTTGCGCATAACTTTACCCCGTTAGTAAAAGTACTCCGTGTAAACCAGGCGAATCTCCCGATCGATGGCATCCGCGTCCGCCCGGTTCCTGAGGAGGTTTTTCATGTCGAGCTCCAGCGACAGTTCCTGCGTTATATACCAGGCCAGTCCCATGTTCAGGTATCCCCGCCTCTGCCTTCCGTAAACTCCGTATTTCTCGGTATCGTTGATGGCGAAATCATATTCGGCGAGAAAGGTCATAGTGGGTCCGACATCGGCGTTAAATCCCACGAACAGGTTGGGGTCGTTATCATTCTCGTTTTCGAGGCTGTAATTGATTCCCCCGTGCCACGCTGCCGGGTTGCTGTAAAATCCGAAATTCTTGGAGAAGGCGAGATAAAAGCCGGGCGATTTAACGGCGTAGCGCTCGTTTTCGGAATCATACGGCCCGAAACCGACAGAACTGTAACCCACCGAGATGGCCGGGAATCCCTCGCTTTCCTCGTGAAGCCGGAATTTTAAAAGGAATTCGATTTGAGGATTCCAGTCGGGTTCCTCATCCGTCAAGACCCGCGACGCTCCGTAACCGACCCCGACCGAGAACCGATGACCGAGACCGATGCTTAAGGTGGTCTGGACACCTCCGACGGGGAAGGTTCTCATGTCCATATCGAAAGCGCCTCGCGGCAGAATACCGGCAGTGGGAACGTCTATGACCCACCGCAATTCGGGACGGGGAACGATGACGTCGGCGTAAAGAGAATCGTCCGACGTTTCATACTGGCCATACTGGGCATATGACGGTATCCCGAAAAAGAGAATCAAAATTGATGTTAAGATCCACCTCACGACCCGATTGTAGAATAACGGCGGAAACCTGTCAACCGATTTGCTCGATTCAGTTTTCAATGAACAACAGGTATTTAAAAGAGCAAAGGCTGTGCCTGAATGCTCCCGGCATCCTAACCAGTTTGTTACCTTAAAGTTATTCTTTATCGCCGGTGTCATAAGACACTTTGCTCCGCACAAAAAATGTGCCTCATCATATTTATACGCACAAATTATAGCGTTTCCCATCTTTTGAAAATATCGAGAATATGGCCTTTTACCCTTTCCACCGCGTCGCTGAAATAGATCTCAGCTTTCGACTGATCGAAATCGATAAAGCCGGCATCGTCCTTGTAAGCCAGAATAGTCCCCGGGCTGGGATAGGTTGTGAATCCGTCCGGCCTCCTGTAAACCATATCATCCGAATACATGTCGGCTTTTATGAGATCGGGTCGGAACGCCTGGACGGCGGCGTTTTCATCGGTGCCGGCGTGAGCGCCGCCCCGTCCGTAAATCTCCTCGACTATATCCTCGCAGCACATCCACCAGTTCACCACGGTTATCTTGACCCGTTTTTGCGTCCAGGCCTGCTTCGCGGCCCTCGCCAATTCCTCCATCTGCCCGCCGTGGCCGTTTATGACCACCATCTTTTCAAATTTACAGTCGGCCACCGAAATCAAAAGCTCGGTCATATATTTTTGAAATGTCTCGGAACTGACGGTAACCGATCCCGGGTAAGCCAGAAGAGTGCTGGTCACGCCGTAATTCACTGCCGGCGCGATAATGGCGTTCAAATCCCCGGCGATGCGACTCGCGATCTCCATGGGGATAAGATTATCGGTCCCCAGCGGCGAAACGCCATGCGCTTCGATGGTACCCACCGGGATTATTACCGTATCGTATTTATCGGGCACGAGTTTGCCGAACTCAGCCCAGTTTATCTCCTCCCAGAGCATTTTCCCCGCCTTCCTTTATAATCGAATAATTGAAATTTATCCTCAATGACTGTCCGAGGCAGACCGCAAAAACCATGATCTGCTGGACCACTATCGTAAGTATCATTAAAATAACATTCCACTCCGAGCTCTTTAAAGCCTTCAGAATAAACCACAGTATCAAAACCGCCGCGAACGCCGCGACCGATACCGATATATTTCCTATCAATATTCTCATAAACGCTTTCGATATTTTTCCCCTGGTTTCTTTCATGGCGGCTTTAAGCGAGATATCAGACGATGAGGCGATATATATTCTCAATATCTGAATATAAGTCGATCCCAGAAGTAGAAACAGCGCGATAATAACGAACTTCAAAAAACCGCTGAACCTGCCGAAGAAATCACCGAAGATCATGCCCAGAAACAGGGCCAGACCATAGATAAATACGGCTAATATACCGACCTTTATAAAACCGATCCAGATTTCCGAGCAGCTTTTTAAGAAATCATTGGCTGATTTAATTGCCGACGTATCCTCTCCGCTAAAAATAAGAAGCCTGTATATACCACCGGCGAAATATGATTTGATGAAGAAAAACACCAGGTAAAGAACGGCCGCGGTAATAATGTAAAAAATAAAAACATCATTATGATTTATCAGGAAATCGAGAATAATATCGACAGAAGGCAGGGGCCATAGATGAAGCGACGATTCGGTGTTTTCATAAATTATCCGAAGATATACCAATATCGGGGACGCTATCACGAAACCCTGTATAAAATCAAGCAGCCCGAAAAGGGCCGACGCGAG
>CBFCYP010000005.1:0-45598 GCA_965602185.1 uncultured bacterium
GAACGCCTGCCTGCCTGTATTCGTCGATAAGCGTTTCCACCCGGCGGCCTAACCGGTCGTAGATGGTTAATTGCACATTTTGCGATTTCGGCAGAATAAACCTGATAGTTGTTTCGGTGTTGAAGGGGTTGGGGTAGTTTTGGAGAATAACATAATTATCTAAAACCTCAGATTCTAAATCATTAATTGCGACGATCAATGTATCGCCCCCACCAAATGCACCCATATCACTTAGATCAGTACCCAAACCCCATTCGCAGCTCAATAAACTATCCCGGATTTGCCAAGCACCATTATCTATACACGGAGAATCGTATGGGAACCCATATTCAGTTGACATAAGTTTATAATCTCTGTTCGACGGATCTCTAAATATGGGATCAGCGGAAATATTTTCTTCTCCATAATAGCCTCCCTGAATATTCGAATAGCAAACCCACGGTCCGGAAAACTCCGGCGGATAATTATCCCAAAGGATCGAATTTATTATTTGGCTTCCACCAGGATCGATGTAATGAATAGCTCCACCTGAGTCACCAGCTGTATTTCCAACGAAGGTACAATTTATAATCAATGGGTGACCCCACATGCCACTCCAAATCCCACCACCATCGAAATATGCTACATTATCATATATAATATTATTAGATATTACTGGATTGCCTGATAGGTATATTCCTCCACCTCTTCCATAATAACTTTCATTTTCACTTATGACATTTCCACAGATTATTATGTTATCACCCGTTAATCTAATGCCTCCGCCACAATACGGAGTTATATTATTATTAATGCGGTTATCACAAATCAGAACCTCGCCATAATAACAACATATGCCGCCCCCATCGCCTCCTCCAAAAGGATGATATGCGAAATTTCCGGAAATCATATTTTTTCTAATTACGGCTATAGAATTATAACAATAGATACCTCCTCCTTTACCGCCATAATTTGAAGCACAATATGTGGTATTATTAGCAATAAGATTACCGTCAACTTCAACATTCGAATTATTAATATAAATTCCTCCTCCGTGCCCTGAACTTCCTTGATTGCTACTGGCATGATTATTGACCATATGATTATATAGTATTCTCGGAGAGGAATTAACACAATAAACGCCTCCCCCGAATTGAGATAATCCATTTTGCAACCTAAGACCGTATAAAATAGCCGTATTACTCTCTCCACTTTCAAAGGTCACGACCGATCCCACCGAATCCCCGTCAATCACCGTCTGCTCGATATAGCTCGTATCCCCCGTTGTCAAAAACAGCGAGCCCAGCACGATATTATGCCCGTTGAAATTGATGTTCTCGTAATACGTCCCCGGTTGCACCAGCACGGTGTCGCCGTCGGCGCTGGCGTCGATGCCCTGCTGGATGGCGGGGTAGTCGGCGGGGATGTTGATGATGGTGGCAGAGGATAACGGGTAAAGGAATAAAATGAAAATTAATGTAATTAAAATCTTTAAAACCACATCGACCCCCCGGTAAAATATGCTTTCAATATGCGACGCTTTCTATCGGCGGATCGTAGCGGGAACGCGCCGGCGAATATGTCTATATAAGAATATAAGTTAACATAATTTGTTGTCAATATATTTATAATTTATACCCTGTGCCGCTGGAACTATGATTCCAGCGGCTCAACGGCAATCGTTTCGGGAATCGTAGTTCCCGAAACACAATAGTTGACAAACCGTGGAGTCAGAAGTTACTTCTGACTCCGATTCGATGTCGGAAGTAACTTCCGACATCACGTCCGGTAATTGTGCTGCGGGAACTATGATTCCCGCAGCTTCATATCGATTGTTTCGGGAATCGCAGTTCCCGAAACACATAAGTTGACATAATAACCTGTCAACAGATTTTTACTCTTTATTTATCAATAACTTAACAAAACACTTGAACTTTCGGGGAATATGATAGTATACAGTATTATGCTGGTCGGCGAAGCTAAGATTATGCGCGATACATTGTTAAACCGGGTGGGAAATACGCCTATTCTGCCGCTTGAAAAGATATTCAAAGACTCCGGCAGAACCGTATACGCCAAGGCCGAGATGCTCAATCCCGGCGGGTCGGTCAAGGACCGGTTGGCCAAATCTATGATCGAAACGGCCGAAATTGACGGCAGCCTGCCGCCCGGCGGAACGGTGATCGAGGTGACGTCGGGCAACACAGGCATAGCGGTGGCCTGGATCTGCGCTGTCAAGGGTTACCGGGCGCTTCTGGTGATGAGCGACAAGAACTCCGAGGAGAAACAGAATACGATGAAAATCTTCGGCGCGGAGCTGGTGCTAACGCCGCACACCGTGATGCCGGATGATCCCAGATCCAATTACAAGACCGCCGAGAGACTGGCCGGGACGGTGCCGGATTCGATCTACCTGGATCAATACAACAACGTCGCCAATATCGATTGCCATTACCAGACCACCGGCCCGGAGATCTGGGAACAGACGGAAGGCAGAATCGATTGCGCCATTATAGGGGCGGGCACCGGCGGCACCATTTCAGGTGTGGGGCGATTCCTGAAAGAACGTAATCCGGATATCAAAGTAATAGCTGTAGACCCGGAGGGTTCGATTTTCGCCCCCTATTTCAATAACGGCGAACTGATCACGCCCGAGCATTACGACGTAGAGGGGATCGGCAGCGATAAGCTTATAGGAGCCATGGACTTTGACGTGGTGGATGAGTTTATCACCATAAGCGATAAAGAGTCGTTTCTCACCACCCGCGAACTGGCGAAGATAGAGGGGCTTTTCTGCGGGGGATCGTCAGGAGCGGCCATCGCGGCGTGTAGACGGGTTCTAAAGAAATATCCTGAAATCAAATACCCGGTAACGATCCTGGCCGATTCGGGCAACAGGTACCTGTCCAAACTCTACAACGACGACTGGATGATAGATAAAGGGTATCTTAATAGGTCTTGACAATACGGTATTTTACAATACCTTTCGGGGCAAAAAGGGAGAAAAGATGAAACAAATAGCGGTTTTACTTTTTGTGGTCCTGTTTTCAGTATCTCTTATATCGGCTCAACCGGAACAGGTTGACGACAGCAAAAAGGAGATCAAAGTCGATCCGGCGTCAAAAGCCCGGATCAAGTTTATCGAAGATTACTGGGATTACGGCTCAATTCCGCTCAATGCGGTGGTGGTGCATGATTTTCCGATCAAAAACGAGGGGACCGATACGCTGGTGATCACTGCTGTAAAACCCACCTGCGGCTGCACCACGGCGCCGCTGGAATCGGACAGAATCGCGCCGGGGGAGATCTCCAATCTTCATGTGCAGTTGAACACCAAGAAGCTTCACGGGCTGGTCAGGAAATTTATCAATATCGAATGCAGCGATCCCATAAATCCCTACATGAGGATATCCTTTAAAGCCGTTATCAACGATCCCAAGCAGGTTATTATATCCACCCCGAACTCGGCCGATTTCGGCAACGTTCTAAAAGGAGAAAGTAAAACCGTAACGGTAGAATTAAAAAACGCGACTCAGGATGATCTTAATCTTACCATGTTGACCCTGCCGGATGAAAATATAATTTCGACCAGACCGGGTAAAACCGCCTTAAAAGCAGGTGAGGCGGCTGAATTAAAATTCGATTTGTCGGATAAAGTTGGCGCGGGGCCAATAATTTCATCTATCACGATTGAAGCGGAAGGTAAGCCGAAAACAAGAATCTCAATTCCTATAACAGGGACGGTAGTAGAATGACAAAAAAAATATTTAAATCGACGCTGCTCTGGGGGATAATTATACTGTTGGCCGGCGCTTCGCCGGTTTTATCGATCGAATCCGAGAAACATACCGTTATTCTCGATTCGGTGGAGGTATCCGCCGGGGAACCATTTGTAATCGGCATCAGCGTCATCGCGGATAAAATCGCCCCGAATGAGGAATCCGGCAAAATGGGCTTCGGCAGTTTCTGCATACCGTTAAAATATGACAATGAAGCATTTGTTGTCGATTCGGTGGCCTTTATCAACACTCTGGCTGCTTGGGACGAGAAATTCACGAATCCCAAAATCGATACCGGATTCGTCTCTCTATCAGGAATATATGACATGGGCGGTAAGGATAATACACCTGTCTATACCCCCGATAAACCGGAGAGGATCGCCCAGATATTCTTCAGGGCCGATAAAAACGCCGAAAAAGGGATTTACGAAATCGAACTGACGAGGGATCCCAGGCAAAATAGAATATACCTCGGTTCGCCAAAAGGAGTGGTGGCCGTAACACCCAAATTTACAAAGGGTATAATTGTAGTTAAATAGGATATCAGGTCAAGACCTGGGTGGAATCGAGCCGTTTTTTCAACTCGACCTCTATATTGATGGCCCTGGAGTTTTTCATATAATTTATATTTTCTATACTGCTCAGGTTTGACAGCTCTTCGAGTATAATGGAAATTTTACGTATGGATGACCGCACCGAATCTATCATTGGCGGAATTTTATTGTATGCCTTGTCGATATCCTTGCCGTCATATAACATCTGCAGCACTTCGCATTGACCGCTTATGTTCATGGTGGCGTTGTTTATATAATGAGACAGGGTCGCCAGGGCGATATTGAGGGAGTCGTGGATACCGCCGATTCGCTCTTCCTGGAGAAGCTTGACCGACAACTCCTCCCTTTCTCTGAAAGCGCCCGCCAGTTCAAGATAAAGATCGAATAATTTCCTGTTGGCCTGCGAAAGATATTCAAACGCGTCCCCCAAATCCAGGTCAAAGCCCTCCGCGTTTCTCAGCACTTCCTTCGGCAGGTTACAATAAATATTCTTGATATCGTCCATCGAAAGGCCGATTTTATTGCTGGCGGTATCGAGTATCGTAATCCTGTGACTGGCGCCCGCGAGGTTGTCGGGAAACTCGAAATTCGCCGGTGAAAGGGTATCCGCGAACAAAACCAATTTCGCAAGCAGGGACAACCCGTTAATATCCTTCTCGCCGTAGGGATGGTGATTCCCGATTATATCCGATAGTGAATGGGGTAAATTCCAGTGCTCGGCGATATATTTGCCGATCTCCTGATGATCGGTTTTCAGTATCTCCCTCTCGGCTTCAATATAAAATTCCTCATTCAATGATAAGCGGCAGATCTCTTTGCATTCTTCCGGAAAATACTGCAGCAGGAATATTTTCCCAAAATCGTGTAGAAGCCCGGCGACATAGGCCTCGTCCACTATGCTGTAGTTGACACTCTGGGCGGCGTTTTTGGCCGCCACCGCGGTTTCCAGCAAATGCTGCCACAGTCTCTCAAGATCTTTGGAGTCGCCGGCATCCTTCGACGCTATCCCGTTATAAATAGAAATTGACAGTAACAGGCATTTAATAATATTCTGACCAATTATCATAATCGCCTGGTTGACGCTGGTAACCTCCTGCCTGTAGCCATAATATGAAGAATTAGCTATCCTGAGAATTCTCGCTGTCAGGTTGGGATCCTTAAGGATGATCGTGGAAAGTTTCGCCGCCGAAGAACTTTCCTGATCTATTAGAGTAAGAACTTCAGCTATGATCGACGGGGGGGAGACTATTACCTCCAGCGAATCTAATTTGTTGAATATTTTTTTCCTGACATTCATATAATAAAATCCTTCACCAGGCTTCATTAAATATATCGGCCGCGATAAATCTCTCTTTATTTGCCGGGCCGATTAAGTTTCTCATAACATATTTTTTGGCTTAGCCTTATCAGGATGGAAATTTCTCGATGATTCCGATAAAATCTCCGAAAATAAGATAGACTTTTGGATATTTTTTAATCTTTTGCCTGTTAAATGGCTTCTTTTTCAAAGGCGGTTTTTCTTATTTTCCCGACAATTATGAACGAAACTTATACCCCGCTACCACTTAACAGGCGTGAGGGTTCTTTCATCTTTTGATATCTATCCGCTAATTCTCCGGGATCGAAGTATGGCAGGCGAACCGTAAATCTGGTTCCTTTGCCGGGTTTGCTTTGAACCTCTATTCTGCCCTGATGCATGATAACGATTTTCTTGACAAGGGCGAGGCCGAGACCGGTGCCTTCGGTTTTCGTGCTAAAAAACGGGGTGAATAGTTTACTTTTTATTTCAGGATCGATTCCTTCCCCGGTATCGATGATTGAAATCAAAAGCTCGTCATGGCGGCCCTCGATGCGCTTTTCTTCCAGGCGGGCTTCAACGATTATATCTCCTCCTTCCGGTATGGCGTCACAGGCATTAATCAGGAGATTAGATAACGCCTGCCGCATGAGAGCCGGATCGGCATATATGGGAGGGATATTATCATTTATCCGGTAGACGATATTAATGTTTTCCGAAAGGGAGGGCGCAACACTATATAAATCAAATTTAATAACTTCGTCTACCGTAATCATTTCAGGCTGCAGATAGAGGGGCCGGGCGAAGTTAAGAAAACGGGAAAGCAGGTTTTCGGCCGCGGTGGCCTCGTTTCTGAGGTTTTCCACGATTCGGGCCGTATCAGCATCCGAAGTAACCGCTTTTTTAATTAAATTCGCGAATCCTACAACGGCGGCAAAAGAATTGCGGATTTCGTGCGCCAGGCCGGCCGCCATTTCCCCCAGCGACGCCATCTTTTCGGAATATGATGAAATCTCCTGAAGGCGTCTGATCTCGGTAAGATCTACCATGAGAAGGACCGCTCCCATCCCCTCGCCCTTCTCGTCGCTAACCATTGATGACGAACAACCGAGCCATAACCGTTCGCCGTCGGGACGTTTCATCTCGAATTCATGACGGGAATGTATTTTCCCGTCAATCAGGGCGTCATCGAGCATGCCTGATAACCTGTGGTCGGGTCCGAAAATATCGCAGTAGTGTTTGCCCCGGCAGTCTTTTTCAAAGAAGTTTAAGATGTTTTCCGCGGAATGATTAAACCTGGTGACGACACCCATAGAATCGCAGATTACCACTCCGGAGGTTATTGAACCGAGAATATAATCATTATATCGAGCGATGGAATCGGCCTTTTTTTCCGAGCCTTCGTACATGATCTCCAGGTGGGAGCTTTTTTCCTCCAGTTCTCTTATCACGCTTTTAAACGTGTTTACAACGTACTCTATGCCATGAGATTTCCCGTCGCATATAATATCCAGGTTATAGTTTAAGGCTTCCTTTTTGATGCGCCGGTAAGGGTAGAGCACGGCCCATAGAAAATACCCCGCCGCTATCATAGCGCACGCCAGCCCCGCGAATCTGAAAATATTATCCCATTTCGACAATCTCACAAATTCGTAACCCAGATCATCCGTTTTGGTTATTTCAACATACGCCAATATAATGCTGTCTTTTCCCCGGATCGGGCGCTTTACGGTATACTTTTCCCTGGCGCTTTCCTGAGAGGAATTCGATTTCAAAGAAAGGATCTCGGCGCCGGATTTATCTGTCACGGTTATATCTTTGATATCCGTAATCAAAGATAAGTCCTGGAGCATATCAGTCAGCACAATCGGAGATCTTTCCCATTTATAATATTCGTGCTCCAGCTTTTCCCGGATCATGGCCGCCGATATATTAACCGAATTTTCAAACTGATTCTCGTAGCCCCGGGCGGCGCTATGAAAGGAGTATCCCGAAATGAAATTAATGGAAATAAGAAAGAGAATCAAAAAACCCAGCGATATGATAATTTCCAATTCGTATTTATCATATTTTTTTGCCATCGTGTAAAATATCGGCAAAAAAAATCGGAATTAGAGAGGGATTATATTCCTACCAGTTCAAGGTAGGCTTTGATCAAATCCTCGCCGAAATATATCGCTATCCACGCCCCAACGGTGAGAAAAGGACCAAAAGGAATATAGGTAGATTTTCCCTTTTTCCCGCTCAAATATATCAGCGAAATTCCGATTATTGATCCCAAAAAAGAGGCTATTATAAGCATCAAAATCAGGTTTTTCCATCCCAGGAACGCTCCCACCATGGCGGCGTATTTAACATCACCGAAACCCAGGGCCTCCTTTTTAAAGATTATCTGGCCCAGGATTCCCACCAGCATGAAAGCCCCTCCGCCGACCGCCATCCCTATCAGAGATTGCTTCCAGCCTACCATAGCACCGGGAAGAAGGCTCACGGCAATTCCGATTATGACTCCCGGGATAGTAAAAACGTCGGGAATTATGGTGTGATCGAGATCTATAAAGAATATCGCCAGGAAAACCAGCGACAGGAAAACCACCTCGATCCCTTTTAATGTAAACCCGAAGCTATATATGGCGTAAACAGTCAACAATCCTGATAAAATCTCAATTACGGGATAACGTAATGATATATTCTTTTTACAATGCCTGCATTTGCCACCGAGAATTACATATGAGATTACTGGAATATTATCATAAAATCTAATTGGAGTATCACACTCGGGGCATTTGGACGGCGGTTTTATTAACGATATTTTCAGCGGGAGTCGGTAAATCAGGACATTTAGAAAGCTTCCAAACGAAATGCCGAACAAAAACACCAGTACCAGAATTACAGGGTCTTTCATATTGAAACAATATCAGATTTTTTTAAAAAAGTAAAAGGGAATGTTCATCAGGTTTATGATGTGGCATCATTGGTTGTATTTACAAGCTGTCCGGCGTCGTTAATCGTCCAGGTGTCTATGGTGACATCGTCGTCGATGTTGGCGGTTGCGGTACATGTGAAAGTGTTTTGAGCGGAAACCATGTTGTAGGTATATCTGGCTGGGAGCAATATTTCCACATGTATATACGCGTAGGCCTGCGGCGCCGTGGACGAGGCCGTCACGCCGTTAAGGCAATAGCTTTCGTGAAGCATAAAATAAGAGCGCTGCATGCTGTAAATCTGCTTGAGAAGCTGTTGGGCCTCAGATTGTTTTGATTTCGCGGCGGATGTCATGAAACGGGGGATGGCCAGGGCGGCGAGGATACCTATTATGACTACTACTACCATAAGTTCGATCAGTGTGAATCCTCTTGAGTTCCGATTTCTAAGTTTCGCTATCATAATCTCCGCCATTTCCTTATTGGAGA
Source organism: uncultured bacterium (assembly GCA_965602185.1). Lineage (GTDB taxonomy): Bacteria > Zixibacteria > MSB-5A5 > UBA10806 > UBA10806. The sequence goes on from CBFCYP010000005.1 coordinate 9,023, forward strand.
AAAAAAGGGGGACGATCGAGCGTCCCCCTCGATTTTTCGAGCCTATTAGCTGACGGCGTCGTCCGTTGTATTGGTTAGCGTTCCGGTCTGGTTTATGGTCCAGACATCGTTAGTGACGTCATCATCGAGGTTTCCGGTGGCGGTACAGGTAAAGGTGTTAGCGGTAGCGACCATGGCATAGGTATAGCGTGAGGCAGCCATAATATCGACACCTATTTGAGCGAAGGCGGCGGGCGCAGCGTTGCTGGCTGACACACCGTTAAGACAATAAGCGTTGAATTCCTGGCGATAAGCTCTCTGCATGGTATAAACCTGCTTTAAAAGCTGTTTGGCTTCAGACTGCTTGGACTTGGTAGTCGAACGCATGAAACGCGGGATGGCCAGAGCGGCCAGAATACCGATAATGACCACGACGATCATCAACTCGATAAGGGTGAAACCCTTGCTGTTACGATGAAAATTCCTCAACATTTACTCACCTCTCTGTTTAATGGGTTTTCAGTTTATTCACTTTTAGTATCGAACTTTAAAACTTTAACTTTAAACCAACCTGCAATTTATTGGAAAATTCGGATTCATTCTCTTCTGTTTTCAAACAACCATACGGGACTTTTGCAACCGGCGTGCCATTTCATCTTTTTTTCCCGTTGGAAAACGAAATGCGTATGCAACCTGTTGATTAACAATGTGATAGGCTGGCCAGTAAAAAGGCGGCCGGTTCCGCCCGAAGTTACTCTCTTCCCGGGCAACCTGTTTTTTCTTTTGCACTTTGCGAAATGCAATAGTCCGGATATGGGATTTTATAATAAATTGTGTTTCAATATGGAGTTTATGTTATTCTATTCTGAAACCAATCTATTCCTGCCGCGAGGCAACCTTTTCGACCGCCTCAAAATACCGGTTTGCCAAATCCTCATTTTGGCGTTTACGGTAAAACTCCCCCCTATTCTGAAACCATAAAGCCCAGGTACGGATAGATTCAATATCCCGGGATTTAGAGGCGATTTCATAATAATATTCGATTTCCTTTGCCCGGGCAAAGGCGTCATTCAAGACAGTATCGGAAATGGAAAATCTATAGCCCAACCCGGACGGTTTCAGGAAATTTATAAGGGGAGCGCTGGCATTATCATATTCCACGTAAATCGGGCGATAATCTTTAATTTTATTCAGAAGAGTTCTGTAGAAATCGGGTCTCGTCGAAACCTCATTCGGGTCGAAATCCAGAGACGCCGCGGTCTGATTCCTTCCCCATTGATGTTCCCAGTTATAAACATTAATAATCGTTTTATGGTCAATGGATGGATTCAGGGCCTGATAGGCGAGAAGACAAAAATAGGTATTGTAATAGGAGGTGATAACAACCGAATTCTCCGGAGCGTCATTTAAAAATAAATCCGCGAATTGTTCGGCGGTCGCGGTTCGGGACAGATTTGCGGAAAAGATATTTCTCTTCAGCGGCACATACATAATTATAGCCGCCATGGCGATCATAAATATAAGGCGGTATATCCCGTTTTTCCCCGATATCTTTTCCCGAAACAAATCGTTTAAACGTTCCGACAAATACCCGATTATCATAACCATAAATAATGATAAAAGCGCAATAGAAAATAGAACGTAACCGTGCAAGTCGTAGTTCTCGTAAAAATATTCTTCAAAATACAGTATCGAAAACATGTTGGGGATTAAGATTACAACAAAGGAGACCGCCAGTTTGGGCGTCAGCCGAATAAGCTTGATAATTCCCCACAACGCGAATAGAGATCCCAGAATACCGATCTGTCTTGTTATTAAACTCACCGCGAAAGTTAAATTGCCGGCCAGGTGACCGGGCGCCAGGCACGAAAGCGGCGTGCTGAATTCCTTAAGAAAGAAGTAATCGAGGAAATTCCTTAGAGTAGAAGGATTCCCCCAGTTTAAAACCGGATTTTTCAGAGAGAGAAGATAAATCGAGAGATAGAGTGGAATGATAAGAACGAATGTGGAGACGGCGAAATAAAAAAGGTATTTCAGCTTTATTTTCTTATGAAAATATAAAATCAGCAGGATTCCCGGAAATGTAAGCGCCACGGTGAAATGATGAGCCCCCAGGGAGATTGCCGTCACAAATACCATTATTATCGCATAAAGGGCCTTTTTTCTTTTATTATCGAATGACAGTCTTAAAGTCAGTAAAAGCAATAACGCGAAACACGCGAAATTCAGCGAATACACCTCGAAACGAACCGCCTGGATACCGTAGCTGAACGAAAATCCCACCGCCATCACCGATATCAGACTCAATATCACAAGTTCCGTTTTGGGTCTTTCCGGAGACAATCTTTGCATAACGTCCCGAACGATGAGATACCAGAACATCAATCCCAGGGAGGCGAAAAAAGCGGATAGCAGGTTGAGGCTATAGGCCTTATCCAATGGTATTGTTTTGATCCATAATTTCGCTATTATCAGTAGAGACGGAAACCCGGGAGGATGCGGTACGCCGCCTCCCAGGCCGGCGGCTGTGAGTTCCGCGGAATCCCAGAAATAAAATGTCGGGCAGGCCTGATAGATATAATAAGCGAACGAAAATCCGAAAATCAAAAAGGGTATAACCAACCTTCTCATAATTATAATTTTATCTTAATCGCGTTAAAAATTCAAACAACAATATGGCTGTAAGATGTAAAAAATTACCGATTCTCGCTCATCTCATCATATACGAACACCGCCGCGCCATAGATAAAGAGATTTATAAAGATTCCCAGCCCGATTCGTATATACAACAAAACGGCGACCAGTTCGGGATTAAAAAGGGTTATAATCTGCGGGGAGAATCCCGATACAAACAGGTCGATCATCGCGCCCACGGAGGCGGGAATAGCGATGATGAAATACGTCAAGAAGAAATTCGAGCCGCACAACCTGATGCTACCCTTAAGAGCGCCTCCGAGTTTTTTACCGGAGATGATAATTCCCGGGATGGTGTACAGAAGAAATGCCGAGAAGATAAAGGCGAATAGTTGATATCCGTACTCAAACATAAATTTGACCCGGGGTGAGCCGGCCACATAATCCTTTAATCCTATTGTCAATATCCATAAAACCGCGAAAACTATCACAGTCTCAAAAATCCAGAATAGGAGCAAAGGTAAATAGGATTTAAAGGCCCTGTTTAGCCCTCCGCCGAAAGTATGCGTGATACCCTTTTTATAGCCTCCCAATTTATATACGGCAACGGCCGACATTATAACCCAGACAGTGGGGCCCAGAATAAAAGCGCTATAGCCCGAATAGATAGCGGGTAATGCAAGATAATATTGGGGGTAATGAAAGATGGCGGGAGGAAATATTTTTGAAAGCACCGGGAATAAAACTTGATTCAATCCCCCCATATAGAACTTCGAAAAGGCGAGCAGGCCGGCCGCCTGAAATAGGGCCAGGATTAAAAACGGAAGCCAGTTTGAAATTTTAAAAATACCCGCGAATAATTTGCCGTAGGTGGCTATAAAAAAATTGATTTTATCGAGTGGAGAATATCTCAATCTACCACGCTCCGCTTCCCAAATTGGATTGAGATTTGTTGTCGCGAAGATCATATATATCGAGGAAATAATAATAGGTCTGCCCTTCGGTCGTAGAATCATCGTTGTAGGTAATTGCAGCACTGTTAGACGAGACAAAAACAGTAATGGCCCCTGCAGGATTGCTGTCAATATCTCTCAGCAAACGGTAACTCCCAAAATCGGGAATATCAGGTTGGGACCAGGCTATTATCAACGAACTGTCAGATAAGGAAACCGAGCCCGATACGGTCGGCGGAATCGCGTCCTCGAGATGAATCCTGATGCTGTCGGAAGGGGAGTTGTTGCCGTCAATATCATATACATGCAGGACATACCAGAAATCAGTCGTATTCGCCGCCGTATCAAAGGGTGGGTGATCGGTGAACGTGGTATTTTGCCGGTTGGTGACAAACGCCGCCAGGACGCTGTCGTTTCTGCCGATATCCTCCCGCCAGCGATATAGCCTGTAAGATTCAAAGTCATTATCGAGAGACTGCGACCATCCGATCTCAATCTCCTGATAATAATCCGGCTCCGCTATAACAGGATACAGGTTTACAGCTTCCGGCGGTGAATCGATTCCGGTTGTCGCGGAGACTTCATTGGAACCGTTCCAGAGACCGGTGATATCGACGACGTAAACTTTGTAATAATAGGATGTGTTTTCGGCCAAACCGGTATCCGTAAGGGAGGTTCCGCTTATCGAGATAATAGACGCGGCTAAGAAATCGGTGGAATCCACGCCGGGAGAGGTTCCCCGATATGCTCGATATTGGGCGAAATCCTGGACTGTTGATCGTTCCCAGTAAAGATCCAGCCTATCATGATAACCTTGAGGAGCGTTTATGCTGAATACGTTGACGGCGTCGGGAGGCCGTCTTACCGAAAGCCTGTTGTTAGCCTGAATGGTTGATGCGTAATTGCCGGCGCGATCGGTAAATTCCCCATAGACAATTTCATCCTCAAAATCAAAAAGGGCGGGAACAGCATAGTCCAGTTCATATACGCCGTCATCCGCCGTGCCGTCTCCCCTTCGACCGTCATCGAACAAATCAATTTCGACAATATTAGTTCCTATTGAAATTATCGCGTCCCCGGCGGTTTCGTCCGTGAAAACTGCGAAATGGATGATCTCTCCGGGAGTAAACGGCCCGGACGGCGAGAATCCAACAGAATCGATAAAGGCTTCGGTATCCAGAGTTATGGAATCGCTGTAAAAGCCCCAGGTGATCCTATCGGCGGCATCCCGGAAGCGGCAATATACGGTTTTTATGCCGTCACCGATATTCAAAATGTAATTTTTACTTGCCGTAAATGTTTCCCATTGCGAACCGGAGAAACTGGAGTCGCCGGATATCTGCATCAACCTCGTTCCGATCGGAGCCGTAAAGCTTAAAGTAACATAACGGTTATTCGTATATTCGTTGCCGTTGTTGATCAATACAGAGTAAAGCTCCGGCACCGCGAAAACAGGATCGCTTCTATATCCCTCAAACCCGGCGCTATTTAAGGACGATACCCGAAAGTAGTAAAGCATACCGTTCTGAAGGTCATCCGCGGTATATAACCTGGTCTGCGTACTTCCAATAAAGGAATATTCCTCGCCCGCGGAATCGGCCAGGTAAACATTATAACCCGTGACCAGCGAAGAATCCGAAATATTCCACGTCAGAACAACAACTCCATCGCCAATTTCGGCGGACAGGCTGGAGGGTGTCGGCGGGATCGTCGAACCGTCTATCGGGGGTGATACAGAATTTTCGATCTCTCTCGAACAGCCTGCCAGTAATGATAATATTATCGGTAAGACAACGATAAGACGATATTTTTTTAATTCTTTCATCATGGCCCCCTAAAATTCGATATTGAACGTTAGAGCCGCGCCATCGCCCAAGGATGTTATGCCGGGGAAATATGCGTCACTATCAGGAAAAAACAAAAGAGCGTCGAGGATGTTATACCCCCATAAGGCGACGCCGATGGCCAGCGCGGTATTGCGGTCCGTTTCCGCGTTATAAGCCTCGCGTTGCTTTTCATCCAGATAGGACTTAAGGGCGACTCTATCCTCTATTGCCGTCGCCGAATTATAGTTTGAGCGGGCCATATCATAATCCGTCAATTTCTTATCAAGGCTTCTATCGAGACCGAAAACAGCCGCCGCCGTCATAACGGCTCCCGCGGTAATCAGGTAGCCGCGGAATTCGTCGCCCGAATAAATCTGCCCCCACCCGGGAACGAGCAACGAGCGGAGCATCGCTTTCACCCTTGTTTTCTTCGAAAGTTCTATGGCTACATTATTCGGGCTTCCCGGAACGAAGGCAAGGTCGCCTTTCCAGGTCTCATAACCGGGCCTGGTGATCTCGGCTTTGTAGCGACCCGCTATGTTTGGAGGCAAACTCGCCGGTGTGTTAGCCACCAGATCCAATTCTCCCCGAAGATAAACGGTCGCCCCGGGAGGGCTGGTGGTTATGGTTATGTTCGATTCGTCCTGAGCCGCGACCGACGCAACACAAAAGGACATCAAAGTTAAAAAGGATATTATCGATTTATTGATTACCATAATGTACTCCCGGCATCAAACCTTTTAAAACAGCGCACCTGCCAAATCACGGTATTTACAGACTCATAATCTATATTTTTCAGCAAAGGCGTTTCTTTAATTATTTCTCCCTCCCTTTAATTTCAAAAAAACCGGAGAAAAGTTTTCGGATTATCTCTAAGTTCTTTTGGTTTCATAACATACTTAATATCGGCAGAGCGCGCAAGCAGTTTATGTCAATAAAAAAGGGAGAGATTTCAATCTCTCCCGCCATACCGGAATCTTTTATTCAGATTACCAACCTCGAGCGGTCATTACCACGATCACCGTTTTTATAAGAATCCTTAAATCCTGGATGACGCTGAGGTTTTTAATGTATTTCAGATCGTATCTCACCTTGCCATCAACATCCTCGATGCTTTCATCATATTTATGCTCTACCTGGGCAAGGCCGGTGACGCCCGGTTTGACGTCGAACCGCCTTAAGTAATCGTTGACGACGCCGTCGAGTTTGGCCACAAAATAGGGTCTTTCGGGTCTTGGTCCCACCAGGCTCATGTCTCCAAACAGGACATTAAAAAGCTGCGGGATTTCATCGATTCGAGTCCTGCGGAGAATTCTCCCGATCCTGGTCACCCGCGGATCACCCTTGGATGCCCAGACAGGTCCTGTATTTTTTTCGGCATCTATATACATGGTCCGGAATTTCAATATTCTAAACGGCTTGCCGAAACCATACACTTTTCTGCGATCGGAATATCGCCGGCGTTCGATACCGTCAAGACTCATCTGCCGTCTATATCCTCTCCGCCGGTTTTTACCAACCCGCAATTGGGTATAGAAGACCGGACCTTTACTATCCAATCTTATCAAAACGGAAACGATCAGACAGATCGGCAAAGCAATAATTAAACCCGAAATAGATCCTATAACATCGACAGTTCTCTTAAAACCATCTATAAGATTTATTCTACCCGAAATCTCTCGGACAGCCGATCCAACAGATCTAACAAGGGACAGACTTGATAAAATATCGAGGACGAGATATAAATTGGCGAGAAGAATATCGCCAATGAACAGGTATATGATTTTTCGTCCGCCAGCCCTGATCCTCGCCCAGGAATCCCAGAAGCCGGAAATCTCTTCTTCCCAGTAATGAGCAAGAGGACTTGTTACGGGACTCTGGTATCTCAATTATCAATCTCCATAAATACAGCCTATCCTTTTCATAGCCCAATTTGCAAAAATATTGCCACAAACACAGAATGACGCCTATAAAAAAGCTTTCTCGGCCCATGGCAAATTTGGATTTATAACATATTGTTTGTTAACGACTTAGAAAGAGAGCCAGAGAAAATAATTTATTAAATTATCGTTTTTATTAATCAGGCGTAAAGCCAGCGTTTAATTTGATTGAATCAATATGCAAAATTATGCAAAAATCCTGCAGAGGGGCAAGCGAATTGAATAATTTTAAGGCGTTTTTATGTCTTCCTGAGAGTAGTAATGATAGCCGTAATAGCGGTCTTTGAAATAGTAGGGCAAAACATCCTCGTAATCATTTACCACCGCTCCGTAAACATTAATGGAGGCGTTTTTCAACAGGTTTATGGCTCTTTTAACAACTTCCTTCTGCGTTGATCCTGCTCTGACAACCATGATTACACCATCGACGTTATCGCCAATAAGAAGGGGATCGGAAACGGGAATAACGGGAGGCGAATCGATCACCACAAAATCAAAATAAAATTTCAACTCCTGTATAATGGTCGAGAGATCGGCCTGATCAATAAGTTCGCCCACGACCTTGGTTGCCGCCCCCGATGAAATAATCTGAAGATTTGGTATAGACGATTTTCGCGCGGCGGTTTTTACTTTCAATTCTCCTTTTATTATATCAGTCATGCCGGGGCGAGAACCGACATTGAAATATTCATGAATTTTTGGTCGCCTGAGGTCAAAATCCACCAAAACCACCTTAAGCTGGGTAAGATTGGCCACCGTGATAGCCAGATACGAACTTGTCAGGGATTTGCCCTCACCTATCATGGCCGACGTAATAAGGACACTCTGACTGTCACCGTCGTTTTTCGATTTCAGGTTGGAATATATTCGACGGAGTTCGGTGGCGTATGACGATTCCCGATCGTACAGTGAGGCGATTGATTGAAATGTTTTCCTGGGACTCATTTAAGTATCGCCTCCAGAAGGGCTTCAAATCCCCTCAGGTCATTCTCCGAAAGTTTGATATTTTTTATGGCCTTATTGAAATTTGGATTTAACTTTAAAGCTTTCTTAAAATGATCGATAGCTTTATCACGCATTATTTTCCCCATTATGGTATAAGCCATACCGAGTTCATTCTCCAGATCAGCGTAACCGGGATTGGTCTTCAACAGATTTTCGATTTTTTCGATATAATCTTTAATATTTCTCTCCGTAGCGCCGTTACTTCCGTATACGCAACGGATATACATATCCAGGAGTTTTCCCAGAGCTGAATCCGCGCCGTTATTTTCGGATACCAAAGACAATTTCTCGTAGGCTTCCTCGAGTCGGCCTTCCTGCAGAAAATCTATCCCGATTTTATAATTCTCATTGTCGTATCCCGGATTGAAAGCGATTGCTTTCCCGAAAGTCTCGTCGCAATTCTTCTCCATATCTTTTGCCAGCTCAAAATCCTCTTTTACTATGCCGTTAAGGATATATCCCAGACCCATATTGTAAAACGCCCTGTCGTAATAAACGTTAGACTCCACCGCCTTTTTAAATTCACCAATGGCTGAGAGCGGCTTTTTTAGATGTAAATATGTCTCGCCGAGGAGATTTCTAAAATCGGGATAGTCCGGAGACAGGTCAACCGCTTTTTTCAGTTCCGCTTCAGCGTCTTCAAACCTGTTTTTTGCGGTATAGACTTTTCCGAGAAGCAACCTAATTGCGGAGTTGTCTTTATGTTTCGAGGAGGCAATCCGTAAAAGGTCGATCGCCTCGTCATAAAGCTTATTTGCCAGCAAAGCCGATCCCAGTTTGACGATAATTTCAGCCCGGTCCGAGTTCTTTTTTGACTCGGTCACCCTCAACAATATCTCGTAATCATTTAATTTCCGATCATGGACTTTCATGATACAATCGATTAGTTCATTGCCTTCGGGATCGCCGGGAAGAGAAATAAAATGGATATTCAGCAATTTGCCTTCGTTGAAAAGCGAGCACACGACCGTGCGATCGGATTCATTATAGGTAGTCTGGAACAGGTAATCTTTATCAAGATAATGCAGCCTTTTCGAATAAAATATGGAAGACATTAAAATCAACTCCCTTTCGATCTCAGGAATAAAATTAATATCACGAGCATAAAGGTTACGCCCGCTCCGATAATATAAGGAATTTTCCTCCTAATTCCGGATCCGTAAGGAAGATTCATTCTCGGAATAGTCCCCAATACCCTCAATCCTGTAAAACCTTCAACATCCTCCACCTTCCTGAATGAATTATCGAAAATTTCCAGCAGAACGATTATACCGGCCCCGAAAATTATTCCGATCACTATTCCCATCGCCAGCAGTTTCCTTTTGTCCGGCGACTGGGGACTCAGAGGCATTGAAGCCGGTTTTATAATAACAAATCTGGCCTCGGCTTCCACTTTTCTGGCGGATTGATCGATAGCGGCGTACTGGGAATGTTTTACAAAGAGGTCATACAATGTCTTGTAGTTGTCCACTTCGCTCTGAAGCCTGTCCATTGTGATCTCGGAATCGGGATTGTCGGAAAGGCGTGATTTTATGGCCGCAATACTCTGATCGAGGATTTTTCTTTTGGCGCGGTTAAACCCTATAGCTAAACCGCCGGTAAGGTATTTGCTGATAGTTTCAATGACGGCAGTGGATTTATCCGAATATTTATTTTCAACATAAGTTTTAATCCTGCTATTCAGATCGGTAAGCATATCTTTAGCCTCTTCATTAAGGCTCAAGACCTTAGGATCCTTCCAGGAATGCCTGGTCAAAAGATCGGTCAGTTTTTCAATGTTTAAAAGCAGCCGGCTTTTTTCCGCGGTCAATTCGACCGGAAAGCCGACACCGCTTACATTTATACCCTCGGTCAATAATAGCCCTCGGTATTCATGCTGTTTTTCCTCAAGAGAAGATATTTCAAAATCTATGGCCTCCGCGGCGGATGCTATCTGCTGAAGGTTTAAACCGCTCGTGTCTTTCGCGACACTACTGACAATTAACTGCTGCCGGAAATTTTTCAGATTGTTTTCGGCGATGGTCATTTTCTCTCGATACAATTCCAGCTGTTCTTCGGAAAAGGCTATATTAGATCTTACTCCAGCAAGCTCCTGCGCCAGGCTTTCTTCAATAAAAATATCGGCAAGCGTTTTCGCCCTTTTTTGAGCCTGAATAGGGTTGGATGCGGCAAATTCAATCTGCATGAGACTGGTGGAACTCAAACCTACCTGAACATTTTTGCGAAGCGCGTCGGCCATAATTGTCTCTACAAGCTCGCTTTCGGAAATCTCGGGATACATGGATTTTGTACTGGCCGCGATATTCCCTATTTCGGGCGGGACGCGTATATCAAGTATGGCTATCAATCTGCGCAGATTTTTAGTTGACGTGACCTGGCTGTATAAAGCTCGTTGCCTTTCCGAAATCGATTCACGAGAAAACGATCTGCCTCCCTCAAGCTGACGTTCCACCGAGGGCGGGAGCACTTTGGATTCGCCTATCAGCAACGTTACCGACGATTGATATAAGGGCGGCATGAAATAACCTATTATAAACGCCACCAGAGGAATTATCATCAGGGGAATTATGATATATACTTTCCGTCTATTTAAGATAGACAGATATTCCCTTAAATCTATCTGACTCCCGTTTTCAGGCATATCAATTTCCTATTCAACCAGCAATATTAATGTTCCAACTGCCGTAAGTAAAGGGATAAACTGAGCTATGTCGCTTAATACTCCTCTGAAAACTCCCGCCTCTTTCGCCGGAACGACAATTGTATCCTCCGGATGTAAAATCAGGCGAGGAGGTGAGCCTTTATCAATATAATCTTTAATATTTACCTTTACAACATTGGAATATCCGGATCCCTTCATTATTACGCGCACATTTTGAAGGTCGGCATCAGCGGTAAATCCGCCCGCTATCGCAATGGCATCCAGAACATCGATTCCCGTGTCAAGGCTCCTCGCGCCGGGTTGGGCTACGCTTCCGAGCACATAATATATATTCCGGCCCTCGAATTTGGCGCTCTCTCCAAGCTGTATCGCAGTTCCGAACGGCGATACAGGCACATTGATCAAATCACCCAATAAAACCTCCGGAGCCTTCAACAGATCTCCTTTCTTAATCAGGCTATACAGATCCACGTTTATTATTTCCGATCCTTCCTCGTTCTTCCTGACAATGGCAATTTTCGAGAGGTCAGCCATCTCGGTCGGGCCGCCGGCGTCCAGAATGACCCGCCAAAGATCGGGGATTTTCTCATACTTGAGGGTCGAGGGATTAAGCACCTCGCCGGTAACGACCACATCCCTGGAATGAAAACCGGTTACCGTTACTGTCGCCTGGGAGATGGGAGTATGGTAAAACGCCATCTGCTCGACAATGGATTCCGACAACTCCGCGGTCGTTAATCCCTGAGCCCTGATTTCGCCAATCACCGGTAATGTTATCATACCGTCCTCCCCGACTCTCACGGCGGTATTGAGATCGGGTTGCTGCCAGAAAGTAATTGATAATATGTCCTTTGATCCGATTCGATAGGGCCCGTCGCTTTCATTTTGCGCGAAGACCGAACCTTCGGCAAAACATAACATTGCGAGAAGCAAGGCCGCGATTATTCTCAGCGGACCGGACCTTATCTTTCCCGTTAATAACGATTTCATAACTCATCCTCCCTCAGGAGATATTCACTCTCGGCAAGGTTCGGTTGATACATTATCGCCTTGTTCCTTCCGAGAGATTTAGCTTTCAGCAAAGCCATATCGGCACAATATATCAATCTATCCGGCGTTGTAGCGTGATGAGGAAAAACCGAACCCCCGACGGAGACGGTAATGGATATCTCCTCCGTTATGGTTCTGGATTTGAATTTAAATTCGGCTATTTCGTTTCTCAAACGCTCGATGAAAACCCTGCCGCTATTTTCGCCGGTATCGGGCATAATAATACAAAACTCCTCCCCGCCGTATCTACTTACGATATCGATTGACCTGATAGCCTTAGTTATTAGCTCGGCGGTACTCTTCAAAACCATATCCCCCGTCTGATGGCCGTAATTGTCGTTAAAGAGTTTAAAATTATCTATATCCAATATCACCAAGGACAGTTCACGATTATATCTTTTCGCCCTGAGAATTTCTTCCCCCAGCCTTTTGTAAAAATATCGATAATTAAAAATCCCTGTCATACTGTCGGTATATGAGAGTCTTTCGATGGTTGCGAACTGGCGAATGTTGGCCAGAGACAACGAGGCGATATTGGCTATAACCGAAATAATATTAATATCGGAATCGTCATACTGGTTTTTATTCCTTTTCTCGCCGATTAAAAGCAAACACCCCACTTCGTTTCCGAGGCCCAAAGGCGAGATTACCTGAAAACCCCACTTGATAGCAGACTTTAAAAACCCGTTTTCGGCTTTAAGGACACTTGCCGCAAGAGGGAGAAGTAACGGTTTGGGCTTTTTCAACATCATTTCAAAAAGCTCCGAATCGGCCTCCAGAATCATGGAATCGTAATCGCTATCCACTCCTTCGGAAATCCGGTCGATAGTATATCTGCCCTCGCCGGTAGGATAAAGAATTTCAACCCTGGAAGCGCCGATCTGGTTGCTCATAATATTTTTCAAGGTTGAGAATAGTTGATTCTCATCTAAAATGGAGTATAGATTGGAGGAGATATCGACAAAGGAGTTTAATTCGGAGGTACGTCTGTTGACCTCCTTTCCGGCGTTTACGAGATCTCGCTTTGACCTGGAATAATCGTTTTTAAGTTTCTTCAGTTCCAGTTCTATTTTTTTTCCTCTCTCGTTCAGTCTGTTCAATTCATCCAAAGATGGCCACAGAATGCGATTGAATTCTTCATCGCCCAAAACCTCAACAAAATGCCGATGGGGATCATCGTAAATAATAATTGCAGAACGGGATCTTCCCCAATTATAAATGAATACGGAAGGAGAATTGAATTCTTCAAGGGCTTTTTCATTGAGGAATAATCTACCGATTCTATCGTCATTTAAAATCCTCCCGTTCTCGGGAACCTCTTTTAGAATATGCCGCATTCTCTCAACTCGAGGTCTATTTAAGATCTTTGGATTGATATTATAAAATATTTTTACTTCATAGCTGTTTTTGTATCTGAAAAAAACCGCCAATTTTTCCACGCGAAACCTCCTGGATATATGTTCGGCGGCCTTTTTCTGAAGAGATTTCTTGACCGGCGAGTCTCTCAGAATATCGCCAAGGAGTTGAGGCGCAATAGAAAAATCGCGTTTTTTTTCCCTTTCGTACAATCGATTTATCAGTGATGAGGTACGCGTCAATTTTAGGTGCCCGACTACAATCGCGCCAATAATACCCACGGTTGCAAGGCCGAGAATGAAGGCGACCCAGATCGACTTTAAGAACAAAATTATTAAAATAACCAAGGCACCGAGAAACAGGACGTAGATATAGTTAATATTCGCGGCTTTAGCTTTATTCATTAACCTGCCCTAATCTGGTTCTTGCGCGGCGAAAACGACTCTTTTTTGTTAACAGCCGGTTTTGCCTGAGGATCCCCCAAATTCTCCACCAACCCGGCTTCAGGGAAGGATGTTTTCTGCCTATTTCTCCTTTTATCTCGGAAATTGTAAAAAACGGGTCCTTTGACACCATCTCGATCACGAGCTGTTTCAGGTCGGCCGAAGACGTTTTAATTTTCGGTTCCGCGGCGGTTCTTCCCTTCTCCGCCACAGCCGTTCCGATGGGGATGGCATCCTTCAAATCAATAGGTCCTGGCGAGCCGTCCTCAAAATCAGGGGACGGTGAAACCGAGACATCTGGCGATCGATTAACGCCTGATTCGACAGCGTCCTCCACGCCGCCGTGAAAATCGGATTTGGCTTTTTCCACGCTATCGAACGCTTTTAAAATCGAATCGAATTCCAGAAGCTCGAATATTTCGTAAACGTTGGGTATCATTCGAGCGAGTTTTATATCGCCGGAGTTCTGGCGGATTTCCCTGATATTGGAGATAAAAATTCCCCAACCGGCCGAGGATATATAATCGACTCCTCCAAGATCCACGACGATATAATATTTTTTCTGTTCCAATAAAGAATTCATGACTTTTTCCAGTTCGGGGGCCGTTATGGTATCTATGACACCGTCGACCCTCACGACCGATACTTTTCCGGCCGGTCCGGAACTATCCAATGAAATTTTAATATCGCTCATAATTTTTTATACCCGCAACCTTTCCAAAAATTCTTTTGACAGATTAAAATAATCGTACGCTCCGTAGGAGTAGGGCGCGTACTCAAAAATGGTTTTTTTAAACCATTGCGATTTCTTAATCTGCGCATTATTCCTTATTTCCGTTTTAAAAACCATATCCCCGTATTTTCCCCTGAGGTCGTCGAGGGCCAGCCGCGATACGGTTGTCCTTCTATCATAAAATGTCGGCAATACCCCGACTATCTCAAGCGACCCGTTGCCATCTCCGTTTAATTCCTTTTTAAGTTCAATTGTAGTTTTCACTCCCTCCAGCGAAAAATAATCGAGCGAGGAAGGAATCAATAAGTAATCGGCAAATTCAAGGGCGTTTAAATTTATAATATTTATGGACGGAGAGCAATCTAAAATCACACAATCACAACCCGTAAGACGAGACAGAGAACGGCTCAAAACTTTGTTCCGGTCGCCGCCGGCCGACAGTTTCATTTCGAGCTCCGCCAGTTTTTTTCGTCCCGAGGGCAGCAGGTACAGGTTGGGACGGACCTTATAAATATCTACTGTACCTTCAATCATCAAGTCGACCAGACCCCGCGAAGACTCTACTCCGAACGCGGATGATGCCGATCCCTGGGGATCACAGTCTACAATCAAAACCCTTTTCCCGGATAAGGCCAATCCATGCCCCAGATTGATGGCGGTGGTGGTTTTACCGGTACCACCTTTAGATGTCGATATCGCGAGTTTTATCATTTTTTATTATATTTGTTCTCCAGCTTCCTGGTGTATACATCCCAATCGATTTTATTTTCCTTTTCATCAGCATTTTCTTGATCCTCGTTATCAGAGGCCACTATCCCGACATCAATAGGCGTAAGCTCCGTTTCCGATTCGCCCGCTATGAAAGATTCAGATTCCCCGGTGGTCTCCGGGGATGGGGACGCAGGGGATTCTTCTCTCTCAAGCGAGTCCGTATATTCCTCATCGGTTTTCTTCTCGTCCGATGATATTTGTTTACCGGAGGACGCGGATTCAATTTTGGTCTCGGCCATTTTCAAAATCATTTTCTCGAATAAACTCGCCAGATCCTTTCCCCCGCCGAGTTTCGTAAGTTCCGCCGCGATCTCTGCATACAGGTCGGCGTCGCCCAGAAGAGGTTCGATTCCTTTGAGTTTTTCTATAAGTTCGAGTTCAACAGCCTTTTCCTCTTTTTTCTTTTCGCCGATACTTCTTTTTATCTGTTCGAGATAGGCGTCCCGATCGATTTTCT
Source organism: uncultured bacterium (assembly GCA_965602185.1). Lineage (GTDB taxonomy): Bacteria > Zixibacteria > MSB-5A5 > UBA10806 > UBA10806. The sequence goes on from CBFCYP010000005.1 coordinate 24,832, forward strand.
CGGCTTTCTCTTTTCGCTCTTTATCTTTGAGAATTTCTTTATCGAGCCCGTTCCGCATCTCGGGTGAAAGCGCGCCGAGCCTCTCCACATATTCCAGGCGAAGTTTTTTGGTATTCAGCCGCATCCTGACGAGTTCTTCGTAAAGCCCGCCCTGGTCAATATCGGTCATTCCCCGCTCTTTCAATTCGAGCATAATTCTCTTCGTGCCATACTCGGGGTATTCCCTTACAATATTCAGAATCTCTTTCCGGACCTCGTAAGGCACCTGTTTCATCCCGGAATCCGCGCGAAGCTTTTTGTTCAGCAGCCCGGCATCGCCCAGCTCCTTCCACCTCCGGCGATATTTATAATAAGTTGACAGGGATACGCCCATCTCCTTGCTGGCCTCCTCCGGCGACATTCCCTCTTCCTCGGTCATCTGAATGAGCCTTTTCCTTTTCTCGAAAACAAGCTCATCCAGCATTACTTTTTCTTTAATAACAACCAGGGTAATGTCATCGTTCTGGGGAGCTCCGGCGGTGAATCTGTTTATATCGGCGTCGAGTTTTTCAGTAAATTCATCCGGATGAAGATCGGCGTTGGTTTTAATGAACTCTATCAGTCGATCGTTGCCGTATTGTTCTCCCGCCTTATTCATGGCCTCGGTGATACCGTCGGTATAAATAACCAGCATGTCGTCTTTCTTCAGCTTCACCTTATCACGCTCGATTGTCTGCTCAAACTTCATCCCGTCAGGCAAACTTATGCCCAGAGGCATTCCCCTGGTATTCAGGAAATAGCACGAGTCGATATCCTTCCGGTAAAGAATCATGGGATTATGCCCGGCGGAGGCAAACGAGATGGTTCTTTTTTCCGAATCGAGAGTTATAAAAAATATGGTTATGAACATGCCCTTTTTCACATCATCGGCGACAAACTGGTTTACGCGGCTCAAAACGTCGGTGGGCGAATAATTCTCCCTGGATTCCAGTCTTAAAGCGGTCCGAATCATGGTCATTACCAGCGAACCGGGCACTCCCTTGCCGGAAACATCGGCGACTATAATGCCCATGGTATTGGGGTCGATCTGGACAAAATCGAAATAATCACCGCCGACATCCTTGGCGGCCCTATAAATGGTGGAAATATCATAACCCTCAACGTCAGGGAATTCACGCGGCAGCAAAGCGTGCTGGATCTCCTGCGCCACCTGCATCTCCTTCTGGAGACGTTCCTGTTCGACAAGATCTTCCTGCGATTTTTTAAATTTTTCGGTGATTTCGTTGAAAGCCCTGGCGATTTCGGAAAATTCGTCGGCGCCCTCAACGGGCAGGGTCTGATCGAGATTTCCCTCACCGATTCGAAGCACGCCTTCGGTAAGTTTTTGAATAGGTTTAACAAAATAGTTCGACAGCAGAAATACCGCAATAAAACCTATTATCAGCCCGCCGAATGAAAAGGCCAGAAGGCCTTTACGAGCGTGAGATATTTGAATTTCCAGGGGCGTCTTCAGAAGCTTAAAGTAGGAAAAGCCGATTATCCTGTTATTCAGAGTTACCGGGATTCTATAATGAAATGCTGTAACGCCCGTGGAATCTATAATCGCCATATCGCTGTTATAGAACTCTTCTTCACTCAAAGGCTCGTATTTCGAAAGGAATCTTTTAGTATTCTCAGGATCGGCGATAATCGTGTTGGCGGAATCGGTAACTATAACGCCGACGAAGTTATCGTTGGCTTCGAGCCAGGCGGCGGCGGACTTGGTGATATCGAGATCTCTGAATATTATTCTCTCGCCGAGATCGGAAACAAACGAATCCATAACGTCCGACGCGCCCCGGAAAAAGCTCGCGTAGGTTCCTCTCTCGGTGCGGTTATCGATATACAGGAATACACCCGTGACAATGGCGAAAACGACCAGGGAAGCCCAGAGGGCGAACTTCACCCGGATGGATACGCCCTGAGGACGAATCGATCTTACCGCCGGTTTGTCGGCCTTCTTCTCCATCCGCAGTTCGTTTTCGCCGTCGCGGGAATAATAGGATACCGAATCCATCATTTTCCGGATCAGGTAAAGTCCCAGCCCTCCTTTTCGACCGGTTTTCACGTATCTGCCCAGATCGGGCGTATCCGAGTGGTCGTAATCGAAACGACGTCCCTTGTCGAATACCGAAAAAATGACTTTGCCGGGATGGATCGCGATTTTGATTCTTATGGTTCCGGGAGCATATAAGTATGCGTGCCTGATTACGTTGGTGCAGACTTCCTCGATCGCCAGAAGGACGCTGTTTATGTCCTTCGCGGCCAGGTCGGAATCGCCCAGTGCGTTCTTTACGCTGCCTCGGATATCCTCAAGCTGTCCCTCATCGGCAGGGAAGCTCATGAATACTTCTTTTACTGTTTTCCTTGCCATAACTCCATTATATAGTATATCGGCTGATTTTATTCTAAGGATTCGAGTCGATTATGTAAAGTTTATTCTTGTCTTGTCTCGTCTTCAGCCGCAAGTCGTTCTCCGGCCTGATTGATGTTTTTCCTGAGATCGGAATTATTCGGGTAGATGTTTTCCAATTCCGTCCATATTTCGATGGCCTTCTTATAATCGCTTGATTGATAACTTTCCAGACCCGACAGGTACCGGTTCCAGTGATCGGCGTTGGATTTGATATCCTCTATTGTGGTCGGAGGAGTTGACTTGGCCCTGGTCTCCGAGATAAGTGACCTTATTGATCTATCATCCGGCCTTATTCTGCCGGCCCTTTCGAGAAGATCAACCGCCTCCGAATATCTTCCGGCATTTATCAATGATAACGCATTCGCGATAAGTTCGTTTCCCTCCATCTCTTTTTTCAATTCGTCAATCCGGGATTCGGCTTCGGGATTATCCTCGTCCAGGGCCAAAACTCGGCTCCATTCGGCCAGCGCCCCCGCGTTATCTCCCTGATTCTGCAACCTTATAGCCGTTTCTCTCTTTTCGGAAAGTTCCGTGGAAAGGTTCTGCTCGGCCGAAGCCAGAAGATCTATTATGGTCTCGTTGCCAGGATCTATATCCAGCAGAAGCCTGTATTTCGAAATAGCGGTATTGAATTTGCCCTCATTGAAATCGTTCAAAGCCGACTCGACTCTGCCCGAGATTAATTCCTTTCTCTTGCGATCGGCAACGCCCTCGATTGCGCCCGAAATAATAACATTCATCATGCTATCCGACATAATCCGGGCATGTTCGGATTCGGGATTCAGGCCCAGGACCTTTTGATAATTCCCTAAAGCGTCCTGAAATTCCTGACGGCTTCGCAGACTATCCGCCAGGGTCAGCATAGAATCGGCCTGATTCGACAGAGCTCTCTCCCACAATTCCCGTTCTTCCCTGACAAGACTCGCCCTTCTTTGCCTTCTTTTTTCCGATACCGAGGAACCGAAGGTGAATGAAAATGAAATTCTGTGGCTGCCGCCAAGATATTCGACACTTTCATAGGCGTAATCGAGCCCGATAGACCTGTAAAGCAGACCGCCTCCGAATGTGAGACGTCCCCGATCCAGGCCGAGCCGCAGGAAATACTGTTTTAAAAATTCAAGTTCTGCTCCCATATGAAATATCGCCGATCGGCCCGCGCTTTTTTCGATATCGAATCCGGCCGTCAGGTCTATTTTATCGTTGATATTTTTATCGGCAATGGCGCCAAAACGAGATACGGTTTTGTATCTATCTTCAACCGATTGCAGCTTAACACGCGGCTGGAATAAATCGATAAAACTGGCGCCTAATGTAAGCCATTGAAATTTCGTCGGGCTGTATTGAAATCCCAGATCCGCCCCGGCGCCCGAGCCCGAAAAATCACCCACATTGTTTGATACGATTTTAAAAGTCAATCCTCCGTGCAATCCATAGCCGATAGCGCGCGCATAGCTGAAACCGAATCTGGTTTCCGATGACGAAAAAGTCTCTATCAGACGATTGTCGATATCTCGTTTTTCGATTCCGTCTGTACCGATACGTCCCGCGGAAAAAGAGAATACGCCCAGATCGACGAAAGGATATGCTATGCCCAGACAGTCGTAATTGGTGTTCATGAATAACGTTGTCCTGAAAGCCATCAAGTTTGCTTTGTCTATTGTTGAAGTGGCCGCCGGATTCCAGAAAGGCGCGGAGGCGTCGCCGGAGAGAGCCGCAAACGCCCTTCCCATAGCCATGCCCCTGGCGCCGGCTCCGAGATTGAACAGAGACTCCCGGCCGGCGTCACCCTCGCAATACGCCGCCCCCTGCAACGCGATTATTAACGCGAATGTCAGACAGCCTATTTTACGACCGCGATTTTGAATTTCTCCTCCTCGCCGGAAGTATTATTTTTGATCAAACATATATAAACGCCCGATCTGACCTCTTTACTCGCGTCATTTTTTCCATCCCATAAAACAGCCGTATTGTCGGTATGCAATCCCGCCCTGCCGAGGGGATCTGAGGCGGTGATCGATTTCGACCATACCAGCTCGCCCAGCAGGGTAAATATTTTCACCTCAAGGTCGGAGTCTTCATCCAGATAATACCCGATTCTGGCCTGCTCCGTCCGCGGGTTAAATGGATTGGGATAACTCGACACCGACAGTGAAAAATCCTGTTCCAAGAGAACCGTATAATTGCTTGTGATTATTTCCTGTTCGCCGCGCGAAGATACGGCGACCAGCGGAACCGTGGGTACGCCCTCTTCCATTACGAAACCGTTGATATTATCGGTGTTCAAATGGATCCGGAAATCATTGATGCCCGCGTTCGGCGATATGACAAGGCGCAGAACAAATTCCACCGATTCGCCCGGTTCCAGGACTATTATGTCATCGAATACGAAACCAACGGTATCGGCGGAAATCAGGTCCGGAATATGCTGAATTGAATCGGAAAATAATGATACTTCAGAAAAAACATCATCAACTTCGCCCGAGGGATTTAGCTCGGCGTTAAACTCGATTGAGGATATGCCGACCGAGAAAGATCCTCCGCGATCGCGATTTCTCAACCTGAAGGTCATGAAATCCAGATCCTGCCCTTTCACCGCCGATCCCCGATAGAGATCGGTTACTTCAATTACGATCTCCGGCAGGAGCTCTCTGATCGTAATGTTCACGGACGAGGAATCATTTATCATAAACGCGGGCGCATTTGTATTTTCGTCAAACGGTAAGAAATCGATGATGGTCCAGATCGGTACCGGTGTGGCGATCTCACTATCGGGTACGGTTATATTCCATACCAAGGGGATATCGGGATTAAACGGCCGTATGGTATCTTCAACGACATGCATACCCGGATGCCCCGGATGCAGGCTGATGACACCTTCTCCGGTTGAGGCCTGACCCAGATTATGAACTATAGCTTCATACTGAAACGACGTTCCGGGTTCGATGATTCCATCCAGCGCGGCAAGCGGGCCGATTATGGCCGACGCCAGGTTCAATGTTGCCCTTTCCAATATATCCAATACAATGAAATCCGTTCCCGTACCGATTGAATCACCGGTATTGGGATCGAACAGCCAGGACGCTATCGAGATTGAATCCATTATGGGATCATCAGGCGCGCGAACAGTCCAGGATACCAACCCCGCCACCGGAGTCTGTAATAACGGATCTTCGGTTGAAAAACCGGCTGGCAGATTCATGGAAACGGCCAGGTTTTCAAATATCCCGTAACTCGTTACTGTATCGGTAATTGTAAATAACTGGACGGTCGATAGCACGTTGTCAACGGCGCCGTTTGGAGCGGAGATAACGGGAATATGCGAAATAGTCGGTTCGGTATTCACAACAAACGTCCTGGTTGATACGGAATCGGGCCCGACCGCGTCGCCGCCATCGTTGGAGTCGATAGGTCTGGTCAGGAAACGGGCAGTCAGGGTGGCCGAATCGTTTGGACTTTCGGATGCCTCAAGCTCCCAGAAAACATCCTCATCCAGCATAAATTCCCTGTTTGCGGAATCAATAAATGAGAATCCGGACGTTCCTAAATCCAGTGTTATTACCTGCGGCCCTTCGATATCCGCCATGCCGGAGTTCGAAACCGACGCTGAAAGTGTAACAGGTTGGTTTATAGTTACGGTATCATCCATAGCCGTGGGGGGTGATATTACAACCAGCGGAGAAAGAGAGAGTAGCGCCGGCGTTTCTATTACCAGCAGAGTCGAGTTATCGAGGGGCTGCAAAAGCTGCGGCGGTAATCCCGATACGGTCCCCTGTCCCCCCGATAATGAACCTGTAAACACCAGCCCGGAATCGGGGTCGGGACCGGCGATAAAAGGCATTACTCCCGCAATTGCAGCGTTTCCCGAAATATTCGGAATTATAATGGAATCCAAACTGCTTTCGCTTTCCAGTTTGATATAAAACGATTGAACCGGCTCGAGACCAAGATTCGAAACAACCACTTTCACAGAGCAGGCCTGAGAGGTATTGACAAAGGGAACATTTCGCGACATGGCATAGGTGGAATCTATTCTTAACGAACCCCTGGTCAAAACCGATACGGAATCGGGAGAGGTGTTGAATTGGCGCGTTTCCTGCAAACCGTTATGTGTACCTCTCAATCGGATAACGGGCAAATAATCTCCGGGAGTGAATTCCGGTACCAGAATTGTAGGGGTAAAGCTGAAGGTTGTATCTTCTCCGGGCTGTATAATATCGATTCGGACCGATGATGATGTATCAGAATAAGCAATATAATCCCTATTGGAATCGCTGAAGGATATCCTGGTGTTTTCGTGATCGATGATAAAAGCGGCGTCGCCGTTATTCCTCAGCCGTACGGAAAAGGCGGCGTTCTGTCCCTGCACCAGTGAATCGATCGATATCGACCCGCTGAGATATTGTATATCTATTCCCTCCTGGACCGTGATCATATCGGAAAGAATAACGGAACCGCTCACAAAATCGCCGTTCTCCTCGCCATAGTAATAGAATACAGGTTGATACACGCCGGGCGCAAAATCCGGATCCACAAAAGCGGAATCCAATATTATCATTATCCCCTGAGGAGTGTTCGGCGGAAGGAAAACGCCGCTGGAGATATTTGCTCTGAATAGATTAGCGCTATCGGAAATAATTATATTCGAACTATCGAATAATGCTAAGCCGGCTCCCCCGGTATTGGCAAGCGACAGGGATAGATTATACCAGCTCCCTCTGGAAAGCGTGTCTCTGCTAATGGATCCCGTAACGTAGCCTATAATTGAACTGGACTGAATCTCCAGAGTGTCGGGAAAACCATCCAGAGTATCTGAAACCGGGACTCCGCCAAAGGCCCCGAACACGGCGGCCGAGAATGGATGAACGCCTACCGGCGTGTTGGTTGGAATAATGATCGATATATCGAATGTCTGTTGTTGGCCCGCCCCGATCTGGGCTGGAAGGTTCGGGGAAACGGTCAAGGGGTTGAAAAGAAGCCCCGATTGCGTAAAAATGTCGATTTCTGTAATATCAACTATGGCGCCGCCATCGTTGGCAACCTCGACCGAACCGGTTACGGTATCCTCCCATGACGCGACGCCCTGATCCAGAACTATGTTTTCGCAGGCGATTGCCAGAATTTCAACGGGGCCGGAGATTCCGATAGCCCCGGATTGTGATGTCGCGCTGAAGGTCATGAGACCGCCGCGGCCGCTGTAGGACGTTTGTTTGGCGATAAGGTCGGCCACGCCGCCATTGAAATCGCCAGGGAGTTTAAGGATATTATTCTGCATGGTTCCGCCGGCAGATGACGTTATCACAACGGTGTCGGTGGAAGCGTTATAGTTTGTTTTAATATTGCCGTATTCGTCAAAGGCGGTTAAATCCGCGGTCCCCGTAAATACGGAATCGTTATATTGCGGTGATGATATATCAAGATCAAACTCGCCGAGGCCTCCCGGTATTACATCAATAGTATCCGTTAAGACAACTGTCGAACCGGCGGTACCTTTCAATACCGTGGGGATTGCATTAACAAGTGTCTGATTGGCGCTCCCGGCCCCTGATACAACCTGAATCGCATTAAAAATAGGGGGTGTCCCGTTTGGAGAATATCCGCCGCCCAGGGAATCATCTATTGTCACGACGCCATTCGCATCATTTCCCCACTGATCAACACCGCTTGTTACGGCCAGCGGAAAAGGAATACCGCTCATTACGGTAGAAGGTTCGATAAAAGAGAAATCGAACAGAGCGCCGGGAATGACATTGATCGTTTCCGAGATTACTGAAACCGAACCATCGGTCGCGGTTATGGTTTGGGCTCCAGCGGTTTTCAGGGAGAACTGGTCGCCGTCAAACGCGAAGCTTCCCGAATCGGAGAGGACATATCTGTGCCCCGGATGAAGGATCGCCTGACCGTCGCTGCTGGTAAAATAAACCGAGTCCGAATAGTTTATTTTCGTATTTCCAAATGCGTCGTAAGCGGTCACGATAATGTCGGCCGGAAAAGTATTGCCGGCTGTCGTAGTCAACGGATACCCCGTCATCGCAAACTCATTTATGCTCCCGGGGGCAACCATAATCGTATCGGTGGCGGCCACAAACCCTGAGGCCGAACCCTTAAGAACCGTCGGTTCCGCATTAGTAAGGATTTGATAGGCGGATCCGGAACCGTTGGCTACCATTATGGGTGACAGAACGGGTGGAACACCTCCGGGAGAATTGCCTCCTCCGATTGAATCCGATATAAGAATCGTTCCCGATGCCAGATTGCCGAATTCATCAACAGCAGTAGGATACGGAACACTCAATTGAAAAGACTGACCGGCCGTTTGGTTCAGACCGGCCTCTAACTCGAATGACGCGATCTGTGCCGCATTAACCGTTATAGGATCGGAATTCGCGCTATTGGCGCCATCAGTGACGGTAACAACTCTGGCGCCGGCGGTTACCAGGGTAAATCCCCCCCCGGCAAACACCGCAACCCCGGCGCTATCGACCGGAAGATTAAAAGGATTGCCCGATTCGAACGGTAGTGTCGCACTGCCGTCATTTGACTCAAACCATATAATCCCGGAATAATCGTTTTTTATATTGTCCCGGATATCGTAGACTGTAACGACCACGGGATTGGAGAAAGGCACCCCGGCCGTCCTTTGAGCGGGAGTTCCGGTTATAGTAAATCGATCGAAAGGCCCCGGAATAACCGTTATTAATCCCGAGGAATCGGTTATGCCGCCGCTGGAGGCGGTTACATAACAATCCCCTAACTTGTCGGCGGTGAAAACACCGTTAACAATATCGCCGCAGGAATCCACGGTCACAGAGTAAACAAACGTCAAACCGCCGATGATATTGCTGTACTGATCATAACCACTGGCGTTGAAAAAAATCGACGATCCGGCGGCGACGGAAGTATCCGATCCGGGCGATATAATAATATTATCCAACTCATCCGGTAGAAGCGTAAACGGGGCCGAAACGTCGGGGCCATGGGTAATATTATCCAGAGAATCGGAAGCGAAGACGTTTACGGTATTGTCGCCGGTGACGGTCCGGTTGATAATTTCGCAAATTTCAATTGATATTCGGGATCCGGCCACGGCCGGCTGGTTTCCCGAATATAGATAGCATTTAAGAGTCTGGCTAAGCCTATCCCAGGACGATACCCGGGGCTCATTGCTGTTATTGGAACCATCATCATCAATATAATTTATTTCGGAGATTCCCGTAATATCGAAACCCGCAGGAAATGTAACCCAGATTATAGCCGAATCACTTAAGGGGGTTACGGTGGTGGTAAAACCGACCAGGTGGGTATCGACCGCAGCAACGACCGAATTGGAAAGGCTGTCGGTAACATCCAGGATTTCCTCGGTTAAGATTATATCCGGAATTTTGGGGATTTCCTGCGCATAGACTCCGCTGGAAATTACTATAAAGATCCCGAAAAAAACCGCCTTCTTTAGAATCGACAGGCGCGCCCGTATTCGAAGCATTCATAAAAGATACCATAAGGAACGGCCATGTCAACTTTTTTCGAAATTCGAGGGATCAGTCTATCCGACCGAGATCCGTCGTCCATCTCGCCCGGACATCAATAGAGTCTTTATGATAAAAAAACCATTCCGATGTCACAAAGGGATTTATCACTCCCGGGGTCCAGATCCCATTGCTGTCGGCGTCATTAAAATACCTGAAATAATAGGTCCCCGGCATTACAGAACTAAAGTTAAAAACGCCGTTTATATCCGCATTTGTAGAGTACGATTCTTTCCCGGTTTTCTGGGAATACAATTCACCGGCCATATTCCCGGGTTTTCCAGGTTTTATGGTTACCGAACCGATAGTGTCGGCGGGCGCCAACCTGAACCAAAAAGCTAAGACACTGTCTTTCATAGGATTGCCGGCAACATCATATATTTTCTCGGGATCAAGACGAACTTCGATTTCTTTTTCCCGGGGGATACCGGTTTCGAAATTCAGATGTACGTTATTTGGATAAACCCAGCGCGGAAGAAAACTTAACGTATCCACAGAATCTGCGATCACAGATACGGAATTTACAAACCCCAGGATTTTTATTCTTTCGGAAAAAACCATCTCTATATGGTCGTTCTGATAAACAGTACGAGAACCGTTTGAAGGTACCGCGGATAGAAGTTCCGGGCCGGTTGTGTCGATTTCCGGGCTGCCGGCAAAACGGGCGCCCGAGGTATCAAAGCTGTTTCCCCATAATGAAAAAAGCTCTACAGGTTTAAGCCGATAAGTTTTTTCGGCTTCCTGGACCGCCGTTTCGAAAACCAATTTCCCTTCCCTGCCGATATACGCTCCCTCGATCGCAAGGAAAGCCGAATCGGAAACCGCAATATAAAATCGGGTGGTATCGAGTTTCAATTCATCCGGAACCGGCTGAGATAACTCAACCGATATTTTCCGGTTATCTATCGTCCTGACCCGTGAGATATCTGCCGGAATAGTATCGCGTCTTTCGGGTCTCAATACCAAACCGCCGAAACTCTCCCCGCTCTCGAGTCTTATGATGGCAGGTGGTAGGCCGATGGATTCCGAGGTCGGGTCCCAGAAAAGATCGTCATTTCTATCGTCAATAACCACGACAAGATAATTGCCGAATGAGATGTTTTTAATTTCAAATTCATACGTAGAATCCACCTGGGTGGCATAATCCGGTATATCTTTCAAGAAAAGAGCGGAGTCTGTATCCTCAAGAGAGTAAGCCCAGATATCGTATGCTGTCGGTCTGCCTTTCTCCAGGTAAATCGAACCCGAAATGGAACCGCTGTCGATAGCGCCGCCAGTGGAGAACGCGAAGCTATAGGAGGTGCCCGTCCGGTTACCGTGATGTCCTGTAGCATCCGCGCCGATTGTCAAAACATATGTTTTATTTTTTTCAAGATCTTCGGGGGGCGTCACGACCAACTCCCTTCCATTCCACTTATATGCGGGATAATCCCAGAAGACCGGCGATAAGAAAACGGCGCTGACCGTTTTTCCCCGGTTCATTGGCTTCGAAAAAAGAATATGAAATTTCGTATCAAGCGGGATATTGATACTCTGGGGCTCAGGCATCACGCCGATTATAGTCGGTTTTGCCGTATCCTCGGGACCGCCGGAAGGAGCTTCTTTTACCGCACATGAAAATAAAATCAGGATGGTTAATGAAAACAGAAGTATTCGAAAAAAAATACTCACCGATTATTCAGCTTTGCACGTATCTGATCGTTATCGGGATCAAGCTTCAGGGCGTTTCCCCAACTTTCAACAGCTTTATCAATCTGATTAAGGGCCGCGTATATATCGCCCTGATGATCGTAAAGTATGGCGTCGTCCTGCTCACTTTCAATGGCGTTCTTCATCGGGACAATGGCCTCTTCATATCTTCCCAGTTTATACAAGACCCAGGCGTAACTGTCAAGGAAAGCGCCGTTATCGGGCTCGACAGTCAGAGCTTTCTCAATCATTCGTATGGCTTCCTCAAGATTTATACCTTTTTCCGCATACATGTATCCCAGATAATTCAAAGTGAGAGCGTTATCGGGATCGACTTCCAGTATTTTCTTAAAGTGTGTTTCGGCCATTTCAAAATCGCCCAAACGTTCACAGGCGGCCGCCAGGTTGAACCTGAACTGAACGTTATCGGGATTCGATTCCAGAAGCCTGGAGTAGCCATCTCTCGCAAGATCGTATTTATCATTTCGGGAATGGATCAAGGATGTATAAAAGAGTATGTCGATTGTATCCGAGGGTACCTTTTCGAGCGCGCTTTTCATAATCCCCAGTGATTCTTCGTATCGACCCTGCCGGTCGACCGAGAGCGCCATATTTATCCATGCATCTGAAAGGGAGTCTTCAAACGCAAGGGCTTTATTGTAATACTCCTCCGCCTGAGAATATTCCTCGTCAAACTGTTTCAAGCGACCCAGGTAATAATATACGTCGGAGTCCGCGAAACCTTTTTCGTCGATACGTATCAAAAGGGATTCGGCCTCGGCGAACTTCTGGTTTCCGAATAAGATAAACGCATAATGTTTTAATATATCAGGATCGTCGGGATAATGTTCCGCGATCCTCCCGGCGGTCATCTCGGCGTATTCGATATTATTAATCGAGAAAAACAGCGGAAGAAGCGCCTGAAGGACCATGGGACTATCCCAATTATCCATCATGGTCTCTTGAAACAGGCTGTCCGCGCCCGAAGTATCCCCTTTGGCCATCAGGGCCCCAGCCAGATTGGCGACAACCCTGATATCGGTACCGTCTTCGTCCCGGGCCTCGGTAAAGGCGTCGATAGCTTTATCATATTTTTTTGATTTCATATAAAACGCGCCGAGATCAAGCAGACTTCCCGTTTTATCGGGAGAAAAACGTACCGCCGCCCGGTAATGCTTCTCGGCTTCACCATAGTTCCCGAGCGTCTGTAAAAGCGCGGCAAGGTACCTTCTGGGCAAATACTGGGTGGAATCCATTTCCAGAGAGCGTTTATAAAAATCCGCGGCCCCGCTGAAATCCTTCGTATATTGAAGGCAATTGCCTATAAAATTATAGTCCTCTGTCGATTTATCTCTGATTTCGGAACGCAATACCGCGGCTTCATTAAACCGTCCCAATTTCAAATAAGCATTCGATAACGTTCTACGAATTTCGACGGACGAGGGATCGTATATGAGCGCTTTGCGATACATTTCGACGGCTTCGGGAAGGTTGCCGGATTGCTCATACAGATCGCCCTTTACAAAATAATCATACGCGCGGTAGGAGGCGTACGAATCCGGTTCAGTTTCAGTTGTTTGCCCTCCATCTTTTTTTGCGGTACCGCCACAGGCCACCAAAATCAGTGATATAATCAAAAGCGAATTTTTGAAAATTTTCATTTTTTTCCCTTATTTATTATCCGGATCATACATTCAACTTAACAAAATCGATTTTCCCCAATTCGGCCGCCCCCAGACCATATTTACCGGCCGTTTTTATATATATCGGTTCCCTTCCGGTACCCTTCAATGTTTCCAGACCCGCAGTTTTTCTTAAATCCTCTATTATTTTATACCCCACCGCGTCAATGGCCACGGGATCCGTGCCGATTAAAATTCCGCCGTAATTCGCCGCCCAGTGGGGATGGTACGCCGGACCCCCGTGAAACTGAACCTTTAAAGCGTCCACAACTATCAAACGTTGCTTTAACCTGATCTGTTCCAGGCTGTTCAAATCGGCTATATAAGGATCGCAGGCGTTGTCGTGGTATTTATTGGGATTGTGAATGCTACCGTAATGGTTTTTCAAGGCGCAGGTTATGCCCGCGACCCCATGATCCTTCAATACCGGCACATTTAGGACCGCATCGCAGTAATCGACGAGAATCCTGCTTAAAAGCCCCCCCACTTTTCCCCGCGATACGAGGGAATTCGAATAGCCGACGCCGCGATGGTCGGTCCCGAAACATAGCGGGCCGCTGCCCTTTGTTTTAAGAGTGAATCCCAATGCCGATAATTCCCGATCGAACCTGTCCCAGATTAGATGTTTTTTGCGGGGTCTGCCGACTTCATCAAGCAGATTGGAAAGGGTGTTGACAACCTCGGCCCGGGTCGACATTCCCGGGCCCGCAAGACCGTTTACCTTCAGGCCGATGACATCGCCGGAACTAAATATCGACTGCAAATAATCTCCATAATCATTCGACTCCGAAATCGCGTTAAAACCGGTTTCGATCATCTGATGCAAGATGTCGAGATCGATACTGCCGTCATCCGCGACAACAAGTGAAGACCGAACTTGAATTACCCTCGATTCAGCCATGGTAAAAATAATATTTCCGTAAATTCAGGTTTTGTCAACCTGATAAAGGTTTTTATTGTAAATTATAGGATTGAATTTTATACGGGCGCTTCCGCCTGCGGCAATTTCGGTATTACTATCCATGCGATAACATAGGCAACCGCGCTGGAAAGCCATGCGAACAGCAGAAATACCGCCAGAAGTCGCACTATAGTCGGATCTATTTCGAAATATTCCGCGATCCCGGCGCAAACGCCCCCTATTTTGGAATCCTCAACAGAACGGTAAAGTTTTTTGGACATAAAACCTCCTTTTAGATATTATACCCATAAGGACGCCGGATTATTCATCAAAAAATGAAAAGTTAGCTCATAAACAGTTGATTTTTTAAGTGAGATTAAATTACCGTAGAATATTGCCTTTACCATTAACGAATTCGCCGTCAATTATGGTGGCGAGAGTTTGGGCCTTATAAATATCTCCGGATTTCATCCTCACAATGTCATCGGAGATAACCGCAAAATCGGCCCGTTTGCCAATTTCTATACTTCCGGCAATATTATCGAAACAATTTGCCCTGGCGGAACCGATGGTGCAGGCTTCAATTGTCTTTGTAACCGGTATCTTCTCTTCGGGATACCATGAAGGACGAGGGTCGTCAACTCTCTTACGGGTGACGGCGGCGTGAATCCCGGCTAAGGGGTTGGCATTTTCGATAGGCGCATCGGAGCCAAACGCGAGATTCGCGCCCGATTCCAACAGGGAGCGGAAGGCGTAAGCGTAACGCGCCCTCTTGCCCCAATACTTATCGGCCACATCCCGATCGGAGGTGGCATGGATCGGCTGGACCGACGCTGTTATGCCGAATTTCCTGAATAATGCGATATCTTTCTTTCGCAAAACCTGGGCATGCTCGATTCTGGGGGTCAGGCCGGATTTTGAAAAGGCCCCGGAGTATTTGCCTAACGCGTTAATGCTTTGATAGTTGGCTTTGTCGCCTATGGCGTGAATCGCGACCGAGATGCCGCTTTTTACCGCCCCGGAGATATATTCCTCCATCTGTTTCTGAGTAAGCGTTTCAACGCCGTAATTGTCTTTAGAAGCTCTGTAAGGCTTAAACATTAAGGCGGTTTGCGAGCCGAGAGCGCCATCGGAGAAAAGCTTCAGGTGTCCCACCCTGAGATGTTCGCTGCCAATGCCGGTCTGAAATCCGGAACGGATGGCTTCGTCGAGGACATTTTCATAAATCATCTTACAAATGCGTAATCTCAGCCTGCCGCTTTTTTCCAATTCCAAAAGCTCCGATATAACGGTCGGCCAGGTATCAAAATCGCCCACACCCGCGATTCCCAATTTCAGCAGCTTTTTCTGCGCTGCGGTTATCGAATCTATCTTATCATCGTAAGAAAGGGGGGGCATGCGATCGTAGACAATATTTACCGCCTTCTCCTTTAAAATCCCTGTCGGTTCGCCTGTGCTGTCTTTTTCAATTACGCCGCCGGGAGGATCGAGTGTATCCCTATTAATATTGCAGTGGCTTAACGCGGCCGAATTTACCCACAGCAGGTGCCAGTCTTTGCTGTCCAGAGCAACCGGGTTATCTGTAATTTTATCGAGGGTAGTCTTATCCGGAAATTCGCCTCCCCAGAGATTTTTATTCCAGCCTCTACCCTTCAACCACTTACCAGATTTTAACTTAGACGCGGCTTCTTTGATAATGGAAACGGCCTTATGGAGGGAATCGACGCCGTCCAGATCGACCTGTTTGGAAAGATTACCGACCGCCATCAAATGCAGGTGCGCGTCAGTAAAGGCCGGAAGAACGAATTTCTTTTGCAGATCATACTTTTTATACCCCCGCCGCCATAGATGGCTGATCTCGCTATTTGCGCCTATAGCGGTTATTATTCCATTCTCAACCACCACGGCCTGAACCCTTTTAGGGCGCGGTCGGAGCAAATAGAAATCGCCGTTTACAAAGATTTTTTTATTTTGCATATGCCGGGAATTAATTCTTCAGTTTTCTAAAATCGCCGTCTCTGGTAGTGACGCCGACATGATCGAGTTTTTCCAGAAGCGGGATAATATATTTTCGGCTCGATTTCAAGTGGCTTTTTATATCGGAGGCCGTGGCTTTTTTTGCCTCTTTCAGGAAAGCGGTAACTTTATTAACGATCTCATTAAAATCCTTTTCCGTTAGGAGTATTCCACCTTTCAACTCTATAATTTCCTTACGATCCCGCAGGAAATTCAAGACAATTTCGTAGCCGGGATCCTCGTCTATAAGATCTTTCCGGGTAGGACCAGCCAGAGGGCTAGCCGAGAGCCTGGCCATAAGCTTTCCTTTGAGAGCCTGTTGCTCCGGCTTAAGCGCGGCTTTGTGTTCCGGCAACCGAAGACATCCTTTTTCGGATACCGCGATGTTATTTTCAACAAGAAAATCAATTAGATCGGGAAGTTTCTGCGGCGTTAGCTTGAGTTTTTTCGCCAGTATACCCGGCTCGACGCCGTCGGCCCAGGGACGCATCCGGTGATCTTTTTCGAGTATCTCTTTGGCGGGTTCGGCATATTTTCCTAAAAACCGCGCTGAAATAATGCTGTCGCCGGTAATCATTATCTCTTTGCTGTCGGAGAGTTTTTTCAATGTAAAATCCAGGTCGTTTTTATTGAAAGGGATATTTTTTGATAAATTCGCATAAGATATTTTCTCGTGTTTTATAAACTCCGATTGAATGATTGATTCCGGAGAGATATTCCTCCTGTTTTCCAGGACTTCCAGTTGTTTGGTCTTAGCCTTTCGCCCCAAAATTACTTCCGTATCGAGCACCACTCCCCCCCCGACAGTATCCTGGGGGCTAATTCGTCTTAAGACAAATTTATCGCCGATTTTCGCCGCTACCGGCGATTTTAGATGTATCCTGGCGAAGGATTTTTCGCCGGGTTTCAACATATCGGATTCGATTAGATATACGCGGCCGTAAATATCGGCGGTACCCAACATAAACGATAATTCGAATCCGCTTTTAAGAGGAAATTTAGAGCCCTCCAGAAGCGAAACCTCGGCGGCTATTTTATCGGTGGGAACCAAGGTACCGGCTTTGCAGATGGCATCGCCTCTATTGACTTCGAGTTTTTCAACTCCTACGAGATTTATCGCTACCCTGCTGCCCGGTTCCGCCTTTTTTATGCTTTCCTTATGAGTTTGAAGATTTCGAATTCTGGAATTAAGGCCCGAGGGCTGTATTTCGATGTTCTGATCCAACGATAAGGTGCCCTCCAGCAAAGTACCCGTTACCACCGTGCCCATACCCTGAATGGTAAATCTGCGGTCTACAAACAAACGCGCCGCGTCAGTATCGGATCTTTTGATATTTTCGGTTAAAACAAAATCGAGAGAGTTCATGATATCGGGAAGACCGTCGCCCGTGATCCCCGATACCGGTATGATCGGGCTTTTTTCAAGAAAACTTCCCTTGAGATGATCCCGGATATCGTCAATCTGCAGCTCGATCATCTCCTCATCGACAAGATCCTTCTTGGTTAACGCCACGATACCGGTTTTCACCTCAAGCAATTCAATGATATGAAAATGCTCCTCGGTCTGGGGCATCCAGCCGTCATCGGCGGCAATAACCAGGATGACCGCGTCAATACCTCCTACGCCAGCCACCATATTTTTTACAAATCGCTCGTGCCCGGGAACGTCGACAATCCCTATGGACCTCCCGGACGGCAACTCCGCCCAGGCGAAACCCAGATCTATAGTCATACCGCGGGCTTTTTCTTCAGGAAGGCGATCGGGATCGATCCCGGTCATTTTTTGAACTAACGCCGACTTCCCATGGTCAATATGGCCGGCTGTTCCGACTACAAACATGTTTTTATGGCTTCAGCTAAGATTATATCCTGATCGGGGAAAACAGTTCTCAAATCTATTAATACGCCCGACGGGGCGGATCGTGTTATCACAGGAATAGAAAATGACCGTAATTTTGAGGATAACGATGTGGGCTTGCCGTTAATCTTAATACCATAACTATCGTACTCATATTCGGGAAGAGATCCCCCGCCGAAAGAGCTTTTAAGCGAGCAGGCCGTAACATTGCTATTATTTATTTCGCCGATAATCGATTCCGCACGTATTTTTAGCGACGCTGCAGAAATAGCCGCCAGTTCCCAGCAAGGATTCTCATGCTTCTTATTCAGATATCCCAGCAGCGTTTTTTCCATCAGCCCTATGGTCAGTTTATCGGGACGAACTACTCTGTATAACGGATCTTTCCTTAAGGAGGAGATATATTTTTTCTTGCCGACAATCAGCCCTGCCTGCGGCCCTCCGAGAAGCTTGTCGCCGGAAAAACATACCAGGTCGGCGCCGGTTCTTACGGCGCGTATTATATCCGGTTCGCTTTCGGGCAGTTTTAGATTATCCAGGGCAGGCAAACCCGAACCAAGATCGAAGCACGCGGGAATTTTCTTCTTTTTTGCCAGTTCGACTATTCTTGATGGTTCGGGCTCTTCGGTAAATCCTCTTTGAATAAAATTGCTTTTATGAACGATTAGAATCAAAGCGGTATTTTTATTTATGGCTTTATTATAATCCGAAATCGTCGTTTTATTGGTGGTGCCGATCTCTTTTAGATTCGCTCCCGATCTCTCGATTATATCCGGTATTCGGAATCCTCCTCCAATTTGGACGAGCTGTCCCCTGGATATAACAACATCTCTCCCTTCCGCCATATTAGCCACAACCATATAAACACAAGAGGCGTTGTTGTTTACAATTAAACCAGCTTCGGCACCGCAATAGGCCGCCAGAATCCGCCCCACCATTGCACCGCGTTTTGACCGCTTATTGGAATTTATATCAAACTCGAGATTGGAATAGCCGCAGGCGATATCCTTCATCCGATCATAATATTCACGCCTTATAGGAGCCCTGCCCAGATTTGTATGCAGGATTACGCCTGTCCCGTTTATAACCGGCTTTATCAGATCATTTTCATACTGACGGAATATGGCCAGCGCCTCGGAGACGACATCGTCTAGGCCGGGTAGAGCGTTTTTCTTTGCCGCTTTTTTCTTCATGTCGGCTGCTATTGCTTTAACCTCCGCCGAAACAAAAGGAAAGGACCATTTCTCGATGAGCGGCTTCAGCTCATCGGATTCCAGGATCGAGGAGATCGAAGGGAATTCGGAGAGTTTTAGCTTTTTGCTATTTTTGCCAGCCATTTTCCCCTTTCAATCACCTCGCCTATTACAGCGAAATTCTGTTTACGTTTATTCATCTCGGATTCGAGGTTTTGAGCAAGTTCGGATTTAATCGAAATCAACAATCCCCCCGACGTTTGAGCGTCAGAGATAATAAGCTTCTCATACTGCTCGAACGATCCATCCCAGACTACATCTCCTTCGGAGTTCTGGAGGTTTGAGCGGCTGCCCCCGGGGAACAGATCGAGTTTGGCCAGCTCATTCACGTTGGGCATCAACGGGACTTTCGAATAATCGATAATCGCCGATTTGCCCGATGCTGTCAGCATCTCGAGTAGATGTCCCAATAGCCCATAACCGGTAATATCTGTAACCGCACAATTGTAGTTCGGATTTATCGAACAAACAATCGAAATCGCCTCGGAGGCTTCTTTGTTGAGTTCCTTCATTATGGCAATTGCATGCTGGATTACATCCTCGTCCGCTTTGCCGTTTTTCGCGGCGGTGGTAATTAATCCTGTACCAAGAGGTTTTGTGATATAGAGAACATCCCCTTGCCGGGCATTGGCGTTGCTTAAAATCCGGTCGGGATGAATTGATCCCGTAATTGAAAGGCCGTAAAACGGTTCCGGGGCTTTTAAGGTATGGCCACCGACAATCGGCATACCGGCGCTTTTGGCGATATCCAATCCGCCTTTTAATATTTCTTTTAAAATCGTTCTATCGATGCCCTTTTCCGGAAATCCCACGATATTGAGCGCGGATATCGGTTTCGCCCCCATTGAGTAAATATCTGAAAGCGAATTGGCGGCGGCAATGGCCCCGAAATCGTAGGGGTCATCCACAACCGGGGGAAAAAAGTCAACGGTTGTCACCAGAGCCAGATCATCGGATATCTTTACAACCCCGGCATCATCAAATAACTTTGTGCCGACCAACACGTTATCGAAACTCTGTTTGCCTACATCGCCCAGGACCTGAGCCAAATCAGTCTTACTGAATTTGGCAGCTCAACCGGCGCAGGAAACCTCTTTAGTTAGCTTAAAAATCTCTTTTTTCTTATCCAATCTTCCTCCAAAAAGGATTCACTAATATACAGAAACCGTAACGCATATTTCAAGACATTTAAATCCGTTGATACAGAACGGATTACACTAAATGCGTTGAATAATGGCGCGGCGACATTTATATTGAAATATGTCTGAAAAAATCGATCCTCGCGAGGATTACAGGCTGGCTTTATGCTGCACACCATTGCCCGGCGATGAAATAGCGGGCTTTTTGAAGCCGGATAGCGGGATAATCTCCGTGCATAAAAAGGGGTGTGTAAACCTGAAATCTATCGAGA
>CBFCYP010000006.1:0-41527 GCA_965602185.1 uncultured bacterium
TGCCGAATTAGACTCGACCGTCTCAGAATGGGATTATTGCCGCTGATGATAGGCAAAGATACATGTTTAATGGAAAACCGAGAATAAATAATGAATAAAAGGATTCAAGTTTTAAAGACAATCATCGCTGTAATATTTTTGGGATTGCTGTTCTCAATCAGCGAAGTTGACGCGGAGCCCATCATCGCCGATCATAATGCCGTCGGCGAATTTAATAATATTCCGCCGTCAGTTATCGCAGATATACAAACCAACTATACAATATTCTATGGTCACACTTCCCATGGCAGTCAGATCATGACCGGTCTGGACATGCTCTTTGAAGAGGATTCGGTTTATTTGCCACCTCCTTTCCATGAATATGGAGATGATCTCGGTCACAATGGCGATACCTCCTGGGTACCACCCACGCGAAGTTGGCTTGATGGACATCCGGAATATAATATGGTTATGTGGTCGTGGTGTGGGGGCTGTTCGGATAACACCGAAAACGGCATCAACAATTATCTGAACGCCCTGAGTCAATTAGAACAGGACTATCCCGGTGTGACGTTCATCTACATGACCGGGCATCTGGACGGCACCGGTCCCCTCGGTAACCTTTACGCCAGAAACAACCAGATTCGCGCTTACTGCCTGGCTAACGATAAAATCCTTTTCGATTTCGCGGATATAGAGAGTTACGATCCCGATGGGGCTTACTATCCGGACGACAGCGATATCTGCGGATGGTGCTCCGTGTGGTGCGCTACATATTCCTGCCCGGATTGCCCGTCCTGCGCACATTCGCATTGCTTCAATTGCTACCTGAAAGGTAAAGGCTGGTGGTGGATGATGGCCCGTATCAACGGCTGGCAAAATGATAATATCCCCACCCTCTCCGAATGGGGCATGATGATACTGGCATTGTTGCTTCTTGCGGCGGGGACGGCGGCGGTCGTGAGAAGGAGAAAAGCGGTCGTAAAAGCATAAGAGGCAAAAAATCTAATGCATTTTATAGATTTTCCTTGACTTGGAAAATGTGGATATATAAATTTATTATTGAAAATGGACATTGGTCTATAGATCTTGAGCCATTAGATGGAGCTTGCTTATACGCCTTTCGACCGCCCCTGGGGACATTTTTAGCCGGACTTTTACACCATAAGCGCTTTTCTTCTCTTACTCGGTTCAAGATGCCAAAGTGGAGATTGTCTGTAACGTGCGAGAGAATGCAGTATTGCTTTTTTTGTGCTTGATGTTGTCCATGGCTATCTATTGTAAGGGCGATATCTTATCACGGTCGTTTATTACTCTTCGTATATATGGCGGCGGATCAATGCCCAGGAGATGGTCCAGAAAATCGTTGAAGGCGTTAAATTTGAAAATGGACTTGAGGTCAAGATAGAGAAAAGAAAATGCGAAATGTTCGCTGCTTGAAAAATGAATTTACACAATTATTGACAAGATCTCCTGTGCCTGCAACACAAGTAATCTCCTTGTTTTTTGTGTTAAACGCGGTGTTGATAAGGGTCTATCTCAAACCCAAAAGAATATTGCAAAGTCAAGATGCCCATCCAAGTTTAAAAAAGAACTGAGAAAAACTCTCCTCGTTCTTAGAGCAGTGAAAACGATTGGTAACCGATGGAATTAAACAAAAACCGGCTGTCTTATACTTGTAAGGTATAGCGGCCAAAAGGAGGAATGAAAATGTCTTTTCTGCGATACTTTACTAGACCCCTGGTTATTCTTTCTATGCTGGTTCTCCTTCTTGTGGGTACATCTTGTAGGATCAACATAACAAACAGAATCGTTGCTTTTGCTGTACAAAAGCAAGTTAAAATTGTAATCCCTGGTGCTGGCGTAACTTTTCCAGAGGTGCCGGTAGGAGCGTGGTATAAGGGAAGGGTCCCAGTCTCAATAACGCTTGCTGGAGTTGCCGATACATTTATCGTTTGCTTTACAATTGGTTTGCGGGACAGTACTTTTCATGTTGGGGTCAACGCTAGCTATATTGGGGATGGGGAAATATTGGGCGAGTACCAAACAGACAGTCTAGGACAGGTCATTCCGGGATCAGTTGTGGGGGTTCCAAACCTTGCTATAGGTAGTGCACCAGGACAAGGCCGGGTCTTGGAGGTGAGTAACCCGTCCCCTTCTGATTCTGTTAAAATTGATAGGTTGGAATATGCCATCTCTTCTATAGACATACCACTTGACAGTCTGAACTATAATAACCCATTAGTGCAAGGACTTAGCTGGAACATTCTGGTTTCCACAACAACTGACCTTTTACCTGGCAACACTCTTATTTTTGATGTTCCGGACGATCCGCCTAGTGATCCATATCTTTATGCTCGTGCGTTAACAAGCACGCCGTCAGGCATTGCGATATCCGAAATTGTGTGGAGAGCAGATATTTCCTCAATCCCGACCCTCTCCGAATGGGGCATGCTGATAATGGCGCTGTTGCTGCTGGCGGCGGGGACAATAACGGTTATTCGTCGCAGGAGGGTTGCATTGCGGGATACCGCTTGAGACCTTAAATCGACCGATGGCATTTTGAAATAATATGACCTGGTTCCGGGGGTCACTCATAGTTGACCCCCGGAACTTTCTTTCCCCTTGCCTAATTCGTTGTCATTTAACATATTCTTTTTTTGTTGTAAGAGCCTGAAAGCGGTAGGTTGGGAGCCCCGCGATCCCGACAAAAAAGACCGGAGAACGTAAAGGATAAAGCAATGTCCCTCCCCATTGTTGCCATAGTGGGCCGGCCCAACGTCGGCAAATCCACTCTTTTCAACAGACTGGTTAAGACCCGGCAGGCCATCGTAGACGATACCCCCGGAATAACCCGCGACCGGCTATACCGTCAGACCAGCTGGAACGGGGTCGATTTCATGGTGGTCGATACCGGCGGTCTCCATGTTAGAAGCGATGATGTACTCGCGGTTAGAGTCACCGAGCAGGCCCGAATCGCCATGGAGCAGGCGGATGTCATCGTCTATATGATAGATGCCAAAGTCGGAGCCCTGGAGGATGATATCAGGATCATTCGGGACCTGAAAAAATCTACAAAAAAGATAATTCTCGTGCCTAACAAGGTTGACGATCCCGATAAAGAGTATGAGACCTCCGAATTTTACTCCCTCGGTCTTGAGAACATGATTCCGGTTTCCGCTCTTAACGGCTTGAACTGCGGCGACCTGCTCGATGCTATCGTAGAGGATCTTCCCCGGGGCGAACCTGATATCGCGGCCGATGAAACCGGTGTCGCCATAGTCGGCCGCCCCAATGTCGGGAAATCATCCTTATTGAACGCCATGACCGGCAGAAATATCACCATCGTAGCCGATCTTCCCGGCACTACCAGGGACGCTATAGACACCCGTTTTGAGATCAACGAAAAGAAATATGTTTTGATAGATACAGCTGGCTTGAAAAAGAAAAATATCTACAAAGACCAGCTTGAATATTATACTATGCTCAGAACCGTTCGGGCGATTTCCCGTTGCGATATCGCCGTCGTGGTTGTAGACAGCGTCGACGGGCTGGTCGCGGGCGATTTGCGTATAGCTACCCAGGCGGTAGAAATGTATAAAGGATTGATTTTCGCCTTTAATAAATGGGATATTGTGGAAAAAGATGAGTTTACCGCGGACAAACTGCGGAAAGCGGTTCATGAAAAAATCCGCACCCTATCCTATGCGCCGGTGCTGTTTATTTCAGCCCTATACGGCCAGAGGATTCCGAAAGTGTGGGAGTTTATTGATAAAATTTCGGCCGAGAGAAAAAAACGGATCCCGACTTCCGAGTTGAACAATTTCGTTCGGGAAATGGTCGAAAGAAGGTCTCCTCCGGCAAAAAGGGGGAAATTCATCAAAATTTATTATGTCACCCAGCCCGAAGGCGATCCGCCCACCTTCATCTTTTTCTGCAACCATCCCAAATTAATTGAAAGGCCATATATCAGATATCTCGAAAACAGGATAAGGGAGAACTACGGTTTTATGGGGACGTCGATTAAGATGATATTCAAATTGAGGACTTGATTTGGTAACGATAATTGTCGTCGTGGCTATCGGGTATATTCTGGGCTCCATTCCCACCGGCGTGTGGCTCGGAAAGGTTATAAAGAGAATTGATTTAAGAGAACACGGCTCCAAATCTATGGGAGCTACCAACGTTTTCCGGGTATTAGGATGGAAACTGGCCCTTGTCGCCTTAATTATCGATATTGCCAAGGGTTTCTTTGCCGCATTTATCGCTTCTATGATCAATCTCGGGGACACCATGTTGACATCTTATCAGCTGGCCCTGATCGGCGGGCTTGTGGCCGTGGCGGGCCATCTTTTTCCGTTGTTCGCGAAGTTCAAGGGTGGTAAGGGCATCGCCACCGGCGCGGGAATGCTCCTGTTTCTAACTCCTCTGGAATTGGGGTTCGCGGTTTTGATATTTATACTGACGGTATTGATAAGCAGATACGTTTCGCTGGGCTCCCTTCTGGCCGCGACCTTTTTCGCCGTCTCTATTGTCCTCGAGCGTTTTTATCTCCATTATCCTCACGGCGATGAAATGGTTGCGTTCGCTATCTTGATATTTATACTGGTATTTATCACTCATCGCTCCAATATTAAAAGGCTGTTGGAGGGTAACGAAAATAAATTCGGCGTGAAAAAATGAAAAAAAATATCGCCACCAAAATAATAGCCACCCTGGGACCGGCGTCATCGTCGAAATCAACAATCAAAAAACTGATTGAAAACGGCGTTAATATTTTCCGCCTGAATCTCTCTCACGGCGATTTTGCGTCGCATGATCTATTGATAAAAAATATTAGGGGAGTTTCAAAAGCGCTTAAAATCCGTACCGGCATAATGATCGATCTGCCCGGCCCCAAAATCAGGGTCGGCAAATTGGCCGGGGATCCTTTCCTTTTAAAGAGGGGGGATATAGTCTATTTGAAAAGCGCCTCGGCCGCAGGAGATACTGCCGTAATCCCGGTCGATTTTCGTGGTATTCATAAAATCGTAAAAAAGGGCGCCAGTATTTTTATAAATGACGGGGCTGTAAAATTAATCGTAAAAAAGATTTCAAATCATATCGTGGAATGCAGAGTGGATGTCGGGGGGGAGATAGGTTCGCGCAAGGGAATAAATATCCCCGGTGGGGAATTCTCCGCCAGTACGATTACCAATCACGATAGAGAATGTGTGAGGTTCGGGATAGAACGCCATGTTGACTTCTTCGCCATGTCATTCGTGCGGAAAGCCGGCGATCTGAAAGCTCTGAGGAGACTGGTTAAAAAGGAAAAAGGGAGTCAGTTTTTAATCTCGAAGATTGAGAAACCCGAAGCCATTGATGATTTTGATAATATTCTGGCTGAAACCGATGGCGTAATGCTGGCCCGGGGCGATCTCGGCATCGAAATTCCGATTGAGAAAGTTCCCATAGTGCAAAAACAGCTTCTGGCAAAATGCAATTTCGCGGGAGTGCCGGTAATAACGGCGACTCAGGTCCTGGACTCGATGGTTAAAAATCCTCGTCCGACTCGCGCCGAGGCCGCCGACGCCGCCAATGCTGTTCTGGATAAAACCGACGCTTTGATGCTGTCGCAGGAAACGGCCATCGGAAAATATCCGGTCGAAACCGTCAGGACATTGCGTAACATTATAATCGAAGCCGAGAAGATATTGGAGACGCGTGTACTGAACGAGAGTTATCAAAATCCGACAATCGCCGATTGCGTGGCGAGATCCGTGGTCGAGACCGCGAGAGATCTCAATATAAAAACTATAGTAACGCCGACCAGAAGCGGCCATACCGCCCGTTTAATATCGAAATACCGGCCCGGAGCGAAAATTTTAGCCCTCTCCAATAACGAAAAAACATGTAATGATTTAATACTTTCATGGGGAATAGATTCGATCCTGATGGATCACCGTCTCGATCTAACGGTGTTGATAAATAGAGTCCGGAAAATGCTGGTAAAAGAAAAATATGCCCGATCCGGCGAGAAATTCATAATAACGTCCGGTTCTCCGATTTCAAAAGCCGGTGAAACCAATATAATGGTGGTGGAGACTATATGAGCAGAATCAAAATCGCTGTCCTGGGCGCGGGGAGCTGGGGAATCGCTATCGCCAACCTGCTGAAAAAGAATTCACATGATATTTCCATGTGGGAATTTGATCCCGAAGCCTGCCGCTACCTGCAACAAAACCGTGAGCTGCCCACCAAACTCCCGGGAATAAAAATCGAAGAATCTATTATTATCACCAACGATTTAACGGAATCGATCAAATCCGCCGATTTCGTTTTTTGCGCGGTTCCCGCCCAATATCTTCGTTCGGCGCTGGTAAGTTCGCTCCTTTTAAAATCCGGGGTAAAACCGGTCTATGTTAACCTGGCCAAAGGGATAGAAGTAGGTTCGCTTAAAAGAATGTCGGAGGTTATAGGTGAAAGGGTCCCCGCTGAAATAAGGTCTGAAATCTGCACATTATCCGGCCCGTCTCATGCCGAGGAGGTCGCGCGCGATATTCCCACCGCCGTGACCGTAGCATCGGATAATATCGAGATCGCTGAAAAAGTGCAAAACCTCTTTCTCACACCTAATTTCCGGGTATATACCACCAATGATCTTGTGGGCGTCGAATTGGCCGGATCTCTGAAAAATGTTATCGCCCTGGCCGCAGGTATGCTGGATGGTTTGGATTTGGGCGATAATACCCGCGGCGCCCTTATCACCCGCGGATTGGCGGAGATCGTCCGCCTGGGTGTAAAATCGGGGGCCGATCCTCTGACTTTTTCGGGATTGGCGGGTATCGGCGATCTCGTAACAACATGTCTTTCAAAACATTCCAGGAATCGTTATGTCGGCGACCAGATAGGCCGCGGGAAAAAACTTGAGGAGGTACTTTCAGGAATGTCTATGGTAGCCGAAGGTGTGGAAACCACCAAATCGGCCAGAGAACTGGCATTGAAAAACAATGTGGAAATGCCTATAACTTTCGAAGTTTATAAGACGCTTTTTGAGAATAAAAAGCCTCGAAAGGCGATTAGCGATTTAATGGGACGCGATCAGAAACAGGAAAAATGGGGTTAATTTCCAAACTCTTTTGAAATATTCCTTGCACTACAAATAAATTTCGGCATATTTTGATATTTTGGTTAGTATAACCTGATGAAAGCTTTGAAGGTAAATTGCGATGGTTCAAAAAGGCAAATCATTACAGAAGTTAAACTTTGAAGAGGCTATGGAAAAGCTCGAAAAGATCGTCGAGCTGCTCGAATCAGGCGAGCTTTCGCTTGAGGATTCTGTGAAATCGTTTGAGGAAGGTATTGAGCTTTCCAAGCTGTGTAAGAAGAAGCTCGAAAGCGCCGAAAATCGCGTCAAAAAAATAGTGGAAAAGGCCGAGGGTGATTTGGACTTTGAGCTTTTTGACGAACCCGAAGGAGAAATGAATGAGTAAGTTGCTTCAATCGGTCGACACCCCTGGGGATTTGAAGAAATTAAAAATAGAGGACTTATCGGTATTGGCGTCGGAAATCAGGGAACTGATAATCGATGTCGTTTCTCATAACGGCGGTCATCTCGGGCCGAATTTAGGTGCGGTGGAATTCACAATTGCTTTACATTACGTCTTCAATTCGCCACAGGATGTAATGATTTATGATGTCAGCCATCAGAGCTATACTCATAAAATTCTTACCGGCCGCAGAGATAGATTTCATACCATTCGCACCGCCGGGGGATTATCCGGGTTCGCCAACCGGGAAGAATCGGAATATGATTCGTTCGGCGCCGGGCACGCCTGTACCGCTCTTTCTGCAGCCCTGGGCTTTGCGGCCGCCCGGGATTTAAAAGGCGAGGATAGTAAAGTTATCGCTGTAGTGGGGGATGGTTCCCTTACAGGCGGCATGGCCTGGGAAGGACTCAACCATATCGGCGCTTCCGGACGAGATATGCTCGTGCTCTTGAATGACAATAAAATGTCTATTTCCCGAAACGTCGGCGCCATCGCGAAATGTCTGACTGATGTCCTGTCGGACGAGCCCTATAACAGGCTGAAAAACGAAATCTGGAAACTCACTGGCCTGCTTCCCAAATACGAAACCCTTAGAAAAGCTGTGGCCTCGGTCGAGGAATCGCTGAAAGGCATGATGGTTCCGGGAATGATATTCGAAAAATTCGGGCTCAGATATTTCGGCCCCATCGACGGGCACAATATAAAATTGCTCATTAAAACCTTAGGCCAGATCAAAAAACTCCCCGGTCCCAAAATTCTTCATATCCTTACAGTCAAAGGCAAAGGGTATAAGTTCGCCGAGGAGGATACTTATCGACTCCACGGGGTGTCGAAATTCGACAAAATGACGGGCAAATCGCTGTCATTAAGGAAATCTCTTCCGTATACCCAGGTATTTGGCGAGGTAATGACGCATCTCGGCGGGATAGATAATAGAATCTGTGCCATTACGGCCGCCATGTCGAGCGGAACCGGCCTGGCGGAATTCGCCAAGAAATTTCCCGACCGCTTTTTTGACGTCGGAATCGCCGAACAGCACGCCGTAACCTTCGCAGCCGGACTGGCGGCCAAAGGTCTTAAGCCCTTTTTCGCGGTTTATTCGTCATTTTTACAGAGAGGATTCGACCAGGTCTTGCATGATGTAGCTCTGCAGAATCTTCCCGTGGTCTTTTGCCTGGATAGGGCCGGGCTTGTGGGCGATGACGGCCCGACGCACCACGGCGCTTTCGATATCTCATACCTCAGAGCTATCCCGAATGTTGTCATAATAGCTCCCAAAGACGGTGGGGAACTGCGCGATTCTCTTTTCTGGGCCTCATCATATGATAAGGGGCCGGTTGTCATACGTTATCCCCGCGCCTCCGTGCCGGAAGAAAATGTCGACCTCGGTTTCAGACCGTTTAAGACCGGTTCCTGGGAAATAGTGAGAGACGGCAGCGATATCGCCGTTCTTGCGGTCGGCTCCATGGTGTTTAATGCCTGGAAGGCCGCCGACATTCTCGATAAAGATCGAATAAACTGCCGCGTCGTAAATTGCAGGTTCGTTTCTCCCCTGGACGAGGATCTCCTGGAGGATACTAGCGGAAAATTTGAAAATATCGTCACGGTTTGTGAAAATAGCTTGAGGGGCGGATTTGGCGAAGGCGTGATTCACTGGGCGTCCGAAAGGAGATATAAAAATAACTTTAAAACTCTCGGAATTCCTGATAAATTTATTGAACATGGCAACCGCGACCTGCTTTTAAAAAAACTTAAACTCGATCCTGAAGGTATTGCCGTCTCAATCCTGGAGATGACACAGATCGGCAAAACCGGAACTGGAGCGCGAAAGAAAAATTGAAGCGATTCGGAATAATAGGCCACCTCGATCGTCCGCATATTATAAAAATTACAAAAACAATAATCAACTGGTCGGAGGATAACGGCGTTGAATGCCGGATTTGTGATGATCTGGCCAATCTTGTGGGCTTCGCGGATATTTCGTCCGGCCTGGATGAAATCTGGAAATGCAGCGATGTCATTATAAGTCTGGGAGGTGACGGCTCGATGCTTTCATCTGCGCGAGTCGCCAGCCCTCATGACATCCCGGTTCTCGGAATAAATCTCGGCAGCCTGGGATTCTTAACGGAGATTTCCGAAAACCAGTTATACGAATCGCTGAAACGGCTCAAAAGCGATGATTTTGAAATCGAAGAAAGGATGATGCTTGAAGCCGCGGTTCCCGACCTGGACGACGATTCCCATATTGCCTTAAACGATGTCGTGTTTGATCATGGGTACGCCAGCAATCTGGCGAAATTGGATCTTTATTCGAACGATCACTATGTGTGTTCCTATGACGCCGACGGTATCATAATATCCACCCCCACCGGTTCGACCGCCTATTCCCTTTCCGCCGGAGGCCCGATTATGAATCCCCTGATGGACGCCTTGATCGTCAATCCTATTTCGCCCCATACGCTTACCTTGAGGCCCATAGTCTTTCCCTCAACTGATAAGATAACCGTTAAGGATGTGGGAAAAGGCAGGAAAGTCAGGGTTTCCGCCGACGGCCGCGTTCTGGGCAACCTCGAATACGATCAAACCTCCAGCGTCAGAAAATCAAACCACAAGTTGAAACTCATTAAACTTAACGGCGATTCATTTTATGAAATACTCCGCAAAAAACTCCACTGGGGCGCGAGACCGTTATTGAATTCGTAATGCTGAACCGATTACGAATTGAAAACTTCGCTCTCATAGATGAACTCGAGGTCAGGTTCGGAGGGGGGCTTAACGTTTTAACCGGCGCCACCGGGGCGGGGAAATCGATTATTGTCAGCGCTATTGAATTGGCGGCGGGCAACAGAGGCTCGGATGAAATAATACGCACCGGAAAAAACTCGGCTATGGTGGAGGCCGAGTTCGGAATTGAGATAACGGAGAATTTTTTTAAGGGCGAATTAGTTGAATTCATCGCGGATAAAGAACTAATTTCAATAAAACGGGAATATAAAAAAGCGGGTGGCGGGAAAGCCCATGTCGGCCGAAAACGGGTCAACCTCTCGACTTTAAAAAAAATATCGACACATCTCATTTCCATACTGGGGCAACATTCACATCAAAAATTGCTGGACTCCTCGACGCATATAAATTACTTGGATAATTTCGCGAACCATCAGGAAGACCTGTCCGGATTAAAAAAACTATATGGAGAGGTTATATACTTGAAGGAAAGGTTCTCTCATGCGAAGCGAAATATAATCGAGATTAACGACAGAATCGAACTGCTGAAATTCCAGATATCCGAAATCGAAAAGGCGAATTTAAAGCAAAACGAAGAGGAATCGTTAAAAGCGGAAAAAAAGCTTCTGGAAAATTCCCGGACAATTAAGGAATCCGGCGAAACGGCCATATCGATACTCCTGGAGTCCGAGGATTCCGTTATCGAAAGGGTAGGGGAAACCGAAAAAATTCTCCGATCCGCCGACCCCGGGCAAAAGGAACTCTCGGATATACTGGGAATGATATCATTCGCCGCCGATTCGATTAACGAAGCCGCCATAAAGATCAGGAATTTTATCGATGGGATCGAAGACAATCCCGAACGGCTCGAGGAAGCAAACTCCAGGCTTCACGAAATCTTCAGGCTTAAGAAGAAATATGAATGTGACGTTTCCGGAATACTGGATTATCTGGAAAAATCGAAAGATGAGCTCGTCAATCTCCGGGTTCAGATCGATGATCCGGAGTCAATCCGCCAATCTCTGGATAAAAAAACGGCAGAAATGAACGATCTCGCTCGAAAAATATCTGAAACGCGCCGGGCGGCAAAAGTAAAGCTGGAAAAATCGGTTTCGGAAAATCTTTCGCAAATGGGTATGACAAAGGCTCAGTTTGCAATTGATATCTCCCGCAAGAGCGAGAATGACGGCATTTATAGCCTGGATGGAGAAAAATTATCCGGCGATTCAACTGGATATGATCTGGTGGAATTTTTGTTTTGCGCCAATCCCGGGGAAGGATTAAAGCCGCTGGCCAGAATAGCGTCCGGAGGTGAAATTTCCCGGGTAATGCTTGCTATGAAAAACGCTTTTATAGATAAATCCGAAGGCGGATGCGAGATTTTTGATGAAATTGACGTTGGAATATCGGGCGAGGCGGCCTCACGGGTGGCTGACCAATTGAAACGGCTTTCCCAAAACCATCAGGTTATCTGTATTACTCACCTGCATCAGATCGCCTCGGCGGCAGATCACCACTTCAAGGTATTTAAAAAGAAAGTTAAGGGGCGCTCGGTTACCATGATTGAAGAGTTGAAATCGGAGGATCGCGTTCGGGAGATCGCCGCCCTGTTATCCGGCAAATCGATAACGAAACGGGCTCTTGAGGGCGCTCGAGAAATATTAAACAATTCGGGTTGCTGATTGGTAAAATGGCATCATTGTTGAAATATATACCGAATTCGCTGTCGCTTTTAAGAATTCTGCTGCTATTCCCGCTGATTTTCAATATAAAAATCCATAATATCATACAGGTAATAATCTTTTCGATTCTCATGCTTGCCAGCGACTATCTGGACGGTTTTCTGGCGCGAAAATGGAAGGCCACGTCGATAACCGGGCGGGTCCTGGATCCGGTCGCCGATAAAATCTGTATCATCGCGGTGGGAATTTCCCTGGTCGTTTTCAGGGGATTTCCATTATTGCTTATAATCGCTCTCGCCTTGAGAGACCTTATTATACTTTCAGCGGGGCTTTTCTCGATAAAGAGATTGAACGAGGTTCCGCAATCAAACATTATCGGAAAAATCACCGTCGGAGTCATTTCCGCGTGCATGCTGGTTTTTTTGTTTGACATTGAAATTTTAAAGTTACCCCTGATTATAGCCGTCGTTATTTTGATACCGATCTCTCTCATATCTTATGGCCTGTGGATATACAAAATATGTAAATCCTCATTAAACAAAATCCCGACGGATTTGAATAAATGATGCCGAATAGTGTATAAAGTGATGGAAGGTCTTGGTGCGGCTTTGAAAGTTGACAGGATTATTAAAAAAATGGCTGATATTCCAACAAACTATATTGAAACAACTTTCGGACAACAGGGGTATACAAGATAGGAAAAGACGAGGAGGTTTTGAGATGATGAAGCGGCTAATAGTTTTGATTGTTGTTATTTTTATGGCGGTTCCGGCCTACGCCAAAAAGAAAAAAACGGTGGAAATTAAGGATAACATTATAACTGACCTTGCCTACAATTGGACCATGAGTTTCCCCGACAATTGGAAAGCGAAGTCTCTCAAGGAACCGAATTGCGAAAGAGTTTACCTGACCAAGAGAAACTACTCGGTGAACCAGTACATTCAAACCTACGGAGGCGACTATACCGTCCCCACCTTTTCTGTTTTCGCGCAGGAATTTGACGGCGATGTTTTCGCTTTTGAAGCTTTGATGAAACGCGCTCTTGATGAACACAGATCCGAGAATGAGTTGATAAGCAAAATGGGCATACTTAAAGATTGCGATTTCATAACCTCCGGTAATGTAATCGTCGATTCCACCGAAGCCCGTCAGATTTACATTAAAAGAAATTATAAACGCGTTCTCGATATTAGAGGAGAACCTAAATACATAAATGATCATGAGGTCCATGAGATCTATTTGGTAAAAGTGGAAAATATGATCTATGTCATCCAGGCGTATTGCGAACGCGAGTTTTACGAGGCCAACCACGAAGAATTTTTGGCTTTTGTTCAATCCCTGAATTTTTAATAAGTTTCCGATTCCTAACCTCCCTCTCCATGGGGGAGGTTTTTTATTGACTGAATTCAGATAATTGATTATGATTTGCTGATGAATCGGAGGTTTACATGTGGATAATTAAATACGCCCTGGCCGCCATAGTCCTGCTCGCGGTCATGTATTTTTCTTTTCAAAACGCCCAGGAAACAACTTCCATCAGCCTGTGGAAATACTACTATGAGGAAGTGCATCTTGTTATGGTTATTTTCGCCTCTTTTGCCGTGGGGGTCGTATTCTGGTTTCTGGTTTCAATGTATCAGTATTTTAAGATCACCTCCCAGGTTTCGGATTTGCGGAAGAAGAACAAACAGCTGCTTGATGAAATTAAGTCCCTGAGGAACCTGCCGTTGGAAGAGGTGGCGCCGCAGGATATGGCCGAAGACGCCGGGGAGAGCCGGTAAAATGGGTCAATACTGGTTGCTTATAATAATCGTCGCCGCGGTTTTGATGATTTCTTATATCATAATATTCCGGCGAAGAAAAAAATCCGACAGCACCTCCCTGGAAGCTTATATCGACGGTTTGAAATCAATCATCTCCGGTGATAACCAGACGGCCTTTATCAAACTCCGGCAGGCGGTCGATCTGGATACCGAAAACGTTGACGCCTATCTGAAAATGGGTGACCTTTTCAGGGAAAAAGGGATGGTCGATAAGGCGCTTCAACTGCACAGGGAATTGACGTTAAGGCGGGATTTAACGTTTGAATTATCCAAAAACATCAACAAGAGTCTTGCCCTGGATTATCTTGCGGCGGGCGCCGGAGCTAAGGCCATCGAGCTTTTAAAACCCATGGTGAAAGATAATAGTGATATGAGGGTATGGGCGGAAGATAAGCTTTTGGATCTGTATATAACCTCCCAAATGTGGAATGATGCTGAAGAGCTTTACGGTTTGATTTTGAAAAGAAAGAAGCTCAAACAAAGCAAAAAAATGGCTAATATCAAAATTATGATGGGGCGCGAGCTTCAGAATAAAAACGAATTCCATAAAGCCCGTCTCGCCTATAAAGACGCCCTTTCATACGATAAGAACAATCCCTTCGCCTATATCTATATTGCCGAAAGTTACAGGCGGGAAAATCGCGATGATGATGCCGTGGATTATTTGAAAAAGCTCTGCGAGGAGGTGCCCCGTTTTGCCTACCTGGCGTTTTCAACTATTGAGGAGACGTTTTTCGAACTCGGTCAATTTGGAGAAGTTGAGGATTTGTATCGCACGGTATTGAATAACGATCCGGAAAGTGTGCCCGCCAAAATAGCCCTCGCCGGTATTCTCGAGAAAAAAGGAGAGATCCAGTCAGCGGAAAATATGCTGCGATCCGTGCTGGACGCTGACAGCTCCAACTCGGCCGCCGCCATCCGTCTGGCGAAAATACTCGCGGGAGACGGACGATCCCGGGAGGGTCTCGAAATCCTTTCGGACACCGCCGATAAAATCGAAGTTGGATACGATGTTTTTAAATGCAAAAATTGCGGCGAAAGTTTAAAACGACCCTTACCGTCATGTCCAGAATGCAGAAATTTAGGCACATTTATATAGCCTGTATTCACTTTTGTTTGTTTATAGCGTTTTCCGCGTCCAGGGCTTCGAATCCGGCCGTCATGGCGCGAATTGATAACGGCGATTATTCAGGCGCTTATAATATGCTTCTGGAAGAAAACAGCAAACATCCGGATGATGCTGAAATCCTGTTCCTGCTGGGAATGTGCGCGCAATCCGGCAACATGTCATCGTTGTATCTGAAGGATTATATACAGAAATATCCGGAAGGCGATTATGCAATGGACGCGCGCGGACTTCTGATGGATTACTATTCTTCCGCCGGTTTGCTGATTACGGCCGGATCATTATTTGAAACTGCCGATTCGGATCGGGCTATGTCATCATCGGATATCTACAAGTCCGCGCTGTATAAGCAGCAGCTGGGTGAATATGAAAACGCTGTGGAGCAATATCAAAAAGCTATGGAGACCAATGATTTTGAGGTGAAAATATGGGCGGAACTGGGTCTTTCCGATTGTCTGCTGTCAAAGGGAGATTACAATTCGGCCCTTTCGGGGTATAAAAAACTGATCGATAAATATCCCGAATCGTCCGTTTTTCCATTCGCCCTGGTGGGGATTTCCGAAACTTATCGGCGCCTCGGTGACATCGATAAATCCGGTGTTTTTTACGAGCTTTACCGGGAACGGTTTGAGAATGCGCCGAGAATTATTGAGATCGAAGCCGCTCTCCTGGAAAAGCGCTCCGTCGGCAATGAGCAACAACTCAAATCCTTGATAGATGTCGAATATTATATCCAGGTCGGGGTTTTTGCCAGAAAGTCGAACGCCAACACCTGTCTTAAAAAATTCCGTAATCTGCGTCATTCGACCCGAATAGTCGATTTCCGCGAGGGCGGTAAGACTTTTTATCGAGTAATAGTGGGACCCTATTCAAGCGAGACGGACGCGCAAAGGGAAAAAACAGGGCTGGAGCATTCTCAGGGGGAAAAATATATTCTCTTTATTCAATGATCCGGAAAAACTTTAATGGATTCTCCCGATAAACTGACGCCGCTTCTAAAGCAATATTATTCTATAAAAGAACAGAATCCCGGTAGGATTCTCTTTTTTAGAATGGGCGATTTTTACGAGCTTTTCGGGGACGATGCCGTGACCGCCTCATCCCTGCTGGGAATAGCCCTGACCTCGAGATCGCACGGGGATTCCGGTAAAATCCCCCTGGCGGGAATACCGCATCATACCCTTAACAGGTATCTTCCGAAAATGTTAAAGGCCGGTTATAATATCGCCGTATGCGATCAGGTGGAAGATCCCAAGAAGGCGAAAGGCATAGTAAAAAGAGAGGTGGTGGAGGTCCTGACTCCGGGGAGCATAACTCTTGACGGCGTCCTGGAGGACGATAGACCCAATTACCTGGCTTCGGTAAATT
Organism: uncultured bacterium; assembly: GCA_965602185.1. Taxonomy (GTDB): domain Bacteria; phylum Zixibacteria; class MSB-5A5; order UBA10806; family UBA10806. Next base: position 16,232 of record CBFCYP010000006.1, read on the forward strand.
TCCGGGACGAATTGGCGGGGCTGGCCCTTCTGGATTTATCCACCGGACGGTTTTTGATAGATGAGTTTGAATCGGAATCATTGCTCGACAGCCTGGCGTTTCATCAACCCTCGGAACTGCTTATGCCGGAGGGCCGGAAATTGGATTTGGGCAAAAACATTGGCGAGAAAATCCCGAATCTTCATCTAACTCCCCTGGATGATTATCGCTTCGATAGCTCACTGGCATACAATGAGCTGCTGAACCATTTCCGTTTGCCGGATCTGGACGGTTTCGGTCTCGGCGGCGTCACGGCGGCGTTAGGGGCCGCCGGCGCCGCTCTTTCCTACGCGAAAGATTTAAAGATGGGCAGGGTGGGTCAGGTCACGTCCATAGAGAGAATAAAGCGTGATAAAACCATGGATCTCGACGCCGCCACCATTAGAAACCTGGAACTGGTCGAAACTCCATTCGAGGGCAGAAAGAATTCCCTCCTGTCGGTTATCGATCATACGTTGAGCGCGGGGGGAAGCAGGCTCTTGAGAAGCTGGATTTTATCGCCGCTTCGGGATATCGAAATGATAAAATCAAGACAAAAAGCCGTCGAAGCGATATCGAAATCAGCCGAAATTTCCGGCGGTATTAAATCTCTCCTTAAGGGGATGCCCGATCTTGAAAGGCTGGCGGCGAAAACGGCTGCTTATAAGGTCGGCCCGCGGGATATACATTTCCTGGTATACGGGTTGAAAAAGGCCGTTAATATAAAAGAGCTGTTATTCGCGGTGGATTCGGATCTGCTAAAAGAAAACATGTCTTTGATAAAAAACTTCGACGATACCATAAAACTGGTCGAATCGGCGCTGGTCGATGATCCCCCGGCAAACGTATCCGACGGCGGCCTTTTCAGAAAAGGGTATTCCTTGGAACTCGACAGGCTCGTCGAGGAGATCGACGCGGCCAGGGGCTTTATCCACAATCTTCAAAAAACCGAAAGAGAGAAGACCGGAATAGGATCTCTCAAGGTCGGATTCAACAGGGTATTCGGATATTATATAGAGGTCACCAAGCCGCATCTGTCGAAGGTGCCCGGTTATTATATCAGGAAACAGACGCTGGTATCCGCCGAGAGATTCATAACCGAGGAATTGAAAGTAAAAGAGGAATTAATACTTAATGCCGAAGAGAAGATAAGGTCGATTGAGAAAAGGCTTTTCGATGACCTTGTCGAGAAGATTATCACTCGCACCGCCGATATTCAGGCCGCCGCCGGGGCCGCCGCCGTCATTGACGTTATCGCGGGATTTTCCGTGTTGAACGAGCAATCGGATTTTGTTCTTCCCGAGTTGAATGAGACTTTAAAGATCGAAATTAGGCAAAGCCGTCATCCGGTTATGGAACGGCTGTTGCCTTCGGGCAAATTCGTCCCGAACGACGTTTATCTCGATGGGGTAAAAAACAGGATGGTCATTATAACCGGTCCCAACATGGCCGGCAAATCCACCTATCTTCGTCAGATCGGCCTGATCGTACTCCTGGCTCAAATCGGGGCACCGGTGCCGGCCAAATCCGCCCGAATAGGAATCTGCGACAGGGTATTCACCAGGGTTGGGGCTTCCGACGATCTTTTAAGAGGAAGATCGACCTTTATGGTGGAGATGACCGAAGCTGCCTCCATTCTGAATAACGCCACCGATAAGAGCCTGATATTGCTCGACGAGCTGGGCCGGGGTACCTCCACCTACGACGGACTCGCCATCGCCTGGTCGCTGATGGAATATCTCAATACCGTGAAAGGCAAAAAAGCGAGAACCCTGTTCGCGACCCATTATCATGAATTGATAGAGCTTGCCGCTAAATTCGAAGGTATTTCCAACCTCCGGGTTGCGGTAAAAGAATGGGAAGGATCGATTGTATTTCTATATAAAATCGAGCAGGGAGGATGTGACGACTCGTACGGAGTACAGGTCGCGAAGCTGGCCGGCTTTCCTCAACGCCTTCTCGATAGAGCTCTTGAAATCCTGACTCGGCTGGAAGCCGGCCGTGGAGTGTCAACCGTCAATGAAAAATCACCACCGAAATCCGCGACCTACCAGATCTCGTTGTTTTCAGCCGAAGATAACCGGCTGAAAAATGAAATCGAAAAAATTGATCCGGATCAATTGACACCCATAGAGGCTTTATCTATATTAAACAGGCTTAAGAAAATTATCGATGGGAAGGATTGAAGTGTTAGCATCTCTCCTACATTTTTATGATCTCATAGGTCATGGCCTCTTTGGTTGAAGATTATAGAATCTACCTGCAGAATCGATAATACGCTTGTATTCGGTTTAATATTTATTTTAGACTTGCCGCAGGTTGAGGGTGATCATAAATTAATCACAAATGCTTATTTTGCTTTCCAATGACGACGGTTATCAGGCCGAGGGAATAAAAGCGCTGGCCAGAACGTTGAAAAAGCTCGGGCGAGTCGTGATTGTCGCTCCCATGTGGGAGCAGTCCGGTACCAGTCATTCCCTTACCATTTACCGTCCCCTGAGAACCAAAAAAATATCCAACGATATCTATGGGGTCTCGGGCACCCCCACCGACGCTGTCATGATCGCGGTTTACTGTATCCTTAATAAAAAACCGGATATACTGATATCGGGGATAAACCACGGTCAGAATATGGGTGATGATGTCACCTATTCGGGCACCGTGGCCGCCGCCATGGAAGGAACGATTCTGGGAATACCGTCGATAGCGATCTCCCAGATCGTTTCAAACGATACCGGAATTACCAGTAGCAGAATATTTGACAAGGCGGCGAGATTCGCCGCTCGTCTGATAAAATTGGTGAAAAAGAATGGCCTTCCTAAAGGAACCCTGCTGAATGTCAATGTCCCCGAATTTAAAAAAGCGGATGCCCGCCGTTACAGGATTACGCGGCTCGGTGAGCGAGTATACCATGATGTAATTACGGAAAAGATCGATCCTCGGGGAGAACCGTATTACTGGATCGGAGGGCATTATACGGTCATAGGTAAGGGTCCCGATACCGATTATGGCGCGATACAGAAAAACTATATTTCGGTCACCCCTCTGGATATCGATCTGACCGACCGGAAATTTTATAACTCATTAAAAGAATGGAGGATATAGAATTGTGGATTGAGCGGTCTTTGAATTTCGTATTTGAGAATTATTTTCGTTAACAGCGATATTTCTGAAACCTAAACGCTCTTGAATTCGTATGTAAATACATGGGAGAAGGTGAATTGAACGCCGGGGAAAATAATGTATAAAAAAGTGATTCTTATTCTATTTGTCGTCCTGGCGATCTGTTCGGCCATTTACGCCTTATTTGATCGCAGACCGGTGACCACATCCTCCGATAAGGCCTATAAAGCCTATGAAAAAGGTATAGACTACAGTTATAAATTATATCACAAAGAGGCCCTGCAGGAATTCGAACGGGCCATAAAGCTGGATCCGCAATTCGCCATGGCTCATTTAAAAGCTGCGGCATATTATTGGGAATACGGTCAAAGAGATAAATATGAAGAGTCCCGGGAAAAAACCCTCGCGCTTGTTGATAAAGTAAAAGACATAGAACGACTGCAGATATTGCTCAGTTTTGCCAGAATGGACAGAAAAACAAAGGATATCGAAAAGTATTCAGCCGAATTGCTGGAAAGATATCCGGATGATTTCGACGCTATCAATTACGTCTCTATAAAATATTTTCAGGAGGGAAATTATGAGAAGGCGGCCGAGACTTCGCTCCAATTGATAAAGATAAATCCGGAATACGCCCCGGCGTATAATCAACTCGGCTATATTTATTACTATTTGGGCGAATACGATAAATCGTTGGAGTATCTAAAACGGTATGCCGAGATCGGTGAAGGACAGGCCAATCCCCACGATTCCAGGGGTGAAATCCTGATGTATCTGGGATACTATGATGAAGCGTTACAGGAGTTCTTAATTGCCGATAGCATTAAACCGAACCTCCATTTCGTGGTTTCTCACATAGGCGATGTTTATTCTGCGAAATGGATGCTGCGAGACGGCATCGGCGCTTATATGAAAGCCGCGGAGTTGGCCGGCAACGAAAGGGTACGAATCGAGCAGAAATTGAAAATGGCCTCCTGTTATTATTATATGGACAAAGCCGATGAAGCAATTGCCATTCTGGAGGAGACCGTTTCCTCCTCAGCGGATAATATCAATCTACAGTCACGATTGGGGAGTCATTACGCTCTTGGCGGCGATATGGATAAAGCTCTGGTGCAATTGGGTATTGTCAAAGGATTGATTGCCAGGGAATGGGCCAGCGAGGATTACCCCGATAGTCTGAAGGAAAAAACTCCTCCGATTCAATTGTTTCTGGAAGCCAGAATCGCATCGGGACGCGGAAATTATCAGGAAGCGATTAACCTGTTAGAACAGATCCTGGACCAGATCAAACCACATCAATCTGAATATACATTGAGAAGGCTCGCCGAAAACTGTATCAGGGCTGAAATGCCCGATAGCGCCATCGTTGTCTTAAACGAGGTGCTGAAAAGGAATCCCAATAACGCCCTGTGTCTATTGCGCCTGTCGGAGGCATATCAATCCAAAGGTATGGAAAAAGATCAGATGGAAGCGTTGCAACGTTTTTTAACTGTGACCAGAGACGCCGATGAAAATTTGAATATTATCCGCGAAGCGCGTCTTACCCTCTCTCGACTCGAAAGAGAAATAATAAGTTAAATAAATCTTCAAATTGGAAAACCCCGCTGACAATTGGATAAATCCGACGCGGATTTTTTTTATTGGTTGCATATAGTCGATATAAATAGCCACATTACTTCGAAAATACAATAAATTAATGATGATCTCTTAAGAAAAAAAACCATCTTTCCGATATTAAGATAGGCGGTTAGATTATTTCTATTAATGGTTTACAAACAGAGATATTCTAAACCATTTTAATTCGGTGGATTTTTAAAGCTTCCGTGACAGGGGGAGTAATGAAAGCGGAATATATCAATCCGTTTATTAAATCGATTGACAACGCCATGCAGACAATGATGAATCTGGTCCCCGAGGGATCGGCGCCTTATATTATAAAAGATAGTCTTGCCTCTGGTGATGTTTCCGGTGTCATCGGGTTCGCCGATAAAAACTGTCAGGGAGCTGTAGCCCTGAGTTTTCCGACTAAGACTGCAATAAAGGTTTTTAACGCCATGCTGAGCGATAACGGGAAAATAGCCACCAAAATCACGCCGGAGGTTCAGGATGCTGTCGGAGAACCTGCCAATATCGTCGCGGATGGGGCCAGATCCGAATTTTCGCAGACCGGGATAACCTTTAATCTGGCTATTCCAACAGTCGTTTTAGGAAAGCAGCATAAAATAATTCGGGATGTCGATATTCCGACTGTGGTGGTGCCGATGAAAATCGATGGATATCCTTTTGCCATGAAAATATGCATAAAAATAAAAGACGGCAACGGACGAAACGGGGATTAATATAGATGCCTGAATTTAAGTTAAATATATCGCCCGATAAAATGGCCGCGCATTTAAACATTGAGACCGATGCAGATGGGGCGGTTATAACCATCGAAGATATTAAAAATTACCTTAACCGGGAAAAAGTGATTTTTGGATTTGACGAAGAAAATATTAAAACCGCCGTTGAAAATAAAATCTGGGGGCAGGAAATCCTCGTCGCCGAAGGGAAAAAGCCAATCAGGGGGAAGGACGGCTACATAAACTATTTCTTCGATCCCGATCCCGGCAACGCGCCGAAGGAAAGGGAGGACGGGAGCCTCGATTTTCATCATCTTAATAAAATCCAGAATGTTTCCGGCGGCAAAAAACTCGCTGAGTTGATCCCGGCCGTGGAGAGCCAGGCCGGAATGAACGTTTATGGCGAACCCTTAAAAGTCGAAAAGGCTAAATCGGCCAGGCTCCGGAAAGGCAAAAATACTAAATACAATGATGATAAAACCGCGATTATATCCGAAATAGACGGCGTTATTATCTTAAGATCGGATGGCACCATTGAAGTATCTCCCAAATGTGTCATTGACGGCGATATCGATCATGGTACCGGGGATATAGAAATCAAAGGCGATCTCATAATCGCCGGCGACGTTAAATCCGGATTCAAAATATCGGCATCGGGCAATATAGATATAGGCGGTACCGTAGAGGAGGCCACCGTAATAGCGGGCGGATCGGTAACCGTTAAGGGCGGCTTTGTCGGTGAGGGCGGCGGTCTGATCAAAGCCGGCGGTGACGTCTTCATCAAGTTTATAAATCGCCAGAGGGTTGAGAGCGGGGGCAATATCGAGATATACGAAGAGGCCAGGGGAGCCAGGCTATCCACCGCGGGATCATTGTTGTTTACAAAAGGAAAAGGTATTCTGGTGGGCGGCGAAGCCCGGGCGGGTGCGGCAATGGAGGTCAACACTTTGGGTTCTCCGCAGAATATCACCACCCAGGTCATAGTAGCCGATACCTCGAAACTGATCGAAAAAATATCGACCCGCCAAAAAGAGATTGAGGGCATGAACGAAAAGATGGAAGAGATTCACACAAAAATATCGCTTTTAACAAAAAAAAGAAAAAAGGTGGGGCTCAAAGACCAGGAAGAGCAGCTATATCGAAGGATAGATAAGCTTTCCGCGGATATAGATCTGACAGTGGATACCCTGCGGAAGGAAATTAAGGAAGCCGAAGCGGCTATCGACATATTAAAAAATTCCGCCTATCTGAAAGTTATCAATAAGACTTATCCCGGCGTAACGATGAGAATAGCCGGAACCGCCAAATACTTCGAATATGAACGCGAGGCCACCACCTTCAAGGTGTTTGACGGCAAAATCATCGGCCTCGAGGAGATACAGGAAGAGACCGAAAAGGCCTGATATCCTCCGTGAAATTATATACAATCTTTAAGCCATCATACTAAATTATTGCTCGCGGCCCATATGGGGCGTAAGTCAAATCCTCCCGGGATTTGACGCATCGCTACATCCATGTCGTAGCCGTAGGTCGGGGGCTTGTCCCCCGACGCCGAGCCTATTTCAAATACACCATCCTCTTAGTTTGCGAGAACTCCCCCACCTGAATTCGCGGTGCCGCCGGGTGCCCCGACACCGCAGTAAAAAATACTGATTACCAAGCGCCGCTTGGTAACCCCAATAATAAGAATGGCATGCTTTTGCCGAAGGCATAAGCATGCTTTATCTTATCATAACACAAGTCTTGCAAGAATCAGAAAAATATCATAGAATTCTAATCAATTATGAACATTTCATCGGAGGAAAAATGAAACGCGGATTAATATTTTTAATAATAATTTCATTGTCGACTTCTTCTCTCAACTTCTCCTACGCCGCCTCGCCGAGGCCGGCCGTTGCCCATCAAGCCATGGTGGTATCATCGGAGCCGATAGCCGCCGGAATCGGTTTGCAGGTCTTGCGTGATGGGGGAAATTCGATCGATGCTGCCATAGCTGTCAGCGCCACTCTGAATATCACCGAAGGGTACAACTCCGGCATGGGTGGCGGATGCTTCATAATGATCTATTGGGCGGAAACAGGGGAGATCTTCGCCATCGATGGACGGGAACGGGCCCCGCTGAAAGCTCAGCGCGATATGTTTGTCGATAAAAAAAGCAAATCCGTTCTGCCCGGTCTTTCCACCGAGGGAGTAACCGCGGTGGCGACCCCCGGCCAGCCCGCCGCCCTCGATCTTATCTATAAAAAATGGGGCACCCGTCAATGGAATGAACTTCTAAGACCCGCTATCACCATAGCCGACACCGGATTTATCATCTCCAGAACCTATGCCGAGCGTCTTTTATATTCAAAAGATCGATTGATTCAATACCCCTCGGCAAAAGAGCTGTTTTTTCCTCCCAACGATTCGTTGCCGTATACTTTTGGCCATAAGCTGATTCAGAAAGACCTGGCTCGATTTCTCGACAGCCTTGCTATCAATGGAACCGAATGGTTTTATCACAGCGATTTTACCACAGACCTGGTGAAATTCGTAAACAAAAACAACGGCTATCTTACCGAGAAGGATTTCGAGGAATATCAGGCGGTTACGCGCAAGCCTGTTCATGGTCATTTTCGCGGTTACGATATTTACTCCATGCCGCCGCCGTCGTCCGGTGGTATTCATGTCGTTCAGATATTGAAAATACTGGAACCGTTCAATTTGAGATACTGGGGAGCGGGATCGTCCGAGACGATTCATCTGATGGTGGAGGCGATGAAGCGCGCCTTTGCCGACCGGGCCTATTATCTCGGCGATCCCGATTTCGTGAGTATTCCCGTCGACGGATTACTGGATACGCTTTATCTTGAGGGATTGCGCGAGAGTATGGTTCCCTATAAGGCGTCCGATATTCAGGGTCCGGGAACGTTGCCCGGATATGAAAGCACGGAGACCACTCATTTTTCCATCATTGACTCATCAGGGAACATGGTGGCATTTACCGCCAGCCTGAACACCAGTTTCGGCTCGGGGGTGGTTCTTCCGGGATACGGGTTGTTTCTCAACAACCATATGGATGATTTCTCGCTTCAGCCCGGAATTCCGAATTTTTACGGACTTGTTGGTTCCGAAGCCAACTCGATTCAGCCGGGTAAAAGGCCGCTTTCATCGATGTCTCCAACCCTGGTCTTAAAGGATGGAAAACCAGCCGGTATTTTCGGTTCTCCGGGCGGCCCCAGGATTATTACCGCCGTGGTACAGACAATTCTGAATGTGGTTGAATTCGGCATGGATATACAAAGAGCGGTAGATAATCCGCGCGTCCATCATCAATGGAAACCGGATATCGTTTTTGTTGAGCCGGCCATTTCGTTTGATACTATTGAAAAACTCATGGCCAGAGGCCACACCGTATATCGTTCATACGAATGGGCTTCGGCGCAATGTATCTGGGTGGATCCCGAAACCGGTCTTATCACCGGTGGAACGGACAGCCGTACAGAAGGGGCTGCTTCAGGATATTAATGAAGCAACCCTTTTATAAATATCAGGCTATAATTGGTCTGTTATCTTGATCTATTAAAATCTATAATGGACGAACCTTTATAGCTTCCGGGCCTTTCGTTCCATCCTGCACTTCGAATTCAACCATCTGGCCGTCTTCGAGCGAGCGGAAACCTTCGCCGTCAATGTTTGAATGATGAACGAACAGATCTTTGTCACCTTCGTCGGGAATAATAAAACCATATCCCTTTTGGCGGTTAAACCATTTTACTTTACCGGTAGCCACATTAAACTCCTTTTGCCCCAGTCGGGGTTTTGTTAATCCCTCAATAAAATAAAAGGAACCTGCCCACGAGGGAAATGGACCATTCCCTTATTAACACCATAAGTTATCATAATAACGATGAAAAGTCAAATAAAATATTCATTTTTAAGCAAAAAAAGCAATTGACATCCATAAAGCCGGAATCTATATTTTTCGGGTTTTATGTTTGCTCAGCCAACGGGGAAAAGCTTTGATCTGATTGTAGTCGGAACTGGATTCGCGTCATCCTTTTTCCTGTTTTCATACCTTCAAAGAGCCAAAGCCGGCGAACGTATCCTGGTTCTGGAGCGAGGCAAGCGCGATTCCCTCGATTGGCAACTGGAAAACAGGGCCAGTTCGAGTCTCCCCTACAATAGCCTTTTCATCAACCGTAATGTAAATAAGGGATGGTATTTTTCTCCCGGATATGGCGGCGGGTCCAAGATCTGGTGGGGATGCACCCCCCGAAATATGCCGAACGATTTCAGGCTGAAATCGATCTATGGTGTGGGGAAAGACTGGCCGATAAGCTATGACGACATCGAGGAATATTACTGTAAGGCCGAAGAAATTATGGCAGTATCCGGCCCGGATAATACCGCTTTATATCCCCGCAGCCAACCTTATCCGCAGCTTCCGCATATGCTCTCCGATCCGGACAAAATCCTTGAAAAGGCCTATCCCGACAGGTATTTTCCTCAACCCTGCGCGCGGGCCCGCGAGGGAACCAGAAACCGCAATATCTGCTGCGCGGCCGGAGTATGCGATATCTGCCCCGTGGACGCCAAGTTTACGGTCTTAAACGAACTGGATTATATTTATCGGGATCCTCGCATAACGCTGCTCCTCGAGTCGGAAGTAAAAAATCTGAATATAAACGGCGATTCAGCCGTCTCCGTCGAATATATGAAAAACGGTACAATGGAAAAAGCCCGGGGAGAGCTGTTTGTCCTTGGCGCCAACAGTATTTTTAATCCCTTTATTCTTCTGAAATCCGGGCTTGAACATCCCATGCTGGGGAAAAACCTTAATGAGCAAATATCCAAATTTGTTCGAGTGGAACTCGGCGGTGTGGATAATCTGCAGGGAAGCACCAGCATCACCGGTCACGGCTATATGCTTTATGACGGCGCTCACCGATCCGAGTATGCCGCCTGCTTGATAGAATCGTATAATGTGCCTCATCTGAACGGCCTCCGTGCGGAGAAGGGGAAATGGCGTCAACGTATGTTTTTCAAAATAATATTCGAGGATATCCCGTCGCCCCAAAACTATGTTAAGATCAGCGATGAAAATCCCGAATTGCCGGAGACGGTTTATGTCGATTACTCCGATTATACCAGACGTTCCATCGAAAAACTGCCGGAACGCCTTGACGAACTGCTTAAGCCGTTGCCCGTGGAGGATATAATAATCAGTGAAAAGGTCAACTTTACCGACGGCCATATAATGGGTACCACGGTCATGGGAAATGACCCCGAAACCAGCGTGGTGGACAAATATCTGAAACATCATAAAATCAGAAATCTCCTGGTTCTGGGAAGCGGCAGTTTTCCCACATGCGCTCCGGCGAATCCGGCGCTGACCCTGTCGGCGCTGGCCTTGTGGGCGGCGGATCATCTGTAGATAGAGGTATTAGAATTGGCCGAAAAAATCAGCAGAAGAAAATTCGTGATTATAACGCTGTTTTCGGGCGTGTCATTATATGCCGCCGGATGGTGGGCCTTCAAGGTGAGAAAAGGCGACGCCACCGATATTATTATTTCCATAATCAGGAAAAAACTGGGTTACATGAAGATCGATAAATCCCAATTGAAGAAATTCGCCCGTGATTTCCAGAATACTCTATCGACCAAACAGAGGCTAATTGGCAGTTGGTCCGGGATGATCAGACCGCTTTATTCATTTGTGGATATTTATAAAATAACGCCCTTCTCGGATAAATTCAAAAACTTCGAGGAATACACCGTAACCATGTTTCTGCTGTCCTGCGATTTTTTCACCGGCGGCGCCGATCTCAATCGACAGGTTAAATATACGGCTTTATATGATCCCTTAGAGATGGGATGCGAAAATCCATTTGCGAATTATTAATTGAATATTTCTGGTCTGCAGGTGTATATGTTATTGGGAAGTGAAAAGTTGATGGAGGTATTATGCAGAGCCTGAATTATAAATGTCCCAAATGCTCAAACAATCAATACGAAACCGGGGAGATAAGAGCGGCGGGCGGATTCTGGAGCAAGATTTTCGACGTGCAGGGAAGCAGGTTCACGGCGGCCACCTGTTCGCGATGCAGGTATACGGAGTTTTTCAAAGCCGGAACCAGTATGCTGGGTAATATCTTCGATTTCTTTACGAATTAAATAATTGAATAGTTGTCGGTTTGCCGATTTTATTTAAGCAAGATCATTTTCCTGGTTTCTATAAAATCCCCGGCCTCCATTCGATAAAAGTATAAACCTGATGAACGATCCAAGGCGTTCCAGACAAATCGATGACGACCTGCCGGCTTCTCCTCATTTAATAATGTTTTTATCTCCCGCCCCAGCAGGTCGTAAACTTTCAGCGTAACGAATTGCGGTTTATCCAAAGAAAATTCTATTGTGGTTGAGGTGTTGAAGGGATTAGGGAAATTATGGGAAAGAGCCATTAGCGATGGTCGGATAAAGCTTTCGTCTTTCAAGATATCCGTTTCCGAAGCCAATCTCAACAGCCAGATGTCACCGGAGCCTACGCCGAAAGATAACGTGTTGCCGGCTATCATGTATCCTTCATCAGTGGTTTGGAGAGCGGAATGGGAGACATCATCCGAAACTCCGCCGTAGACAACGCTCCAAGTCTCCGTTCCGAGCGAATCCGTTTTAATCACATAAACATCCTCTGATCCTGCGCCGAACGACTCTGTATATCCAGCAATCAAATAGCCCTGATCAGAAGTAATATCAACCGAAAAAACTTGGTCCCACTCTGCTCCGCCGTATACCCTGGCCCAAGTGCTGTCGCCTGACGGATAAGTTTTCAGAAGATATATGTCACAGTCGGAGTCGGAGTAAGAATACGAAGAAATTCCTATGATATACCCTCCATCGAGCGTTTGTTCTATAGATTGAAGCGATACAAAATCCCCGCCCCAAAATGTTCTTGACCACAATATATCCCCATTTGCATCCGTTTTTATCAAGTAAGCATAGTTTATCGATGGTATAATATCCGTAGAGCCGGCAATTATGTAGCCTTCATCGGTCGTCTGCTGCATAGAACCGGCGTAATCCTGATATGCCCCTCCAAAAGTCTCCGTCCATAGAGTATCGCCGACTTCATTTGTTTTCAAAAGCCAGATATCCCGATTACCGTTTCCGAACGATTCTGTATATCCTAAAATAATATATCCGCCACCCGTAATCTCTCGAACCATCACACCTCCATCCGGAAACTCGCCTCCATATGTTCTCGTCCATAGAGTATCACCGATTGAATTCGTTTTTATGAGATAAAGATCGCTGTTCCCCGCACCAAAGGAATAAGTGTATCCAGTGATTATATATCCGCCGTCCAGGGTTTGTTGTATCGAATAAGCCACGTCCCAAAGTAGCCCACCATAGGTTCTTGTCCAGATAGTGTCACCATCGGAATCGGTTTTTATGATATAAACGTCGTTCTGGCCAGCGCCGAACGATTTTGTACTTCCGGCGATTATAAATCCTCCGTCAGAGGTCTCATTTGCCGAATTAACCCGGTCATCACCACTTCCCCCATATAACTTTGTCCATACTGTATCGGGAGGCTGGGCGTACATGTTCGCCTTACTAATAAAGAGCATTAGTGAGAGAAAAAAGATATAACGTAATATTTTCATAGTTATTTCTCTATTTTAACAACACCATCCTTTTCGATTCAACTCTGTCCCCCGCCCGCAGCCGGTAGAAATATACACCACTGGAAAGGGACGAGGCATCAAACGAAATCCTGTGTTTTCCTGCCGATCTTTCCTCATTCATCAAGGTTTTTATCTCCCGCCCCAGCAGGTCGTAAACTGTCAACGTTACGAATTGCGGTTTTTCAAGCGAAAATTCTATCACTGTAGAGGCGTTGAAGGGGTTGGGGTAATTTTTCCAGGCCGAAAATTCTTGCGGCGGGATCGAGCTTTCCACTATGCCGGTAGTACCCTCATTTAAAAGAACCGAGATATTGGCCGAACCGATATTGGCCGTTGCCAGATCCATATCGGCGTCGCCGTCGAGATCCGCGGCGGAAATTGACACGGGATTGAGGCCCACCGCGAAATCGGTCTGCGAGCCGAATGTCCCATCGCCATTATTTATTAAAATCGAGACGTTACTGGAGTTGCGGTTCGCCGTTGCTATATCGAGGTTTCCATCTCCATCGAAATCCGCGGCATATACGAACCGGGGCCTGGTGCCGACCGAGTAGGATTCAAATGGCGCGAATGTTCCGTCACCGTTATTTATCAGGACCGAAATACTGCTGATAGTAAAATTGGCCACCGCCAGATCGTTGTTGGCGTCGCCGTCGAGGTCGGCGGCGAAAATTGATATGGGATTTGTTCCCACTGCGTATGATGAATCGAGAACGAATGACGCGTCGCCGTTATTCAACAATACCGAAATATCACTGGAACCGCGATTTGAGGTGGTAAGATCGAGGTCGCCGTCCCCATCCAGATCAGCCGAATAGACTCCCCAGGGAGTGGTACCTACCGGATAAGTCGATGCGGTCGAAAATATACCAGCCCCGGAGTTTAGAAATATGGATATATTGTTTGAATCAAGGCTTGCCGTCGCCAGATCGATATCGCCGTCACCGTCCAGGTCCGCGGCGGATAACGATACGGGAGGATTTTCGATTGAGTAAGTCGAATCCACCGCGAAAGTGCCGTCGCCGTTGTTCAGCAATATCGAAATTTCTCCGGAATCACGACATGCTACCGCCAAGTCGATATTATTATCCATGTTTAGATCTGCGGCTGAAATCCCCCAGGGATTAAATCCCACGAGATAGGATGATTCAAGGGCAAACAAACCGTAACCGTTATTTGATAAAACTGCAACGCTGTCGGAAGCGCGATTTGCTGTTGCCAGATCCATATCTCCGTCACCATCGTAATCCGCGACACAGATGGAGGTTGGCTCGGAGCCGGCATTGTACGCCGAATCCTGGGTAAATGTCCCTGAGCCGCCGGCCGCCACAGCGGTAAAAGACCAGGTATATCCGCTGGCAAGCGGAGTTCCGCCGGACGATTGTATGCCCGCGGTAAGAACCGCAGTAACAATCTCGCCGTCCTCAAAATAATCCTGCGGGTCGAGGACAGCCGTATTTGTCGGGCTATCATATGTTATGGTGCCCCCGTGCATCCCCGTATATAAGCCGAAAACGATAAATGTTGATTCATTTATCGTGGTCTCGTTCATATCAATATCAAATGTTGCCGAGATATTTGTATTCACGGCCACGTTCAATTCATTCTGCGTCGGCAGAACCGACAAAATCTGCGGCGTCTGCGCGGCTGTCGTACCGGCAAGACAGATAACTGCCGTAGATAACGCAATAACAAACTTCATATGACTGCGCTCCTTTTCCTTCAAACGGGAATGAGATTTTTTCTCAGCAGATTCTTTACCAGAATCGTATCTTCCGCTGAAATACAAAAATCACCTGTTTTTAATTTCATTTTCTGAATTCTGCCTGATAACAAAATAACCTTCTGATAAAATTCCATTTTTCGGTTTACCCGATACTATAATGGAGAATCTAAAATCTATTTCAATATTATCATTCTCTGTGTTTCAGATATATCTCCGGCCTGTAACCTGTAGAAATAAACACCGCTTGATAATCCTGAAGCGTCGAATGTTACCCTGTAAGAACCGGCTTGTTTTTCCTTTGCCATCAAAACTTGATTCTCGCGGCCAAGCAGATCATATACCGATAATTTCACATAATGAGGCTTGTTTAACCTGAACTCGATCGTAGTGTTGGCGTTAAAAGGATTGGGATAATTCTGTGATAATGAAAACACGCCGGGAAGTATGTCTTTATTATAGGAAATGTCGGTTGGATATAGCTCGATCGGATCGCCGGGCGTCATATTCTGCCCGTCAAAACCCGGATAGTCCGGTGTATATCGAGTGGCCCAGAAAACATTATTATTCAATGGGGGATCGCCCTGGTACACCGGGCCTGACGAGTTTACCGGATTTACATATAGCCATACCAGACTGTCGTTCAGGGTGATTTCAAAAAAAGTCCCCGTTCGTCCATCGGTTATTAATGTGTTACCGTTCGGAAGACGATGTGCCCCGCAGAGATTCTGCGCGTAAAAATCGGTAGGATTTTCTGCCGTATATACCCATACCGGCTCTTCAGGGCCGTACGCCGAATCGGGCGCCAGATAATAGTTGCCGGAGCTGTCGATGGGGGGCACAATCTCGTCAACGGAGGAGTAATTGCCTCCCGGACGATCATTACCATTGTTGAAAATCAGAATATTCCCCGCTCCCGGGTAACCGGGTTCTATCCAACCGGCATCGTGCTGTTTGAATAATTGTCGATCAGATTCCTGTCCCGCTCTATATGCACGCGGATTGCCCCACCTATAAAGGAAATCACCGCCTTTGCCGTAGATACCGCCGGTATGACCGGCCGCCTCAGCGGTGGTAGTACTATGATCCAGAATCAGTATCTCGCTTGGCGCATGGGCGCTTATGAGTATCTGATCGAGTGCCTCGTTATAGTCGATGGAATTGAAATGGCTCCAATCAGCTCTGTTGTTATATGCAAAATTGATATTCATTAATTCCGGATGATCCTCCACAATTCCGTAATTGGCCCTGGTGGAATCGTAATCTTGAATAAGATGATCCCACATGTGCCATTCCCATACTATTATACCCCCGGTTTGTCCGTCCGGCTGCACCTCGATAATATGCTCCGGCCATAATTTGCCCTGACCCAACAAGTTAGGGTTGCGGCCCGCCGCGATAGCCTCCGCCGCGGATTTATATTCCCAGGCGATCACCAGCAGGTTTCCGTTGGGGAGAGGTTCTATGTCATGATGAGGACAATATAAAGAGTCGGAATACAAAAAATTCCATACAAGGATTCCATCCCATTCGAATTCCTGCAGGTATCCTCCCGCTCCGCCTCCCAGAGCGAATTCCGGATTTCCCGAATGCTTACCGGTGCGCAAAAGATTGCCGTTTTCGAGCACATATGCCATCATGGCCGGTCGATAATCGCTTTGCCACGAGTTAATTAGCAATCCGTTGTTGTCGATAAGATAGGAAACTGTGTACGACATAGGAGAGAAAAGAGTATAGCCTACATAAGCATCATCCTCGTTGATAAATAAACCTACAGTTCTCTCCTGGCCTACGGCTATAACGTTTGCGATTAGAATTACACAAATGGTAGTCATTAAGGAACATTTCATTTTTCCCATCAGGAACTCCCTGCGTAAAATGTAACTTAATATCTCAAAACCAGACGCCCCGGTGTATGTGTTGAAATTAGTTCAACCTCGATCGCAATATAAGAAATAATCCGGCTAAAACAATCACTTTTTGGTCGTTTAATTGTCGTTTTCGCCGGAATAGCGCATTTATTCGCTTAATTTATAAAATAGATTGCCGGGATTCCGCAAATTCACGTATATCACTATTTTTCGCCGTCAAACAACCTCTATTTAAGTAGAATCATCCGTTTTGAAGCAACCATATCTCCCGCCCGCAGGCTGCAAAAATAGACGCCGCTGGAAAGGGAAGAGGCATCAAAAGCAATTTTATGTGTTCCGGCAGGCTTTTTCTCATTTAATATCGCCCTTATCTCTCGCCCCAACGGGTCGTAAACCGTCAATGTTACGAATTGCGGTTTGTTCAATGAAAATTCGATCGTGGTAGAAGAGTTGAAAGGATTTGGATAAACGCGGCTTATGGCAATGTCATCAGGTTTTGCGGCCTCCGCGTCGATCGCGGTTATATCGTCTATAACGACCGGACTGATACGTAATCCGTAAAGTATGAGCACGTAACCAGTCGAATCGCTGAACTGCACGTTGGCGTTTAATATTTGCAGGGTATCATTTATATAGGAGGCGTCCAGAGCCATTCTGATTGTAAAATCAGCAAAATGGCCGACCGAATCAGGAGGATTTTGCGCAGTAAACCACAAACTCTGCGCCGAATAATCCTGATACCATATAGGCGGGTAGAAATTGAAATACCAGGGATAAAAGAAATTGCCGTCTAAACGCTCGGAAACTGCATAATTGGATGTGGCCAGATTAATAGCCCCGGTCGAACCCTCGTATATTTCATTTAACCAGAGCGGGATATCAACAACACCCTGATAAGGGACATGAAATGGAGAGCCGCCGTTATTCCCGACAAATAATGTATCGTCGACATAAATCTGGCTTAAAGCCGAATGCGCAAAAGGAATAAGCAAACAAATTAAGATTATTTTGATCTTATGTCTGTAATTGGGAAAAACAGACGCCCCGTTTTCTATTACTTCAATAATACCATCCTCTTCGTTTCAACTTCGTCCCCCGCCCGCAACCGGTAGAAATAGACGCCGCTGGAAAGGGAGGAGGCATCGAAAGAAATTCGGTGTCTTCCCGCGGGTCTTTCCTCATCCAATAATGTTTTTATCTGCCGGCCCAATAGATCATAAACCGCAAGCGTTATGATTTGGGGTTTATCCAGCGAAAATTCAATCGTGGTGAAGGAGTTGAAAGGATTGGGGTAGTTGCTCGAAAGCGATATATATTCGGGAACAGGAGCAAACAGATCTTTGACGGCCGTCGGATAACCCAGCCTTACCAGCCAGATATCCATCCCTCCGATCCCGTATGAATTCGTCCAGCCGGTCATGACATAACCGCCGTCATCCGTCTGACAGACCCCGTGGCAGAGATCCCAGTCTTCTCCGCCGTATTCGGATTCCCATATTGCATTTCCATCCGGATCGGTTTTTACAATGTAAAATTGCGCTTCTTCCAATCCCGGAGGATCTATGTAACCCCCGATTATATATCCGCCATCGTGCGTTTCCTGGATGGAAAAAGCGCACCCCATCTCGCCGTAGCCGTAATATCGGCTCCAGACCGTGTCGCCTGCCGCATCGGTTTTTACAGTCCAGAAAAAGAGACCGGTAAGAATATAACCGCCGTCGGAGGTTTGCCGGGCGCAGTAGGCCTCTTCCGGTCCGGTTGATCCATACGAGCGGGTCCACAGCGTATCTCCTGAGCTATCGGTTTTAATAAGGTAGTAGTCAAACCAGCTTTGCTCCGAATAGGCCGTCCCGACCGCCATATATCCGCCATCATATGTTTCCTGTATATAAATAACACTGCCGAAATCATCGTTTCCATAGACATGGTCCCAGACAACGTTACCGAGAGAATCGGTTTTGATGATGCAGGGGCCCTCAACAGCCCCTCCGCCGATAGCATAGCCACCATCATTGGTTTGCAACACCGAGTTGGCGATTATTCCGTAATCGTGACTCCACAGGGAATCACCGAATTCATTTATCCTCATCAGGTCGGCGAAACCATCGCACGCAACTATATACCCGCCATCATCGGTTTGCTGAACGGAGGAAGCCCAATCCGGGCCGGCGGCGTCAAAAAACCGTGTCCAAGTCGTATCTCCGTTAGCATCGGTCTTTACGAGATAAATATCCCACCATCCCGACCCGAAGGTACCTGATCCCGCCAGAATATAGCCGCCGTCCGAGGTTTGTTTCAGGTCATAGGCGTAGTCATTATCAGTCCCGCCGAATGTCTTTGTCCATAATGTATCCGGCACCTGGGTAAATCCTATCGACCAGGCGGAAAAAAATATTATAATAAAGAAGCTTATGGATTTCTTTTCGATAACCTATCACTCCTGTTATTTCAATAAAACCATCCTCTTTGTCTCAACTTTATCTCCAGCCTGCAGCCGGTAGAAATATACGCCGCTTGAAAGGGAAGAGGCATCAAAAGGAATTTTATGTATTCCGGGAGGCTTTTCCTCATCTAATAGGATTCTTATCTCGCGCCCCAGCAGATCGTAAACTGTCAGCGTTACGAATAACGGTTTGCCCAGAGTAAATTCTATCGTAGTGGAGGAATTGAAGGGATTGGGGTAGTTATTACCAAGTGATAAATCGACCGGGATAGACTCAACAATACCGGGCACGGATGTCTCGCTTTCGAATTTTAAGATCCAGACATCATGGTTGCCCGCCCCGAAGGAGCCGGTATAGCCGGCCGCTATATACCCGCCGTCGTCCGTCTGTATGGCATCATAGCAATGTTCGATCCCGTCGCCGCCGAGATAATCCTCCCAGATTAAATTGCCTGAAGCGTCGGTTTTTACGATTAAAATCTGCCCTTCATCCTCGAACAGGGGATCGACATAACCGGCTATCAGGTAACCGCCGTCGCTGGTTTGTTCAACAGAGTATGCGCAGCCGATTTCGCCTGACCCATAGTAATGAGACCAGAGGGAATCACCGTATTCGTCCGTTTTCACTGTCCAGTAGTAGAGGCCGGTCATGATATAGCCGCCGTCATCGGTTTGCGCCACGGCATACACCTCGTCGGGATTACCGGGCCTTCCATGGATCTTAACCCAGCTTGAATCACCTGAGGCGTCGGTTTTCAGAAGGCAGTAATCCCAGCAGCCTATAGCGAAATGAACAAGCCCGGCGGCGATATAGCCTCCGTCAGTTGTCTGTTGCACCGCCGAAATACCGCCGCCTTCACCGATGAAATATGATTGTTGCCAGATTGAATCGCCGAGAGAATCGACTTTGAGAAGGCAGCATTGACTGTATCCTCCCGTTACGGTATAACCGGCGACGATATATCCGCCGTCGGTTGATTGAAGAACACTGCTGGGATCGATATCATAATCGCGCGTCCATACTGAATCGCCGTTAGCATCGGTCTTTATCAGGTTGGCAAAACCATCACAAACGAATATATACCCGCCGTCCGCCGTTTGCTGAACCGATCTGGCGGTTAAGCTATAATCTTTTATCCAAACTGAATCGCCATTTTCATCGGTTTTAATGAGAGTGGCAAATCCTCGGCAACCGATAATATAGCCGCCATCTGTGGTTTGTCGGATGCAGGTGGCTCCATCATAGCCGCTGTCGCCGTAGGTCCTTGTCCAGGCCGTATCGGGCGCCTGTGCATAACTGAACGAAAAAGCTGAAAAAAGCAGTATAGATAAGTTGTAAAAGAACTTCACTTGCATAAATCTTCAACTCCCTGTTACTTTAAAAGCACCATCCGCTTGGTTTCAACGCGATCACCCGCCCGCAACCGGTAGAAATAGACGCCGCTGGAAAGGGAAGTGGCATCAAAAGAAATTTTATGATTTCCTGCGGATCTTTCCCCCTCCAATAATGTTCTTATCTCCCGCCCCAGCAGGTCATATACTGTCAACATTACAAATTGCGATTTATCCAGAGTGAATTCTATCATGGTAGAGGAGTTGAAGGGATTGGGATAGTTAGCCAAAAGTGATATATTTTCGGGTACAGGAATCGGCAGATCTTCGACTCCCGTCGGGTATCCCAGCCTGACCAGCATGATATCCATCCCGCCGATCCCGGCCGAATCTGTCCAGCCGGCCATGATATAGCCCAAATCGTCGGTCTGACGTACGTTATGGCCGATATCATAGCCGGCCGATCCGTAATCGAATTCCCATTCAATATTCCCGTCCAGATCGGTTTTCACCATATAGAACTGCGCTTCCATAAAGGGAAGATTTGTTCGACCGCCGATTATATAACCGCCATCGAGGGTTTCCTGCAGGGAATAGGCACACCCCGTTCCGTTGTAGCCGTAATTACGGCACCAGATCGTATCGCCTGCCGCATCGGTTCTTACGGTCCGGAAAAAGAGGCCGCTGATAATATATCCGCCATCGAAGGTTTGCTGGGCGCAGTGAGCCTCCTCCGCGCCAATTGTACCATATGATCGGGTCCATAAAGTATCCCCGGAGCCATCCATTTTTATGATGAAAAAATCGGACCAGTTCGAATCCGAATAGGCGGTTCCCGCCGCCATATATCCCCCGTCAAACGTCTGCTGGACATGAGTGATATGATTGAAATAATTATTGTCGAAAAAATGGCTCCAGACGACATTGCCCAGGGAATCGGTCTTGATGATCCAGGGGCCATCAACGACGCCTCCTCCCAAAATATATCCGCCGTCGTTGGTCGGCGACACCGATTTGGCGACTATTCCGTAATCATGACTCCATAACGAATCTCCGAACTCATCTAATTTTATCAGGTTCGTGAATCCGTTGCAGGCCACAATGTACCCGTCATCATCGGTTTGCTGAACGGAGGAAGCATGATCGGAGTCAACGGCGTCGAAAAACCGCGTCCAGATTGTATCCCCGCCAGCGTCTGTCTTTACGAGATAAATATTCGGACCGCCTGTCCCGAAGACACCCGATCCCGCCAGTATAAATCCGCCGTCCGAAGTCTGTTTCAAATCGTACACATAATCATTGCCGGACCCGCCAAACGTTCTTGTCCATAACGTATCCGGCGTTTGAGCAAAACTGAGCGAATACGCTCCCATGAGCATAAATAGCGTACAGAGTAAAATAATAATTTTCATTGCAGTATTTAACCTCCTGATGTTTTAATCGCGTCCCGCACCTTTAAGCGAATCAATATTAACAAGTTTCTCAATTTGCTATCATAGCTGCATATTGCCATAAGGCCCTGCGCTGTATGTCACGGCCTGCCTTGATCGCTAATTATCTATTTCATCAACACCATCCTCTTCGTCTCAACAGTATCCCCGGCCTGCAACCTGTAAAAATACACGCCGCTGGAAAGCGAGGAAGCGTCGAAATTTACCGTGTGAACTCCCGACTGCATTTTTCCTTTGAAAATTGTATGAATTTTTTGCCCCAGCAAATCATATACGGTCAGTTTTACATCCTGGGATTTCTCTAAAATAAACCTTATCGTCGTGTTGGCGTTAAACGGATTCGGATAATTCTGCAATAACGTGAATCTCTCCGGAGCGGACGGGTTATTTTCGTCGACTCCCGTAAGCGGATCCATCACCACATACAACCAGGTCGCGAAATCGAGAGTCGCCGGGACGCTTGCCACAACTGTATCTCGGTAAAGGGAATGAGTGAAAGAAATGTCGTACATGCCGGCGCCGAGGCCCTCGAGCGAGTACGTGCCGTCGGAATCGGTATAGTCGTCGATTGATATTCCCAGCGCCTGAACATAGACGCCCTCGATCGGTTCAAATCCGTCGGATACGCCGCCGGAGATAATAGATTCCAGGGGTTGCATAAGCGGGGCGAGATCCTGGCTTTCATTGCCGTCAATTATATAAGGGATATCGCCAATCCCATCCCCGTTGTTATCCGGGCCGTTGTAATCCGACCAGTGATTGCCCTCGCTATCGGCCACGCAATACCAGTAGTCGATTCCCCCGCCGATATCGCTGGCCTGCAGAGTATCAGCGTGGTTTAAAATGAAGTTGTTATGATGCCACTCGTTGTTTTGACCTCCTCCAAAACACATGGCGTGCGCTGCCCCGTAGCTGGCGCAACCCACTATTTCGTTATAAGCGAAGGTATTTTCCTCGGACATTATAGTAGAAATCCCCTGGTCATTACCGAAGATCCTGTTTCCTATAACAAGATTTGATGTATGGTGGTTCACGAGCGTGTGATCGAATAATATCCCTGTTGAATCATTGTTTTCAAAGATATTATTTTGAATCGTGTTGGCGAAGTTATCGGGAGTAGCCACCAGCGAGTCTTCCCAGAAATGAAGACCGTTCATATTGTATGAGAATCTGCATCTGGAGATCATGCTTTGGCTCGATCCGTACAGGCATATTCCGGAGCAATTATCTTCAAAATCACAACATTCAATAAAGCAGCTATCAGCGTGGCATATCTCGATCCCGGCATCCAAAAATCCGATCCCACTGTTTCTGATGGTGAAATTACGGACTAAAACTTTGAAGGCGCTGATGAATAGTACGTCCCCGGATCCCGATCCGTCGATAATTGTATTGCCCCGGTTCTCGCCAATCAGGCTGATACTCGTGTTTACCCAGACGTGCTCGTAATATGTGCCGTTGGCCACTATCACCGTGTCGAAGAAGCTACAGGCATCAATGCCCTGTTGAATGGTGGGATAATCCCCGGGAACGTGGATTATTGTCGCGGATGCAGATAAGTAAAGTGATCCCATAAATAAAATAGTCAGGATAATGAAACGCTTCATAAGATCCTCCTTTATTCACAGGGGCGTTTTAAAGATCGAAGGATAATATCGGCCAACCCCCGCAAGTGAAAGTTAATTACCTCAACAAAACCATAGGTTTTGCCTCAACTGCTTCTCTCACCTGCAACCTGTAAAAGTACACACCGCTTGATAGATCGGAAGCGTCGAATGTCGCGGTATGAACGCCTGCCGGTCTGAATTCGTCGATCAAAGTCTGAACCTCACGGCCCAGCAGGTCATAAATCGATAATTTTACCTCCATTGATTCAACAATAATAAACTTGATCGTGGTTCCAGAATTAAAGGGATTCGGGTAATTCTGCATTAATGTGATTTTATCCGGTAAAAAGAAACTATTATCAATAACACCGACAATTACCGAATCCCCGCCGCCGAAAGCGCCCATATCGCTCATATACGTTCCCAAACCCCAGGAACAATCCAGAAGACTGTCTACCATCGCCGGATGGCCAGCATCTATACACGGCGAATCGAGAGAATCCCCGCAGGCTGTGGACATCAGGTGAAAATCACCGGCGGCAGTATCCCTGAACAGCGGATCGACGCTTAAATTGCCAGCGCCCGGCCACAGGGTATCTTGAATATTGGAATAGGTAACAGCCAGAGTCGAGACATCATCAATTAAGATTTGGGGTACGGTGGGAGCCGTGTTCACCCAGAGAATCGTATTTTTTAAAACCGGATACGAGGCATCGAGAACGGCCATACCTCCGCCGTAACGGGCGTAATTCAGGCTGAGCGTATTATTAACAATCATGCCGCCGCATTCGCTGAAGCAGATCCCGCCTCCGTATCCAAAAAGCCAGCTGGTGGCGACGTTGCTGTGGATGACGTTGTTGCTGATCAGGGGGCTGGAGGCAAGACAATAAATTCCTCCGCCGTATCCGCCCGGCGCGGCAGAATTAAGACAGATTATGTTTCCGCGTATAACCGGCGAGGAAACCGGGCCACAACAAATGCCTCCGCCATTGTGTGCGGAATTTCCGCTTATGGTATTGGCGGAGATAATCGGGCTGGAGTTATTCCAGCAATAAACGCCTCCGCCCGTCCCGTCATAAACCGTGTTGCCGCTGATCATATTAAATGATATTACCGGATCGGAGCTATCGCAATAGATCCCCCCTCCGTTTCCTTCAGCGGAATTTCCGTTAATAATATTGTTGCAGATTGTGGGATTGGAGGAAAAACAATTGATCCCGCCGCCATTCATTGAAAATCCGTTCTGAATCGTGAAACCGGTAATTATCGCGTTGGGAGTTTCCCCATGATTAAAAGTCACAACAGATCCCGAGCTGTCTCCATCTATAATCGTCTGGGATATAAAAACCGTATCCTGCGACGGTAAAAACAGCGACCCCAACGCGATATTATGCCCGTTGAAATTGATGTTCTCGACATAGGTCCCCGGCTGGACTAATACTGTGTCGCCGTCGGAACTAATGTCCACGCCTTGCTGGATGGTGGGATAATCGCCGGGAATATGAATCACCGTGGCCGATGCGGACAGGTACGCGGTTACGATGAATAAAATTGTTAAAATTGTCCGACGTTTCATGATATCCTCCTTCTTTCGCCAGGGCCTAAGTAGATCGGAGGATACTTTCGGTTCACCCCTGCGAGTGAAAGCTGTTTACTTTAACAAAACCATACGATTTATTGTTATCCGCGAGTCACGACTTGCCGTGACCGCGA